>JAEWOA010000250.1 GCA_023461115.1 Actinomycetes bacterium
CCACGGAGCCACGCGGCTGCCGCCGCTGCCACGTGAGCGGACGCGCCAGGGCCGCCGTCCACGACGGTCGGTCGCAGCCGCCGGTCGACGGCCGCGGCCTCGTCGCTGGACGCCGTGACGAACGTCACCCGGACACCCGAGCGGAGCAGGTGGTCGTGGACGGCATCGAGCGCCCGGGCGTCGGACTCGGAGAGGCCGACGGTGACCACCGCGAGGTCGTCGCGCTCGGGGTCGGGCGGATCGCCTGCCAGCGCGCGCCGGGCGCGGCGCGCGAACGCGGCCGTCCCGTACGCGGCCACGAGGCGTTCGCGCGCCACCTGGGCGGCGTGGGCATCGCCTGAAAGTGCGTCGACGGCCGCCGCCACCGCCGTGGGCTCGGGCCGCACGGGCACCAGCGCGGCGACACCGAGCGCCACCGCGTCGCGCAGGGTGTGGCTCGGCCCGCCGGACGCGGCCGCGACAACAGGGAGCCCCGCGAGCACGCCCTCGAGCGGCGCGAGCCCGAACGTCTCATGGTCCGACAGGTGCATGAGGAGCTCGTTCGACGCCAGCACGGCAGGGACCTCGGACGGGTCGACGGCGCCACGGAACGTCACGGACTGCGCCACACCCAGATCGCGTGCGAGTGCCTCGAGCTCGCCGCGCAAGATGCCGTCACCGAGCAGCGTCAGGTGGTCGTCGGGCCCGGACGCCCAGGCCGCGAACGCCCGCACGACGCGGTCGACGCCCTTGCCGGGCACTTGGTTGGCGACGCACACCCAGCGGCTTCGCCGGCCCTGCGGCCACGGCCGAGGCGTGAAGTGCGTGGCGTCGACGGGGTTGCCGATCGCGTGCACCTTCGCGGCGGCGTCGGGCACGGCCGCGCGGATGAGGCGCGCGCCCTCGTCGCCCACCGTCAGCAGCCGGGCGGCGCGCCGGACGACCTCGCCGTACATGCCACGCGTCTCAGGCGTCGCGAGCAGTGTCGGCAGGTAGGACGCGTGCTCGGTGACGACGAGGAGCGTCTCGGGCGGCAATGCCGCACACGCGGCCCACCCCACGGGCAATCCGACGTGCGCGTGGACGGGGCGCCCGGGCGGAGTCAGGCCCGGCTCGCGCGCGAGCACGTCCGCGAGCGCGTCCCGGTGGGCACGTGCGACCACCGCGCGCGGCGAGCGCGGAGCCACCGGCACGGGCACCCGCAGCACGCGGCCCTCGGGCGCCTGGCGGTCCTCGACGCGCGCGGGCGTGCCCGGCTCGACGCTGTCCAGGTGGACCACGGTGGCGTGCCCGGCGGGCGTCGTCGCCCGCGTCCAGGCCCGGACGAACGAGCCGTAGTGCGGCCGGTCAGCCGTCGGGTACCAGGGGGTGACAACCGTGACGGCTTCCGGAGCCTGCGGTGCGCTCACTTCCCGCTGGCCGGCGCCACGCGTCGACGGACGCGGCGGACGACCGAGCCCACGCGGTAGGTCGCGGACGCCCGGTAGCCCTCGAGGAGCATGCGGGCGCGCTCGCCCGCGCGCCGCTCCTCGTGCGACGCGTCCCACTGCTGCCGCTGCTGGTCGATCGTGTGCTGCAACTCCGCGACGAGCACCGACGTGCTCGCGATGAGCTCCAGCTCGAGGACCGCTGCGTGGCTGGCGGCGTAGAGGGCCTGCTGCTCGGAGGGCAGCGGGGGGATCATCGCCTCGGTCGACGGGATCGTGAGGGGGAGCGGGGCGGTGGTGCGGCGCGCGCGCAGCGCCACCACGGTGGCGTCCGGGCCGGCGTCCGCGACGACTTCGAGGATCTGATACGAGCCGCGCGCGAGCGCCCGAGCCCAGGCGCGGAACGGCACGTTCGACGCGGCCGCCTGGAGCAGGAGGACGCATTCGGTGCCGTCAGGCCCTTCGGGGACGACGAACTCGACGGGTGCCGCAGCATCCGAGACGACGACGTGGCAGACGATTTCTCCGGAGCCCTGGGGCAAGGGCGCGTCGCCGAGGAGCGAGACGACGGCGGAGTCGTAGACCAGCGTCCGTCCGGCGGACGCCCGGTCGAGGAGGTGGGCGATGTGCATGACGCCTCCGTTGGCGGTCAAGGACGAGCGCGAAGCAGGAAGGCGTCAGCGAGGGTCTGAGCGGACTTCCTACCGTCGTGCAGCGTACGGGCGAAGGCGGGGCCTTGGGCACCGATTGCGCGGGCGGAATCTTGGTCCGCCACCAGGTCGAGGATCACGCCGCGCAGCGAGAGTGGCGTCGCCTCGACGATGGGGGGTGGACTGGGATAGCGCGCGCGGACGTGTTCGGGGAGGTGCGCGACGACCACGCGTCCCGCGGCGAGCGCCTGGGCGGCGAGCACGCCGGGGTTCCCGAGCACCACCTGGTCCACCACGACGTCGGCTTCGCGCAGCGCGGCGGGGATCAGCATCGGGGACAGATCGGTGAGCCTTCGATAGGTGATGACGCCACGGGCGTGCAGGTCGCGCAACGCGGCGTCGACCGCAAGGGAGCCCTTGAGCCGCGACGACGACGGCGCGTGGAGCACCACCGGCGGGCGGCCAGGGAAGGGCTCGTCGAACGGCGCGAAATCGGCGGGCAGCAGCGCGAGCGGGAGCCACGTGGCGTCCGGCACGTAGTCGAGGAGATCGGGCGTCGAGACGAAGGCAGGGAGCCCGAGTTCTGCGGCCGCCTCCACGGCGGCGGCGGTCACCGCGTCCAGCCGGGCGTCCGCCGGGTCGGGGGTCGCGGCGCGGAACGGACTCCACCCGATCCCCGCGGCGTGCTGTGACGGGCGGCGCACCTCGGAGCCGTGGAACAGCAGCGCCACCTCGCGCCCCGACTCGAGCAAGGCGGCGACGTCGCCGACCGCCTCAGGGATACCCCAGGAAGGGGCGCCGACGCGGGTCGATCCGAGCACGGGCCGCATCGCCTCCACCAGGACATGGCTCGCGGGCACCACCTGGGACAACACTGTCTGGAGCCGCGTCGAGGGGTCGTCCCACTCGGCGACGGTCAGGATCGCATCGGCGTCGAAGCGCAGGCGTGCCCGGTCGGAGTAGACCGCCATCGTGCGGGCATCCCAGCTGGGCAGGTGCCGCCGCACGGCGCGTGCCCACGCCCAGCCCTGGCCCGCGTAGTTGGCCGGAGCGATCAGCAGGCGCTGGTCCTCGCGGCCCCCCGCCGACAGTCCACGGCGCGCGTCGATCGCCTCCCGGTGCGCAGGGCCCAGCCCCGCGACGTCCACGGACAGCGTGTTCTGCTCGAGGCGCATCCACGGGGCGTCGCCGGGGTGCCCGGAGTCGTCGACGCGCATCCCGGTCTCGGGCTCGGGTCGAAGCTCCGCCGGGACGGGATGGGTCACCTCGGTGGCGCTCCGCCCGAGCGTGAACAGCCGATGGGCGCGCGCCGCGTGCTCGGCGGTGGCCACGACGACGGCGTCGGCGAGGTCGTCGCGCAGGAGGTGCAGCGCCCGCTGGGAGAGCCGGTCGACGGCGAGCACGACGCGGGGGACGTCCGGGAGGGTGGCGAGTGCGTCGGTGAGCGCGGCGGCGACGCTCGGGACCGAGGCGCGTTCGACCCCCGTCAGGCGGCGGCCGCCTGGCGCGTCGGCCCAGCGGGTCCGTAGCCGCCCGCGCATCGACTCGCTCACCAGCAGCCAGCGCACGTTGCCAGACGCGACCTTCTCGAGCTCCACCACCGACGCGGGCTCAGGACGTTCGCAGCACACCGCCACCACGAGCGGCTCCGCGGTCACCATCCCAGTTCCTTCTCCAAGTCGTCGAGCGCCGCGCGCAGCACGATGTCGCGTCGGAATTGCTCGCCATGGGCCCGCGCAGGTTCGAGCGCGCCAGCGCCGTGCGCGGCGTCGTCGAGCGCTGCGGTCAGCGCGTCCGCGAAGCCCGCGGCGTCCGGCGTCGCCGCGTCGTGCCACCGCGGGTACCCGTCGAGCACGCGGCGGGCGTCGTGGCGTGGCTCGATCATCGACGCGATCGGAAGCCCGGTCGCCACGTACTCGTAGATCTTTCCCGAGGTCACGAGGCCGCCGCCCTCCTTCGCGAAGACGAGGACGTCCGATTCGCCGTAGACCTCGTGGATCCGCGCCTTCGCGACGCGCCCCACGAGCTCGAAGCCATCGTCGCGGAACTCGTGCGCGACCGCCTTCTGCTCCTCGTCGCCCACCCCGGCATGCCCGAGCTGCCCGACGATGCGGAAGCGCGCGTCGGATGGGACGCCGCCCGCCTTGCGGGCCATGCGCCAGCCCTCGGCGAGCGTGCGCAACGGGAGCTGCGAGCTCACCGTGCCGACGAACGAGACGATGATTCCGGGCTGAGCCGGAGCCGCGTCGGACTGCTGAGCAAGGAACGATGGGTCCCAGCCGTTCTCCACGACCCGGATCTTGTGCCGCTGAGCGGGGAACTCCTCGGCGTACGCCTCGGCGATCGGCGGGTTGACGTACCAGAGTTGGAGCGCGCTCGCGCTGGCCTGGGCAAGCCAGGCGCGGACCGCGTCCGCCTCCGGCTGCGGCTCGCCGGTGTAGACGTCGTGCAGCCAGGAGTCGCGCTCGTCGAGCACGAACGGCACGCCGTCGTTGCGGAACAGGTCCCACGCCACGGCGAAGTCCACGTAGGGGTTCCCCGTCGCGATCGTCACGTCGATCGGCGAGCGTTCCTGGACGCGGCACGCGGCGGCGAGCGCCGGTGAGAGCCAACCCGCGTACACGGGGTCCGGGATGATCGCCGCGAGCCGCTCGACGGTCTGCTGACGCCAGCCCCGGGGGTCAGCGGCGCGGGCAGCCGGCCACCGGGTGAGCACGGGGTCCTGCAACACGAGCGGGAACGGCACCCGGACGACCTCGATGCGCGGGTCGACGCGCGTCAGGAGCGAGTTGTCGCCGCCGACGACGAAGTCGAACGTGTCGAGGTCGGCGGTGATCACCGTGACCCGGTGGCCTCGGGAGGCGAGTTCGTTGACCGTCGCGAGCGCGCGGTAGGTACCGGGCCCGCGGTGCGGCGGGAAGCCCCACGCGATGTAGAGGACGTGGGCCATGTCACGCCTTCCCGAGCACGATCCTCACAATGCCGGGCCAGTCGTCGTCGACGGTGATGCGCCGTCCGTCGACCAGCACCTGGATGCCGTCGATGTCCTTGGGCCCCCACGAGCGGTACACCTGGTGGTCGGCCTGAATGAGCGCGACGTCGGCCTGCTCGCCCTGGTGGAACGGCGTCCATCCGGCGCCGGCCAACTCGTCGTCGGTGAACATCGGGTCGTGGACCAGCACGGTCGCGCCCGCGGCCTGCGCCGCCGCGACCGTCGCGAACACGCCCGAGAACGCCGTCTCCTTGACGCCACCGCGGTACGACGCGCCGAGCACGACGACGCGCTTGCCGGCGAGTGAGCCGCCCGCCGCGACGCGCGCCAGCTCGACTGCGTGGTCAGGCATGGCCATGTTCGCCTCGCGGGCCGCGCGGACGATCGTGGCGTCGGGGTCGGTGTGCAGATACAGGCGCGGGTAGACCGGGATGCAGTGGCCGCCCACGGCGATCCCGGGCCGGTGGATGTGCGAGTAGGGCTGTGAGTTGGACGCGTCGATCACCGCGTGCACGTCGATGCCGTGACGCTCGGCGAACCGGCCGAACTGGTTGGCCAGGCCGATGTTCACGTCCCGGTACGTCGTCTCGGCCAGCTTGGCCAGCTCCGCGGCCTCGGCGCTGCCGAGGTCCCACACGCCGTTGGGGCGCTCGAGGTCGGGGCGCTCGTCGAACTCGAGCACCGCCTCGTAGAACTCGGTCGCGCGGCGGGCGCCGTGCTCGGACAGGCCGCCCACGAGCTTGGGGTAGCGCCGCAGGTCCTGGAACACGCGTCCGGTGAGCACGCGCTCGGGGGAGAACACCAGGTCGAAGTCCACGCCTTCGGTGAGGCCGGAGACCTCCTCGATCAGCGGCTTCCAGCGCTCACGGGTGGTCCCCACCGGCAGCGTCGTCTCGTAGGAGACGAGCGTTCCGGGCGTCAGGTGCGTGGCCAGCGAGCGTGTCGCCGCGTCCATCCAGCCGAAATCGGGCTCCCAGGTCGCGTCGTCGACGAACAGGGGCACGACGATGACGACGGCGTCAGCGCCAGGGATGGCGTCCGCGTAGTCCGTCGTCGCACGCAGCCGGCCAGCCGGGACCAGGTCGGCCAGCAAGTCGGCCAGATGCGCCTCGCCCGGGAACGGCTCGACGCCGGCGTTGACCAGATCGACCGTGTGCGGGTTGACGTCGACACCGACGACGTTGTGGCCCCGCGACGCGAACTGCACGGCCAACGGAAGCCCGATCTTGCCGAGCGCCACGACTGCGATGTTCACAAAGCTTCCTTCAGGTAGACGACAGCGGCCCAGACAGCCCGGGCAAGCCTACTGGCCCCCGCGGGGGCGCGCTGAGCCGGTCCGCGCGCCCGCCGTGTCGCATCGATGCGCGTGTGACGGTAGTGACTACCGTTACTCCGGCGGACTGTTGCCGGCGGGGCGCGGCGCGCGACGAGGAGGTTCGAGATGCGACGACAGGTGCTCTGGCCGGCGGCCATCGGATCGGCGGTCGCGCTCGTCTCGTGGGGTGCGGTGGCCCAGCCGACCACGGCGCGCGCGGCAGACGACCCGTCCGCGGTGACGACGACGACGATCGCGCTCGACGGCGTCGACTCCGACGCGCTCGGGACCCTCGCGATCCCGGTCGAGGAGCCGGCCGACGAACCCGCCGACGAACCGGCTCCGTCCACGGGCGGCCAGGCGGGTGCCGACGGCGTCGAGGGTGCCGTCGACGGCGACCTCGCGGTGCTGACCGCACCCACCCCCACGGGTGACTTCGACCTGGTCGGCGTCACCTGGAAGAGTGGCGTCGAGGTGAGCGAGGTGCTCGTCCGCACGCGCAACGGCGGCGTCTGGACGTCGTGGGAGCCACTTGACCAGGACGACGCGACGCCTGAGGCGGGCACCGCCGAGGCCGCGCATGCGCGCACCGGCACCGAGCCGCTGATCCGGCCGGGGAGTGATGCCCTCCAGGTGCGCGTGCAGACCCCCGACGGGTCCGTCCCGGACGGGCTCGAGGCCACCATCGTCGACGGTGACTCGGCGGACGGCGGCGCCCCGGCGCCCCGACGGCTGCCCGGGCAGCTGTCGCGCACGGTCGAGGCAGTGCCCGACGCCTCGGAGGCCGGCTCGGCCTCGGCGCTCGCCGCCGCGCCAGCTGCCGAACCCGCCGCTGAGCCGGCTGCTGAGCCCCTGGCCGCGGCGGGCACCACGGCCGCGATCGCACCCGCGGGCTTGCGACCGCCGATCGTGACGCGGGCGCAGTGGGGCGCGGACGAGTCGATCCGCAAGCCGATCGCCTGGAACTCCACGATCAAGGCGGTCGTGGTCCACCACACCGTCAACACCAACACGTACACGCAGGCGCAGGCGCCGGCGCTCGTCCGCTCGATCTACGCGTACCACGTGAAGGGCCGCGGCTGGAGCGACGTCGGCTACCACTTCCTGGTCGACCGGTTCGGCACGGTCTACGAGGGCCGCAAGGGCTCGCTCGACCAGATCCCGCTCGGCGTCCACACCGGCGGGTTCAACACCAGCACGATCGGTGTCGCGATGATCGGCGAGTACGGCTCGGCGGTGCCGTCGACGGCCGCGATGCGCTCGGTCGCGCAGGTCGCGGCGTGGAAGCTCGCGACGTTCGGCCGCGACCCGCTCGGGACGACGACGCTGACCGCCCGCACCGGCTCGACGCGCCAGCCGCCGGGCTGGACCGGGCCCGTGAACGTGATCTCGGGCCACCGGGACATGGCGACGACGGCCTGCCCCGGGCAGAAGCTGTACGACCGTCTGCCCACGCTGCGGGGCATGGCGGCGGAACAGGTGGTGCGCACGGTCACGCGGACGGGGACGGCGTACGCGCAGCCCGGGGGCACGACCTCGGTGCGCTACTACGGCGGCGCGTCGTCCACGTGGGCGGCGGCCGTGATGCCCGCGTGCGAGGCGCGCGTCGTGCGGAGCCTGACGGGATCGGGCTCACGGTGGGTCGAGATCCCGTGGAACGGCAAGGACTCGGCGGGCGCCGCGGCGCCCGCGGGCGTGTACCGGGTCCAGGTCACCCGCACGATCGGGACCGTGAACTACCAAGACTCCGGGTGGGTCGAGGTTCTGCCGCCGCCGGGTTCCGGCGCCGAGATCTGCGGGATCTCGCGGTGGAGCGGATCCGAGCGCTCGGCGACCGCGGCGGCGATCGGCCGGGCGGCGTTCCCGACGTCGAGCGAGGTCGTGATCGTCGCGGCCGACTCCCGATCGGTCGTCGATGGGCTCGTCGCGGCACCGTTCGCGCGCAAGCGCCTCGCGCCCATGCTGCTCTCGGGACGGGATGCGCTGGCCGGCACCACACGCACGGAGATCCAGCGGCGCGGCGCGCGGACGGCGTGGCTCGTCGGTGGCACCGGCGTGCTGTCCGACGACGTGGCGAGCGAGCTCAAGAGCCTCGGCGTCACGACCGTCCACCGCCTCGCGGGCCAGGACCGGTTCGGCACCGCAGATGCGGTGGCCCGCGCGATGGGGACCGCGTCGGATGTCATGGTCGCGTCTGGTGCGCAGCTCAGCTTGATCGACTCGGCGACGGTGGGCGGTGCGGCCGCCGCGCTCGGCCGCCCCATCATCCTGACGACGCCGACGGGCCCCACGCCGGGGACGCTGGACGTCTTGGCCGCGCTCGGGGCTCGGCGCGCCACCGTCGTCGGCGGTGAGGGCGCCGTCCCGGCGGCCGCGGCGACCGCCTTCGGAGCCGCGATCGGCGGTCCCGTGACGCGCCTCGGCGGCGCTGATCGGTACGCCACCGCCGCGGCGGTGGCCAGCGGTTTCGCCGACTCCGTCGGCCGGGGACGTGTGCTCGTGGCGTCCGGCGCGAACGCGAGCCTCGTCGACGTCATCACCGGTGGCGTCCTCGGTAGACTCACGCTCCTCGTGCCGGGTCCGACGAGCACCCCGGTGACGGACGCGTGGCTCGGGAGCCAGGGCACGACCCAGATCGACGTCGCCGGTGGTCCGGCGGTCGTCCAGCCCGCGGCTGTGGCCGCATTGATCGGAGCGATGAATTGAGGCTGCCCCACCGCGCCGCCGCCATTGGCGCCGCCCTTGCCTTCGTCCTGGGGTTGACCGGGCCAGCAGTGACGGCTGAGGCCGCCACCGTGCCCGCGACCTTCACCTTCAGCGGGTCGGGCTGGGGGCACGGGCTAGGCATGTCCCAATACGGCGCGTACGGGCAGGCGCTCGAGGGGCGCACGGCCACTCAGATCCTCGAGCACTACTACAACCCCGCCACGGTGGCCACGACGACGCAGAACCCCGAGCTGCGCGTCCAGGTCCTGGCCGGCGTGACGACCGTGACGATCGCGCTCGCGGCCGGGGGCACGTATCGGCTCGCGCTTCCCGGCGGGACGTACCTGCCGGTCTCGGGGTCGGTGACGTTCGCGATCTCGGGCTCCAACGTCACGACGACGGTGGCCGGCAAGACGTACTCCCGCGCGGACGAGTTCCCGCTCGAGTGGTCGGGCACGCGCTACCTGGTCGGATCCGGGACCGGGCTGGTCACGGTGCCGGGCGCGAACGCGGGGACGGGCGGTGTGACGTACCGCAACGGCCGGCTCTTGATCGGTGTGCTCGCGGGCAAGCTCAACGTCGTCAACTCGGTCCGGCTCAACACGGAGTACCTCTACGGCCTCGCGGAGATGCCGTCGTCGTGGCCCTCGGCCGCGCTGCAGTCGCAGGCCATCGCGGGCCGCACCTACGCGCTGCGCGCCTACAACCAAGGACTGAAATCGGACCTCAACGCGCACCTCACCGACGAGACGAACTACCAGAAGTACACGGGCTGGAACAAGCAGAACGAGGCCACGTACGGCGCCCGCTGGGTCGCCGCGGTCAACGCGACGAACCTCAGCGCGACCACCGCGCAGGTCGTGACGTACGAGGGCAACCTGATCCAGGCGTACTACTCGTCGTCGACGGGCGGCGCGACGACCACCTCCGAGGACGTGTGGGGCTCGTCGACCCTCGCCTATCTGCGTAGCCGCGACGACCATTGGTCGAAGGACCCCAAGGTCAAGAACTCGTACGCGTACTGGACCGAGACCAAGACGCAGGCGCAGCTCAAGTCGCTGTTCGGGCTGGCGGACGTCGCGCGCGTGGTCGTGACCGCGCGGGCGAGCTCGGGTGCCGTCAAGCAGGTGCGCGCGACGTCCTCGACGGGCGCGACCGCCGTGATCGGCGGAACGACCGACGGCGTGCGGACCAAGCTCGGGCTCAAGTCGGCGTACTTCTCGGTCGGCTCGCTCTCGGTCGTGCAGCGGCTCGCGGGCGCCGACCGCGGCGCCACCGCCGCGGAGATCGGCCGCACGGCCTTCCCGACCGGCACGGACGTCGTGTTGGTGTCGGCGAACAACATCTCGCTGGTCGACGGCCTCGTCGCCGCGCCGTTCGCGCGCTCGAAGAGCGCCCCCGTGCTCGTGACTGGCCGGGACACACTGGCCGAGCCGACGCGCGCCGAGATCGTGCGCCGCGGCGCCACGCACGCGTGGCTCGTCGGGGGCGAGGGCGTGCTCGGGCCGGACCTGGTCACCGAGCTGCAAGGGCTCGGCGTCGCCGTCACGCGCGTCGCTGGCCAAGACCGGTACTCGACGGCGGCGGCGGTCGCGGCCCAGATGGGCACCGCCTCCACCGTGGTCGTCGCGTCGGGAGCCCAGCTCAATCTCGTCGACGCCGCCGCGGCGGGCGGCCCCGCGGCGGCTCTCGGCCAGCCGATCCTCCTGACCCCGCCGCGCGAGCTCGTGGACGTCACCGCGGACACGATCGCAGCGCTCGGGGCCACGAACGTGCTCGTGGTCGGCGGCCCCGGCGCGGTCTCGGACGACGTGGTCGCGGCGCTCGGCGCCAAGGGTCTGGCGGTCACCCGCGCAGCCGGCGCGGACCGGGTGTCGACGGCCGTCGCAGTCGCCAACCGCTACGTCGGGCAACTCGGCGACGACACGGTGCTGCTGGCGTCGGGTGACAACGCGCACCTCATCGACTCATTGACGGGCGGCGTGCTCGGCCACGTCACGCTGCTCACTGTTGGCAAGACCGCACCCACCGCGACTGCGGCCTGGCTCGGCGCTCGGCAGGTGCTGACGCTCCAGGTCGCCGGTGGCGAGGGCGCGGTCCCAGACTCGGTCGTGGAGGCCCTCCGATGAAGGTTGTGAGCGTCGTCGGCGCTCGTCCGCAGTTTGTGAAGCTCGCGCCCGTCGCGCAGGCGTTCGACGAGGCGGGCATCGAGCACAAGATCGTGCACACCGGTCAGCACTACGACCCCGGGATGTCGGACGTGTTCTTCGCCGACCTGCGGATTCCGGCGCCGGACGTGCACCTGGCGGTCGGCTCGGCCAGCCACGGCGCGCAGACGGGCGCGATGCTCGGCCAGCTCGAGGAGGTGCTCGACGCCGAGCGTCCCGACTGGGTGCTCGTCTACGGCGACACCAACTCGACCCTTGCGGCCGCGGTCGCGGCGGTCAAGATCCACCTGCCGCTCGCGCACCTCGAGGCGGGCCTGCGCTCGTTCAACCGGCGGATGCCCGAGGAGCACAACCGCGTCCTGACCGACCACGCCGCGGATCTGTTGCTGGCGCCGACCGAGGTCGCCATGCGGCACCTCGCGGACGAGGGCCTCGCCGCGCGCTCGGAGCTGGTCGGCGATGTCATGACGGACGTGTGCTTCCGCGTGCGGGACGCCGTGCTCGAGCGGGGCTTGGAGCCGATCGCAGGCCTGGCCGCGGGGGAGTACCTCGTCTCGACGATCCACCGCGCCGAGAACACCGACGACCCGGAGCGGCTGCGCGCCATCGTCGAGGGCCTCGCCGCGCTGCCCACGCCCGTCCTGCTGCTCGCGCACCCGCGCCTGCGGGCGCGCTGCTCGGAGCATGGCATCCGGCTCGACCAGGGCTCGCTGGTCATCGCCGACCCGCTGCCGTACCCCGAGATGGTGGCCGCCGTCCTCGGCTCGCGCGGCGTCGTGACCGACTCCGGTGGCCTCCAGAAGGAGGCGTTCCTCCTCGGGAAGGTGTGCACGACGCTGCGCACCGAGACCGAGTGGGTCGAGACGCTCGCGGGTGGGTGGAATGTGCTCGCCCCGGACCTGGCCGGACTGGCCGCCCTGGTCAACCGCGAGCCCGACGGGCCGCAGCACGAGGCGCCCTACGGCGCCGGTGACGCCGCGGTGCGGGTGGCGCAGACGCTCGCCACTCGATGAGGACGCGGAGGGGCCCCGGCGGGCAGTTCTGGGGCCCCCGGTGGCCTGGGGGAAGTCGCCACTCACCTATGATCGATCCCCGACACGAGCGACAGGGAGTCTGATGTACGGCGACATGAGGGTCGCGGTCGTGGTGCCGGCCTATAACGAGGCGGCGCACATCGCGCGGGTGATCGCGACCATGCCGGAGACGGTGGACCACGTGGTGGTGATCGACGATGTCTCGAAGGACGACACCTTCGCGATCGCGTCCGCGGCCGCGGACGCGCGCACCGAGGTGGTGCGCCACACGGTGAACAAGGGCGTCGGCGGCGCGATCGTGACCGGGCACCGGCGGGCTCTCGAACTCGGGGCCGACGTCGTCGTCGTGATGGCGGGCGATGGCCAGATGGACCCGGACTACCTGCCCGCACTGCTCGATCCGATTGCCGCAGGCCACGTGCAGTTCGCCAAGGCGAACCGCTTCTACTCGGCCACCAGCTTCGCGGGCATGCCACGCCACCGGGTCTTCGGCAACATCGTCCTGACGTTCATGACGAAGGCGTCGTCGGGCTACTGGAACCTCGTGGACCCGCAGAACGGGTACACGGCGATCCACCGCGCCGCGCTCGAGCGGCTGCCGTTGGGCCGCCTCGCCGAACGCTACGAGTTCGAGAACGACCAGCTCATCTGGCTGAACATCCTCTCGGTTCCCGCGGTCGACGTCCCGATTCCCGCCGTCTACGGCGAGGAGACGTCGACCATCCAGCTGCACCGCGTCGTTCCCCGCCTGCTCCGCCTGCTGACCAGCGGGTTCTGGCGGCGGATCTTCCGCAAATACGTGCTGTGGTCGTTCTCTCCGATCGCGTTGCTCCTATTCGCCGGCGCGGCCCTCGTGCTGGCGTCGTTGGCCCTGGGTATCTGGGCTGTCGTGGCGTCGATCGGGCCGGGCTCGGCGAGCACCGGCACGTGGCTGCTCGCGGTGGTGCCTGGGATGGTGGGCATCCAATTCCTGGTCAACGCGCTCGTGCTCGACATACAGGCGACACCAACGTGAGGCTGACGCCGTCGGCTCGCCGGATCGTCGCGTTCGCCGGCGTCGGAGCGGTGAGCGCGCTCGTCGACGCCGGCGTGTTCTCCCTGGTGTACGCGCTGGGGCTGCGCCCGGCGTGGCTCGCGTCAGCCTGCGGATTCGCGGCCGCCTTCGCGGTGAACTACTCGGGCAACCGCTCGCTCGTCTTCCGGGCGCGCCACAGCGCGGGTGCGCTACGGCGTTACGTGGTACTCGTCGGCGCCAACCTGGCGCTCTCGTCGGGTCTGGTCGCTGGACTCGTCGCCATCCACGTCGAGGCTCACATCGCGAAGTTCGCCTCGATGGTCGTCATCGCTGCCCTCAACTACGTGGTCATGCGCTCGTGGGTGTTCCGCGAGGAGCGGGCTGACGTCGCTGCTTGACGCCCGCCAGGCGTCAGGCCCGGGAATCGAGCCGAAGCCGTCTGGCGTGGCGCGCTCGAGGAGCGCGGCGATCGCGAGGACGAAGAAGACGAGACCCGGCATGGCGTAGCGGAAGGCCGTCGGCGTGCCGTTCGTGATGTTGAGGAACGAGATCGCGAGGAACGCGCCGAGCAGCAGATGCGACTCTGCCCGCCGCCACAGCACGACGCCAGCGATCATGCTGAGGACGACCAGCAGCAGGAGCGCGTGGTCGGCGACCATGTAGTACTCGAAATCTCGCCGCAGAATCTTCAACGCGAGGGCGGGCGTCTTGCGGATCGCGCCCTGGAGGTTGTCCGCGCCGGTGGCGTGGAGGAACTGCGTCAATTGCGAGAAGGTCGGCCACACGAGGGTCTGGACCACTTGGACGACGACGGCGGTGCCCGCGACGACCACCATGGGCAGGAACCACCGGCGGGGCCGGTCGCGCAGGACGAGCGCGGCCAGCCAAGCGACGACGAGCGCGCCGGCGGGGATCAGCGCCGCCTGGCGGGTGAATGCCATGCCCACGGTGCAGAGCCCGGCCGCGATGAGCCAGACCCGGCCGGACGTGGCTTGGTACCGCCAGACCGCGAAGAGGATGAGCGCGCACCACAGCGCCGTGAGCGACTCGGTGAGCATCGCCGTGCCGTAGAACATGAGCTTCGGGCTGGCGATGATCAGCAGCGCCGGAACCAGCACGAGGACGCTCCGGTAGCGCGCGCGCATCGCCCAGACCGCCAGCACCACGAACGCGAAGAGCGCGAGGGCGGGCACGACGAGCATGCCGTCCGGCCCCCAGAGCTTCACGAAGGGCGCGGAGAGAGCGGGGTAGACCACACGCGGCTGGACAAGCCCCCAGCCGAACAACGACTCGACCGGCGGGCCCTCCCAACCAGACCGCGCCGAGTGCTCGAGCACGATGTCGTGCGCTTCCTGCTTCGACAGCCCCGTGTAGCGCAGCGCCATCGCGAGGTAGTAGCGCGTGTCAGGCGCGTACTGCGGCGAGTCGCGGAGCACCGGGAGGTAGCTCGCGAGGTAGGCCGCGGCGAGGAGCACGGCGGTGATCAGGTTGGCACGGTGTCGCGAGATCCACGCGGCAATCGTGTGCACGGAGTCCTCCGGTCGATGGGCTGCGGTGCGGCGCCTCACCCTACGGCAGGCGCGTGGGCATGGACGAAACCGCGGGCACGGCTCGTCCGTGGAGTCACGGCAACGGCACAGGCGTCGGGCACCGCTCCACCGCGACGCGGACGACCTCCGCTGTCGACATCCGGACATTGCGGTTGCCGATCGCGATTCGTCCCACGGCCATGGTGCCCGGAGACCGGGCCTCGGCGGTCCCTGTCACGCTGATCCGCTGGCCGTCGGGCGTGCGGCCCCAGACCTGACCGTCGTCGCCGCCGCACGAGAGCTCGAGCCGCGGGACAGTCAGCGGCCAGGCGCCCTCGAGGTCGTCCGCGCTCAACTCGCCGACGTCGACTGCCTTGCTCGGCTGGTAGACCACGACCGTCGCCGCCACCAGCGTGACCGCGAGCGCGAGCGGGACCACGGTGAGCGTCAGCGGCGCCCACCGGAGCCCGCGCCTCTCACCTGCGGCCGTCGGCGTGACGATGGGCGCGAGGGGCGCCCGTCTGACCTCGGGGCGGGTCAGTCCGCCGAGCGCGACCGCGATGACCAGCACCAGGATGGGGAGGGCGGGCTCGGTGTAGCGGAACGGGCCGGTCCCGTTGAGCCCGACGCTGAGGACGAGCGGGGCAGCGGTGCCGAGAAAGGCGCCGACGATCGGGTGGCGGAAGACGAAGATGACCGCGACCGCGCCCAGCACGAGCAGCACGAAGAACACCGGGTCGTTGCGGAAGTACTGCTCCAGCCCCGTGGTGAACATCGTGGGGATGCGCAGCACACTGCGCAACAGCCCCTCCTTGTGGGACGCGGACTCGGTGGACCGCTGGGCCCACGCCAGGATGTCGTACGGCGCCCACCACTGGGTGAGCAGGGCTCCCACGCCCGCGAGGACTGTGGTCACTGCGGTCGGGAGCCACCAGGATCGCCACCAGCCGCGTCGGTCGCGCTCGAAGATCAGCCCCCAGGCGAGGGCTCCACCCGCCAGGCCGATGAAGGCAGGTGACATCTGGCGGGTGAGCGTCCCGAGGACGATGAAGAAGACGAGCCACGCGAGGTCGGCCGGCGAGACGCGCCGTCGGTCCCAGGGCAACGTCGCTGCCGCGCCCAGGAGGCAGAGCCCCAGGAGGGCCTCGGGGTAGACGCCTGCCCCGTTCTCCTCGAACACCCGGCTCAGGAGCAGCAGGATCAGCGGGATGGCGATCCACTGCGTCGCGCGCATTCGCCGCGCGGCCAGGTAGGCGGCGAACGGGATCGCGAGGGCCGCCAGGATCCCCGGCACCATGATCGCGTCCAGGCCGAAGATCGGTTCGAAGGCCGCGCCGACGAGCGGCTGCCCGGGCCGCGGGTAGATGAGCGGCGCGAGGTTCGGGTCGATGTATCCCGTGCTGATTCGTTGCCACTCGAGGGGGTAGTCGAACCACTCGGCGGTCTGCTGCAGCGACTGGGCGAAGGGCGTCCCGCCGAACTGCAGCATCATGCTGCCGTAGTACATGTGGTCGCCGCCCGCGACGACGCCGTAGCCGCGGATGCCTGCCTCGTGCTCCGGCGCCACGACCGCGACGCGGTATCCGATGATCGCCCACGCCAGGGCGACGACGACGCCGACAACCCCCAGCCAGGCGACCCATCGTGGGCGTGCCCGGGCCGTCGGCTCGGTTTCCACCATCGGGAGGTCCTCCTGCGTCACATCGAGCTCGGGGTGCTGGGTACGGACGACTGCGGTGTCAGCTGGGGAGCGGACGAGTGCTCTCGGAGCATGGGCGAGAGGTCCGCAGGAGCCGGGCGTGGCTCGACGATCTGGCCGACCGGCTCGTCGGGCGGTGCGCTGCGTGGCCACGGGCCGGGCGATCGGCGTGCGAGCTGCGCGGCGTGGGCCACCAGCGCCGCGACCACGACCACGTAGAAGATGAGACCGGGCATGGCGTAGCGGAACGTGGTCGGAGTGCCATTCGTGATGTTGTACGCCGCGGTGGTGACGAAGGCGCCCACGAGCAGGTGCGACTCGGCGCGGCGCCACAGCACGACGACCCCGATGATCGCGATCGCGATCAGGGCCAGGAGGGCGAGGTCGCCCTTCGCGAAGTTGGCGAAGTCGCTGCGCAGGATCCGCAGCGCGACCGTGGGTGTCGCCCGGAGCGCGCCCGGCAGGTCGTCGGCCCCCGTGGTCGTGATGAACTGTGAGACCTGGGAGAAGGACGGCCACAGCACCGACTGCGCGATCTGCGACGCGACCGCGGACGCGCCGACGACGAGCGCCGACCAGCCCCACTGTCGCGCTGGGCGGCGGACGACCACGGCGCCCAGCCAGGCCATCGCCATGGCTCCGGCAGGAATGAGCGCGGCCTGGCGCGTGAACGCCATGACGATCGTGAAGGCTCCGGCGGCGATGAGCCACCGCCGGTCGGCGACCTCGTGGTAGCGCCAGACCGAGAACAGGATCGCGGCGCACCACAGCGCCGTCAGCGACTCGGTGAGCATCGCGGTGCCGAAGAAGATGAGCTGGGGGCTCACCACGACGAGCAGCACGGGCGCGATGACCGCGAGCGTGCGGTAGCGCGTACGCAGCACGAAGAACGTGAGCCCGACGAACACCGCCATCGCGATCACGGGCACGATCACCATGCCGTCGACGCCGAAGGCCTTCACGAAGGGCGCGGACAAGCCCGGGTAGACCACGCGGGGCTGGACGAGGCCCCATCCGAAGATCGTGTCGATCGTGGGCGCGTGCCAGCCGTGCTGCGCGCTGCGCTCGACGACCTGGGCGTAGGCGTCGGCCGCGGACATGCCCGAGAACCGCAGCGCCATGCCGGTGTAGTACTGCGAGTCAGGCGAGTACTGCGGCTTGGTGAGCAGCATCGCGAGCGCGGAGATCGCGTAGGTGACCGCGAGGATCGTGGCCGGCAGCGCGACCGCACGCGAGGTGACACTGGTCAGGTGGTCGGTCCAGCGGCGCCGGACGGCGTGCTCGCCTGAGAGGATCCGACGCTCAGGCCCGAGCTGGTCGAACAAGTCGCCGGAGGACGTGTCGCGCTCGGTGCGCGCGATGACAGCATCGACCGCGCGGCGGCGCAGGAGGCGAAGCTCGGCGCGCCCGTGCGCGCGTGTGGGCGCGGCGATCACCTGGTCGACGTCCTCGTCGAACTCCTGCAGCATGCGTGCGATCGTGCCTGGCGGGTGCGGCGGACCGGCGGGCAGGAGGACGACGGCATCGCCAGCCGCCTGGCGCGCGCCCGCGACGAGGGCCGCTTCGGTGCCGCCGTCGCCACCACTGACCGAGACGAGACGCACCCGAACGTCGTCGCCAGCGAGCGCCAGCAGCGTGTCGCGGGTGGCGTCGGTGCTCGCGTCGTCCACGAAGATCATCTCGAGGACGGCGACGCGGGGAGCGACGGCTGCCGTCAACTCGTCGTACAGAGGGCGAAGGGCCGACTGATCGTTGTGGCACGCGACCACGACGGAGAGTCTCATCACTGCGCTTTCAGTCAGGCATCCAGGCGGGCTCGGCCCAGCCGGGCCGCCCGATCGTACCGTGTTCGTGGGGCGCGGCCGGGGGACGTCCACCGGCCGCGAGCCTCTCGCGCGCGTGTGACACGCGGCCGCTAGGTGGGTGCGCTCGTCGCATTCCGTACAATCATCGACGGCGTCGGCGCGTCCGACCGCGGGCCGCGGTCGCCGCGGCGGACGAGACAAGGAGCCCTGGTGACGTCGAACGCCGCGCTGACCGCCCAGCCGACCGGCCTGGTGCCAGCCCGTTCGAGCGAACGGTCCGCCGACCGATTCCGCCCCGAGATCCAAGGCCTTCGCGCGCTCGCCGTGATCCTCGTGGTGGTCTTCCATCTATACCCGAATCGCGTCCCGGGCGGGTTCGTCGGCGTCGATGTGTTCTTCGTCATCTCGGGCTTCCTCATCACGGCGCACTTGCACCGCGAGCTCGTCTCCACCGGCACGGTCGCGCTGCGGCGGTTCTGGGGCGCGCCGAGTGCGTCGTCTGCTCCCCCGCGTCCCTCTTGGTGCTGGCAGTCAGCGGCCTCGCCGTCGTCGTCTTCGCGCCTGTGACGGTGTGGCAGCAGACGGCGCGCCAGCTCGCCGCGAGCGCGCTCTACGTCGAGAACTGGGCGTTGGCCGCGGACGCTGTCGACTACATGGCGGCCGACAACGTGCCCACGGTCGCGCAGCACTACTGGTCGCTGTCGGTGGAAGAGCAGTTCTACCTCGTGTGGCCGCTGCTGCTTCTCGTGCTCGCCTGGTGGTGGTGGCGGCGGACGAGCGGTCGCCCACGCGCCCGCACCCGGTACCTGGCGGGTGGCCTCGGCGTGCTCACGGCGGCCTCGTTCGCGTGGTCGGTCATGCTGACGGCTCGCAGCCAGTCGACCGCCTACTTCGTCACGCCCACCCGGGCGTGGGAGTTCGCCGCAGGCGCGCTCGTGGCGCTGCTCGCCGTCGACGGCCTCCACGCGCCTCGGCCGGCCCGGTCCGCTCTGGCGTGGCTGGGGCTCGGCTCGATCGTCGTGTCAGCCCTCGTGCTCGACGGTGGCACGCCGTTCCCCGGCTGGACGGCGTCGCTGCCCGTCCTGGGCACGGTCGCCGTCCTCCTCGCCGGCGCCACGCCGGGCCGAGCGGCCCCGGCTCGGTGGCTGTCAGCGCGTCCGGCGCGGTTCGTCGGCGACATCTCCTACTCGATCTACCTGTGGCACTGGCCGCTGATCGTGCTCCTGCCGTATGCGCTGCACCGCGACTTGACGACCGTCGACAAGCTGGTGATCGTCGTCGTCACCGTGCTCCTGGCGTGGGCGAGCAAGCGATTCATCGAGGACCCTGCTCGCGTCCGTCCGCTGCTCGCAGCGGCGCCGTGGCGGGCCTTCGTCTTCGCGGCCGGTGGCATGGCGATCGTGATCGCGGTCGCGGTCGGCATCAACGCCAAGCCTGAGCAACGTGCGCGGGAGTCGGTCGAGCGGCTCGAGGCCGCGAAGACCTCCGTCTGCTACGGGCCGGCGGCTCTCGACCGCGTGACCGGGTGCGACACGCCGGAGGGCGATGGTCCACCGATCGTCCCACCTGAGGCGGTCGCCGCGCAGAACGCCCAGCCGTGGTTCCCGGAGGGCAAGACGGACAACCTCGGTGATGGGAGCGGCGCGTGCGTCGTCGGTATGACGACGGGCGCGCCGGTGCGCACCGTCGCCCTCGTCGGTGACTCCCATGCCTGGCAGTGGACTCCCGCCCTCGACGCGATCGGCAAGCAGCGCCATTGGCGGGTCCTGGTGTGGACCAAGTCGTCGTGCCCCTACTCAGCGGCCGTGCGGGTGCTCCCAGCCGAACAGACCGACGACGCGGCGCGCAGCTGCTCTCGTTGGTTCCAGAGGGTCGAGGGGGAGCTCCGGTCGACGCCTGGCATTGACGCCGTCGTCACGGCGGCCTACAGCACCGCCTACCAGTGGAAGTCCCCGGCCGGAGAGTCGATGGCGGACCCGCGCATCGACGGCTTCGAGGCTGCCTGGCGCCCGCTCCTCGACCGCGGCATGGATGTCTACGTGATCGCCGACGTCCCGCGCACGCAAGGCGACAACGTGCCGACCTGCCTCGCGGAGCACGACGGCAACGCCCTCGCGTGCGCGGTTCCACGGGCCAAGGCGTTGCCCCCAAGCGCGGTCGTCGATGCCGCCCGAGCCGCCGACGACCCACGCGTGCGGCTGATCGACCTCGACGATCAGTTCTGCAACGCGGAAACCTGCTTCCCCGTGGTCGGGCGGTTGATCGTCTACCGGGACTTCAGCCACCTGTCCGGACAGTACGCGGCCGCCCTCGCGCCGTACCTCGAGGCGCAGCTCAAGCCCGACGGTCACTGACGCCCTGGAGAACGACGAAGCCCGGCCAACTGCGCGCTGCGGTCGACCGGGCCGTCGTCAGGTCAGCCGATGGCCTGCGTTGCCCCCGTCGTCGCGGAGCGCAGCACGGCCTCCGCCACGCGGACGGTCGCGAGGCCTTGCTCCATCGTGACGATGTCGCTGCCGGTGCCCAGCACTGCGTCGCGGAACGCCTCGTGCTCGGTGCGCAGTGGCTCAGGCTTCGGGATCGCGAACCGGATCACGTCGCCCTCGCTCACGCCGCGGAACTTGGCGAGCGAGTCCCACGTCGTCGGAACGGTGCCGTTGGCGTAGAACGTGAGGTCGGCGGTGATGGTGTCGGCGACGAAGGTGCCGCGCTCGCCGGTGACCACCGTGACGCGCTCCTTCATGGGCGACAACCAGTTGACCAGGTGGTTGGTCACGGTGCCGTCGGCGAGCTTGCCGACGACGGCGACGAGGTCCTCGTGCTCGCGCCCGCTCTTGAGTGCGGTGTGCGCGGCCACGGAGACGAACGGCGACTGCGTGACCCACGCGGTCAGGTCGATGTCGTGCGTCGCGAGGTCCTTGACCACGCCGACGTCCGCGATGCGCGCCGGGAAGGGGCCCTGGCGGCGTGTGATGACCTGGTACACGTCGCCCAGGTCGCCCGCCTCGAGCCGCGCGCGCAGGCTCTGCAGCGACGGGTTGTAGCGCTCGATGTGGCCGACGGCGCCGACGAGCCCGCGGGACGCGAACGCCTCGGCGACGCGCTGCGCCGCGGCCACGTCCGGCGCGAGCGGCTTCTCGACCATCGCGTGGATGCCGGCCTCGGCCAGCGCGAGCGCGATCTCCTCGTGGTAGATGGTCGGGACCGCCACCATCGCGTAGTCGACGCCCGCGTCGATCAGGTGCTGCACCGACGAGCCGACCTCGAGGCCGCCCGCGACGCCGTGCGGGTCGCCGCCCGGGTCCGCGACGGCCGCGAGCTGGACGCCCGGCAGCGACTTCAGGACGCGCGCGTGGTGGCGCCCCATCATCCCCAGGCCGATGAGGCCCGCGCGCAGGTCGGCCATCAGGCGCCTGCCTTCGCGACAGCGTTGACGCCGGCGACGACGCGCTCGAGGTCCTCCTGGCTGAGCGCCGGGTGCACCGGCAGCGAGAGCACCTCGGCGCAGGCCGAGGTGGTGTTCGGGAGGTCGAACTCCAGGCCGAACGACGGGAGCTGGTGGTTGGGGATCGGGTAGTACACGCCGGAGCCGACGCCGTGCTCGTCGGCGAGCGCCTTGGCGAAGCCGTCGCGGTCGCCCGCCACGCGGATCGTGTACTGGTGCCACACGTGCTCGGCGCCCTCGGCGACGAACGGCACGACGACGCCCTCGAGGTTGGCCGTCAGGAACGCGGCGTTGTCCTGGCGCTGCTGGGTCCAGCCCGGGAGCTTGGTGAGCTGGACCCGGCCGATCGCGGCGTGCAGGTCGGTCATACGCTGGTTGAAGCCGACGACCTCGTTCTCGTAGCGCTTCTCCATGCCCTGGTTGCGCAAGAGCTGGACGTTGCGCACGATCTCGGGCGTCGCGCACGAGACCATGCCGCCCTCGCCGGACGTCATGTTCTTGGTCGGGTAGAGCGAGAACATGCCGAACGAGCCGAACGACCCGACCGGCTGGCCGTGCCACTTGGCGCCGTGCGCCTGCGCGGCGTCCTCGAACAGCTGGATGCCGTGCTTCGCGGCGATCGCGCCGAGCGCGGTCACGTCGGCAGGGTGGCCGTACAGGTGCACGGGCATGATGCCCGCGGTGCGCTCGGTGATCGCGGCCTCGACGGACGCGGGGTCGAGGCAGAACGTGCGAGGGTCGATGTCCGCGAACACCGGCGTCGCGCCCGTGAGCGCCACCGAGTTGGCGGTCGCGGCGAACGTGAATGACGGGACGATGACCTCGTCGCCGGGGCCGATGCCCGCGGCGAGCAGGCCCAGGTGCAGGCCGGACGTGCCGGAGCTGACGGCCACACACGCGCGCCCGCCGACGAGCTCGGCGGCGAACTCCTTCTCGAATGCCGCGACCTCGGGGCCCTGGGCCACCATGCCGCTGCGCAGCACGCGGTCGACGGCCGCGCGCTCGTCGTCGCCGATGAGCGGCTTGGCTGCGGGGATCATGCTGGTCATGCTCCGGTCTCCTCGTCCGCCGGCGCGACGAGCGCCAGCACTCCGTCCGTCTCCTGGAACTCCTCGCCGGTGGCGGGGCACAGCCAGGCGCCGTCCCCCCGGTCCTCGAGCGGGACGCCGGCGCGTCCCACCCACCGGATGCGCCGTGCGGGCACGCCCGCGACGAGCGCGAAGTCGGGCACGTCGCGCGTGACGACGGCGCCGGCGGCGACCGTGGCCCAGCGGCCCACCGTCACGGGCGCCACGCACACCGCGCGCGCGCCGATCGACGAGCCCTCGCGCAACGTCACGCCGACCGCCTCCCAGTCGTGCGCGCTCTTGAGCGAGCCGTCCGGGTTGACCGCGCGGGGGTACGTGTCGTTCGTCAGGACCGCGGCGGGGCCGACGAAGACGCCGGGCTCGAGCACCGCGGGCTCGTAGACGAGCGCGTAGTTCTGCACCTTGCAGTTGTCGGCCATCTGGACGCCCGAGCCGATGTAGGCGCCGCGGCCGACGATGCAGTCGCGGCCGATGCGGGCGCCGTCGCGCACCTGCGCGAGATGCCAGATGGAGGTTCCGTCGCCGATCTCGGCGCTCTCGTCGACATCCGCCGACGCCATGATGCGTACGTTCACCAGCAGGTTTCTCCGCTCGGATGGGTCCGACGGTGGCCGGACGCGGAACAGCCTACCGACGCGTATCCCCCCGCCCAGGACCGGGGTCCCGGGTGTGACCCACGCCACTGCGCGGCGAGCGGCGGCGGGAGGCTGGGCGCGAATCGGGCGCGGGCGCGCGCCGCGCGCGGTCCCGCAGGTCAGGCGGCCTCGGGCGTGAGCGCCACGGAGTCGACCCGCTCCGCCGCGACGAGCCGCGCGAGCGCGGCGGGATCCTCCGCGAGGCGCCGGGCC
>JAEWOA010000251.1 GCA_023461115.1 Actinomycetes bacterium
CCCGCGCTCCGCGCACCCCCCGCGCTCCGCGCACCCCCCGCGCTCCAGGCACCCCCCGCGCTCCGGGCACCCCCCGCGCTGCGCGTTCGCGCGATTCCGAACCATCCGCGTCCCGACCCCGGACGCGGATGGCGGTGGCGATGGATGCGTGGGGGGTGCCCGTGGCGGGCGCTTTGGGCGCATCCATCGGCGCATTCATCGGGAGGGGTTGTGGTGGGGGGCGGGGCGGGAGATACTGAAGTGGATGCTTAACTATTACGACTCGGTGTTCCACGCCCTGTCGGACGCGAGCCGCCGCGCCATGGTCGAGAGACTGGCGCGCGGTCCCGCTTCCGTCGGCACGCTGGCCGAGCCGTTCGCGATGTCGCTTCCCGCCGTGATGCAGCACCTCAAGGTGCTGGAGGACGCGGGGATCGTCACGTCGCAGAAGGTCGGCCGCGTCCGCACCTACACACTCACGCCCGACGGGCTCGCCGAGCCGACGGCCTGGATGCAGCGCCAGCGCACACCGGCGCAGCGCCGGCTGGACCGGCTCGGCACGCACCTCGTCGAGAACCCGCAGGAGGAACCATGACCACCGAGACCAGCACGCAGCACGGCAACCCGCTCGCCCACGCGACCTTCGTCATCGAGCGCACGTACCCCGTCCCCGTCGAGCGCGTGTGGCACGCGCACGCCGACCTCGCGGAGCGCAAGCAGTGGTTCGGCGCCGACGACTCGTTCACGGCCGACGAGGTCAGCGACGACTTCCGCGTCGGCGGCCGGTCGGTCGAGGACGGCGAGTGGCACGGCGGCGCGCGCAGCCGCTACGTCGCGACGTATTGCGACCTCGTCGAGAACGAGCGCACGTCCTGACGTACGACATGTGGATCGACCGCGCGTACTTCTCGACGTCGCTGGCGACGACGCAGCTGGAGCAAGTCGACGGCGGCACCCGCCTGACCTACACCGAGCAGGGCGTCTACGTGGGCGGCGACGAGGACGCGCGCAACCGCGAGACCGGCTGCAACGCCATCCTCGACGAGCTGGGCGCGTACCTCACCCGCGCCTGAGCGCAGTCCCGGCCGCCGCAGGTCACGAGGGCCGGCGGCGGGTCAAGGGCAGGCGTGAGCGCGTGAGTGCGTACGCGCCCGCCATCGCGACGGCGGGCGCCGCCAACGCGAGGGCAGCGGCAAGAGTCCACGGGACGTCGAGCCGGGTGGTGACCTGGAACTCGCGTTGCCGCGAGGCGACGACGAGCACCGCGCCGAGCGCCACACCCGCGGCGACGCCGAGCCAGGACCCGATCACCGCGACGACGCCGGCCTGCGCCGCGGCCACGCGACGTCGCGTCCGCGGCGACGCCCCGACCGCGGCCAGCGTGGCGAGGTCCGGGGCGGACTCCGCGCCCGCCAGCGCGACTGCGATCCCGGTCGCGGCGACCGCGAGCAGGATGCCTCCGCCGACCAGCAGGGGTTGCAGGAGGCCGCGGGGCGAGGACCAGCCGCGCTCGACGACGACCGAGGCCGATGCCGGCAGGGCGTCGACGAGGCGGTCTTCCTCGGCGCTCGTCAGCACGTGATCGGGCCGGACAGCGATCCCGGCCCACTCGACCGTCAGGCCCAGGCGCTGCGCGGTGGCCGGTGACAGGACCGCGGTCCACGGGCCGAGCTCGGCGCCGTCCACGGCGGGAGTCGACACCGCGTCGTCCCAGATCTTGAGCTCCGCGGTCCCGTCGGCCCGTGTCCCGAACGGCGTGACGACCACCGTCCCCGCCTCGAGCGCTCGGGCCGCCTGGTCGGCGCCGGGGAGCCCGAGCACTCGCCACGCGGCGCCGTCGTCGACGAGAACACGGCTCCAGCCATGCGAAGCCCCGAACGACAGGTCGGGCGTGGTCTTGCGCAGGCCCCAGCATCGCGGGTCGTCGCGCACGACCTGGCGCGCCTCCTCGCGGTCTTCGTGTAGCCACGCGGGGCATTGCTGGCCTTCGGAGTAGACCACCTGCGGCTCGCTCCACTCGACGCCCGGCTCGGCGGTGGCGGGAGGAGGGGCGAGCGCGACCTGCAGCCGTGCGCTCGGGGCGCCGGGGAGCACGCGCGTCGTCACCGTCTCCAGACGCGTGACACGCGCGTCTAGGTCGTGGGGCTCGTCGTCGCCAGGCTCGCCGCCCAGGTCGTTGATGAGGACGACGCCGTCGGCGGCGACCGGTGTGTAGGCCTCACGCTCGCCGGTGTCGAGGGACGCGAAGTAGGCGGTGCCCGCCATGGCGCCGGCAACCGCTGCCAGGACTGCCGCGACCGCGGGCGCGGTGCGTCCGCGCTGCCGGGAGGCATCGCGCAGCGCCACGCGCCCGGCGACGCCGAGCCGCGGCGCGAGTCGGCCGACGAGGGAGACGATGCCCCCCGACGAGGTCACGACGCCGAGTTGCAGCATCAAGACGCCACCGACCAGGGCGACGGTCTGCGTGTCCAGCGCGCCCCACAGCGCGACGAGCCCGCCCATCGCGACGAGGATGGCTCCGATGATCGGCACCCTCCGGCGCGGCCGCGCCTCGGACCGTCGCCCAGTGAGCGCGGCGACGACGTCGACCCGGGCCGCTCGTCGTGCGGGCAGCCATGCGGCGCACGTCGCGATCGCGGTGCCGAGGGCGACGAACCCGACGACGGCCAGCCACGGCGCCCGCCACTCGAGCACCGCAGACGAGTCCTGATGCCGGAGGAACGCGTAGGCGCCCGCGGCGGTCAGGACTCCGAGCAGGGCGCCTCCGAGCGCCGCCGCCAGCCCGGTCACGAGGCCACCCAGCAGCACCACGTCCCGCAGTGTGCGGCGATCGCCGCCGACCGCCGCCAACAGGGCGAGCTGGCGCTGGCTGCGCCGGGCGCCCACCGCGAATGCGGGGCCGATCAGCAGCGCCACCTCCAGCAGCCCGAGGCCGACGGCGGCGGCTGCGATCGCGAGGGTGGCCGCGGGGACGGCCTCGCGCGGTGTCATCAGCGCGGGGTCTGCGGGGGGCGGTGACACCGTGAGGGCGTGGCGGGTCCCGACCGTGAACCCGGCCGCGTTGAGGGTGGCAACATCGTCCCAGGTCACGGCCGCTGGCCCGAGCACCGCCCAGGACATTCCCACGTCGGCCTCGGGGAGGCGGGCGGCTATCGGGTCCAGCGCGCTGTCCGTCGTGACAGTGACGCTGTCCCCGTCGCCTGGCCAGGGTCGGACGACACCCACGACGCGCATCGGGGCCATTGCCTCGTCTGGTGCCCGCCGCTCCGGCGACTGGCCGGCGGCGTCCACGACGTCGCCGACGCTGACGCCCAGACGCTCGGCGAGCGCACGGGTCAGGACGATCTCGTCGGGTCCGGCGGGGGCGCGGCCCTCGACGACGTTGCCTCGCAGCAAGGCCGTGGAGTGGCGGGAGTCGATCGCCTGGAGCGTGGTGTTGGCGCGGCCATCCGAGGTGCGCAGTCGGGCATAGCCGAGGTGCCGCTCGGCGAGCTCGTCGCCATCCGGCGCTATGGCGCGAAGGGCGGCGGCACGCGCTTCGACAGTGTCGAGCGGGCGCGCGAGGTCTTCGAGATCCACGCCGCCCTGCGGTGGAAAGCTGTTCCCGATCACGCGAGCGTCGACGTACTCGACGACCGCCTGGGCTTCCGTGCCGAGTTCGTAGCGCAGCGCGGTCTGCCACGTCATCTGGCCCGACTGCAGGAGCGTGGCGCCGGCCACGCAGACGAAGACCGGCAGGCCCACCAAGACCGCGACCAGCGTCGTCCGGCCCCTGCTCCGGACGGCGTCTCGGCGCGCGATCCGGGCAGCGGCCCGCAGGCCGTGCCACCGGTGCGGCATCAGTGCGCACCGCCGACGAGCAGCGACTCGGGCCCCGAGCGATGCCCGGTCCCGTCGACGACTACGCCGTCTCGGACGAACACGGTGCGGTCCGCCCAGGCGGCGAACCGTGGCTCGTGCGTGACCAGGAGGCCCGCGGCGCCGGCGTCGATGCGAGCGCGCAGGACGCGCATGACGTCCTCGCCGGTCGTGGAGTCGAGGGCGCCGGTCGGCTCGTCGGCGAGGACCAGGCGGCGCGGCCCGACGAGGGCGCGGGCGATGGCGACGCGCTGCTGCTGGCCGCCGGACAGCTCGTCGGGGAACCGGTCCGCCAGGTCGGCGACGCCCACCTCGTCGAGAGCGGCCATGGCCTCGCGGCGCGCCACCCGTGCGCGCACGCCATCGAGCTCACGCGGCAGCGACACGTTCTCCGCGGCCGTGAGGGCGGGGATGAGGTTGAAGTCCTGGAAGACATACCCGACGCTGCGGCGGCGCAGGCGTGCGCGGGCGCGCGCGTCGAGCGCGCTCAGCTCGTCGCCCGCGAGCGTGACCGTCCCCGCCGTCGGCGTGTCGAGGCCGCCCGCCAGGTTGAGCAGCGTCGACTTGCCCGAGCCTGATGCGCCCATGACGGCCACCAGCTCGCCGAGCCGGACGTCGAGATCGACGCCTTCGAGTGCTCGCACAGCGGTCGGCCCAGTGCCGTGCACCCGGGCGACGCGCCGCATCGCGAGGAGCACCGGGCCGAGGGCGCGGCCGCTCATCGGGCGCCGCCCGGTGTGCGTGTCTCGACGGTGGTGGGCGCGTCTGCGCGCGTGGCGCGCGGCAGGAGCGACGCCTGTGCGACGCGCGCCTCGACGTGGTCGAGCCAGCGGACCTCGGCCTCGGCGTCGAAGACGAGCCGGTCGAGCACGAGCGACCACGCGAGGTCGTCGCCCGTGAGCCCGGTCGCGGGGAGGTCGGCCTTGAGTCGCGTGAGGTCGCGGAGCGCGCGCATGGTCTCGGTGCGCTGCGTCTGGACGATCGCGGCAACGTCCACGCCCGCCGCGCACACCGCGAGGGCGAGCTTGATGCTGAGCTCGTCGCGCGCCGGGGCTGAGCGCAGCACGGGGGTGGTCCACCAGCGCGCCAGCTCGTCGCGGCCGGCGGCGGTGAGCTGGTACTGCGCCGGCTCGGCGTCGTCGAGCGCCTCGACCAGCCCGTCGCGGACCAGGCGGTCGAGCGTCGTCGAGACCTGGCCCATGTTGAGCGGCCACGTGCCACCGGTGCGCTGCTCGAAGTCCTGGCGCAGCTGGTACGCGTGGCTCGGCGCCTCGGCCAGCAGCGCGAGCAATCCCTGTCGGACAGACATCAGACCCCCTCTTAGTTACTCAGTAACCCGAAGGTTACGCGGTAACCTCGCGACGTGTCCATCGGCCAGACAGGTGACCGGTAGCCTCGATGCCCTCATGGCTCACCTGCTCGGCGCGGACCGCGTCACCCTCACGCTCGGCACGCGCACCCTCCTGGACGGCGTGAGCCTGGGCCTCGACGACGGCCAGCGCATCGGCGTCGTCGGCCCCAACGGCGCCGGGAAGTCGACGCTCCTGCGCGTCCTCGCAGGTCAGCAAGGTCCCGACGACGGCCGCGTCACGCGCGCGGGCGGCACCCGGCTGGCCATGCTCGACCAGCGCGACGACCTCCTTGCCGGCACAGTCCTCGACGCCGTCCACGGCGACACCGACGCGCACGAGTGGGCGTCCGACTCCCGCATCCGGGCGGTCCACGCGGGCCTGCTGCCGGATGTCGCGCTCGACGCGGAGGTCTCCACGCTCTCGGGCGGCCAGCGGCGCCGGGTCGCGCTCGCGGCCCTGCTGGTGCGCGACGACGAGGTGCTGGTGCTCGACGAGCCCACCAACCACCTGGACGTCGAGGGCGTGGCATGGCTCGCGAGCCACCTCAACGAACGGTTCGGCCGGGGCCAGGGCGCGCTCGTCGTCGTCACGCACGACCGCTGGTTCCTCGACGCGGTGTGCACCCGCACGTGGGAGGTGCACGACGGCGTCGTCGACCAGTACGAGGGCGGCTACGCCGCGTACGTCCTGGCCCGCGCGGAGCGCTCGCGCACGGCCGCGGTCACCGAGGAGAAGCGCCAGAACCTGCTCCGCAAGGAGCTCGCGTGGCTGCGCCGCGGCGCCCCCGCCCGCACGTCGAAGCCCAAGTTCCGCCTGGACGCCGCGGCCGCGCTCATCGCCGACGAGCCCCCGCCGCGCGACCGCATGGAGCTGTCGCGCATGGCCACGGCCCGGCTGGGCAAGGACGTGCTGGACGTCGAGGACGTGACGCTGAGCCTGGGCGGCAAGGTGCTGCTCGACGACCAGACGTGGCGGCTCGGCCCGGGGGACCGGATCGGGGTCGTCGGCGTCAACGGCGCCGGCAAGACCACCCTGCTGCGCCTGCTCGCGGGGCGGCTGGCGCCGGACGCCGGACGCGTGAAGCGCGGCAAGACCATCCAGGTCGCGGAGCTGCGGCAGGACGTCGAGGACCTCGACGAGCTCGCGGACCTGCGGGTGGTGGAGGTCGTCGAGCGCGAGAAGCGGTCGGTCGTCGTCGGGGGCAAGGAGCTGACGGCGTCGCAGCTCGTCGAGCGCCTGGGCTTCACCCGGGACCGCGCCCGCACGCCGGTGCGGGACCTGTCCGGCGGCGAGCGCAGGCGCCTGCAGCTGCTGCGCTTGCTCGTCGGGGAGCCCAACGTGCTGCTTCTCGACGAGCCCACCAACGACCTCGACACCGACACCCTGGCCGCGCTCGAGGACCTGCTCGACGGCTGGCCGGGCACGCTGATCGTCGTCTCGCACGATCGCTACCTGCTGGAACGCGTCTGCGACCGCCAGGTGGCGCTGCTCGGCGACGGCCAGATCCGCGACCTCCCCGGCGGCGTCGAGCAGTACCTGGACCTCCGCGCGGCGGCCCTGAACCCTCCGCCCGCGACCACGCCCGCCACCCCCGCGGCGGCGAGCGTGCCCACCACTGCGCCCGCCTCGGCCGCGGACGTGCGGGCGGCGCGCAAGGAGGTCGCGCGCATCGAGCGCCGGCTCGCCAAGATCGCGGAGCTCGAGGCCGGCCTGCACGACAAGATGGCGGCCGCCGCGGCCGACCACACCGCGATCCTGGAGCTGGACGCCCAACTCCGGGCCTTGAGCGACGAGAAGGACGCCCTGGAGGACGCCTGGCTGACAGCCGCCGACCAGGCCGGCTAGCCCCCGCCCGGCCGGAGGGCCGTCAGGCAGTCGTCAGTGGGCGGCGTCGAACGGTTCCAGAACCGTGCGGAGCAGCGACGACAGGGCCACGCGGGACGACTCCGGCAGGTCGCCGAGCAGGTGGCGCTCGGTGTCCAGGAGGTCGCTGAACGCGTTGTCGACGCGGGACAGGCCCGCGGCCGTGAGCTGCACCAGGACGCCGCGGCGGTCGTCGGGCGACGGCAGCCGCTCGACCAGGCCCTTCTCCGCGAGCCGGTCGATCCGGTTGGTCATGGTGCCGGACGTGACGAGCGTGAGGTTCAGCAGCGTGCCGGGGGACAGCCGGTAGGGGGCGCCGGCTCGTCGCAGCGCCGACAGCACGTCGAACTCCCAGGTCTCCAGGTCGTGCCGCGCGAACGCGCCGCGCCGCGCCAGGTCCAGGTGCCGGGCCAGCCGGCTCACGCGGGACAGGACCTCCAGGGGTCGCACGTCGAGGTCGGGGCGCTCGCGGTTCCACGCGGTGACGATGCGGTCGACCTCGTCGTGCGGCTCGTCGACGAGCGCGCCGGCCTCGCTGGGCGGGCCGGTGGGCGCGCCCTGGTCGGGCGCGGCCGTGCCGTGCCGAGCGTCGTCGCGTCCTGCCGCCATGCCGTGAGGTTACTCGACGTCGACAGACCCACCGCCGCGGGACACGGCCCAGCGGCGCACCGGCTCAGCGTTGGCGTGCGGGATCCGAGGCCTTCGTCAGGGTGGGGCGGCGCTCGAGGCCGGAGAGCCCGTTCCAGGCGAGGTTGACGAGGTGCGCGGCGACCTCCGACTTCACGGGCCGGCGCGCGTCGAGCCACCACTGCCCGGTGAGCGCGACCATCCCGACGAGCATCTGCGCGTAGATCGGGGCGGTCTTGGGGTCCTGCCCCTGCTTCTTGAACTGGTCCGCGAGCAGGTGCTCCACCTGCGTGGCGACGTCCCCGATCAACGACGAGAACGTGCCGGTGGCCTGCGCCACGGGGGAGTCGCGGACCAGGATCCGGAACCCGTCCTCGGAGGTCTCGATGTAGGTGAGCAGCGCCAACGCGGTCCGCTCCACCAGCACCTTGGGATGTCCGCCACCCTCGAGCGCCCCCGTCAGGGCGCCGGTCAGGGCCTGGATCTCCCGGTCGACGACGACCGCGTAGATGCCCTCCTTGCCGCCGAAGTGCTCGTACACCACGGGCTTGGAGACCTCCGCGCGGGACGCGATCTCCTCGACGCTCGTGCCGTCGAACCCCTTCTCCGCGAACAGCCGCCGCGACACGTCGAGGAGCTGCGCGCGCCGCTGGGCCCCGGTCATGCGGGAGCGCGGGACGCGCTTGGTGTCGGTGGCCACGGGCACATTGTGCCGTGCGGGTGTGCGCGGGCGGGCCAGGTTGGCTGGCAGACTTGGACGCTGGCGGGCCGCGGGGGGCCCGAACCCGCCGGTCCGCCCTGGTGTAACGGCAGCACGCAGGCCTTTGGAGCCTTGCAGTCCAGGTTCGAATCCTGGGGGCGGAGCACGTGCACATGCGCTACGACGTCACGGCGCCCGCGAGGACCAGCGGGAACAGGACCAGCAGGAACAGGCCGTCGTACGCGTGCAGCAGCGTGCTCATCCACGACGACCGGTACCGCCGCATCAGCCCCGCGTAGACCCACTCGCGCGGCAGCGTCAGGGGCAGCGTCCAGATCAGGTGCACGTGGTAGGCCGCGAACAGGACGCCGTTGGCCACGCAGTCCCACTTCCCGAACGCGCCGCGCATCTTGGGCAGCAGCACCCCGCGGAACAGCAGCTCCTCGCCCAGCAGGTAGTTGAACACCAGCAGCACCGCGAGCACGGCCAGCAGCCACCACTGCCCGACGACCCGCGGGTCGGCCAGGTTGGCGATCTCGCCGTAGGTCGGCGGCGCGAGCGCCGGGAACAGCCGCAGGAACGCGTCGCGCACCGCGCCGAGCGGCTCCAGGTCGTCGTACGCGAGCAGGACGAGCGCCACGGGGAACGTGAGCGCCAACAGCCACCACGAGCCGCGGCCGCTCCGCGGGCTCGTCGGGCGGTGCAGCCACAGCCGCCGCCGCAGCGCCGCCGAGGTGAACGGCCGCACCTCCCGCCGCAGCACGACGAACGCGACGAGCCCCTGCCACACCAGCCCGCCGGTGGCGAGAAGCAGGTAGACGAGCGGCGGGAACGACGCGCGCGGCACGACGAACACCGGCATCACGAACCAGAGCATCGCGCCCATGGGCAGCGCCGCCGCAGCCCACAGGCCCAGGACCTGCGGGATCGAGTACTGGCCGAACTCGGCGGTGAACGCGGCGTCGGCGCGGGCCTGCCG
>JAEWOA010000252.1 GCA_023461115.1 Actinomycetes bacterium
CTGCGCGCGGTGCGCGGGATCGGGCCGTGGACCGTCGCGGAGATCACGTCGCGCGCGCTCGGGGACACCGACGCCGTCTCGGTGGGCGACTTCCACCTCGCGCACCTCGTCGGCTGGGCGTTGACCGGACGCCGCGCGGACGACGACGGCATGCTCGAGCTCCTCGAGCCCTGGCGGCCGCACCGCCAGCGCGTCATCCGCCTGCTGGAGCTGACCCAGGCGGCCAACGCGCCGCGGTTCGGCCCACGGTCCCCGCGCGCGCTCCCCCTGCGCTGAGCGAACTTCGTCGGGAGATGCTGTCGAGGCCGTCGGACCAGGTGCGTCATGCGGGTGGTGGGACCACCCTGGACCCCGCGAACGCACTGAAGCACTGAGGAGGCAACTGCCGTGAAGTTCATGATGCTGGTCTGCACGGACCCGAGCGCCGAGGAGTACGACCCCGCCCTGGACAACATCGAGGAGTGGGTCACCGAGACCCAGCGACTCGGGTACCACCTGCACGGCGACCGCCTGCGCCCGCCCGGCGACGCCCGCACCGTCGCCGTGCGCGGCGGCGAGCTCTCGGTGACCGACGGCCCGTTCACCGAGACGATCGAGCAGGTCGCGGGCTACGACATGCTCGAGTGCCCGTCGCTCGACGTGGCCCTCGAGGTCGCGTCGAAGCACCCCATGGCCCGGTTCGGCCGCATCGAGGTGCGGGCCGTCTGGCCGTTCGACGAGTAGGCCGCACGACGAACCTCCCGGCTGGGGTTGGCGACCGGCCCGTGGCACGCCAGACTGTGCCCCGGGCCGGCGCAACGGCGCGCCGGCCGCCCCCCCCTCCAGCACGTCTTGCACGCACTGCCAGCACAGCCCGCACCACCCGAGGAGTCACCATGTCCCAGCCCGTTCTGACCAGCCGCGACGAGGCCCGGTCCGACTCGGCGGCGACGGTCGTCAGCGTCTTCTTCGCATTCGTCCTGTTCGTCGGCGGGCTCGCGCTGTTCGCGGTGGCGTTCTCGGTGGCCGAGGCCGCCGCGCCCTGGCTCTTCTTCGGCGGCATCGCACTGGTGAGCCTCGCGTTCGCCATCCCCACGACGATCATCCCCGCACTCGAAGACCGCTGACATCCGCACGGCAGGCGTGACCTTCGTCTCAGGTCACGCCACTATCCCCCACCTACGGTCGGGCTGAGAGCAGCCCTTCGTGCCCAGGTGGGGGAGGCCGTGGACACCGTTGACCACAGCACCGAGATCCGCTTCGACGAGCCCGGCAGTCGGCCGGTAGCGCAGTCCCGCAGACGCCGGCGCGCGTGGCGCGCGCTCCCGTTGCTCGGGCTCTTCGCGTTGCTCGGCGGCTGCGCGCAGCAGACGACCGCCGGCTCGTCAGGCCCGCACGGCGGCGAGGCCAGCCTGGCGCTGCCCGACCTGGGCAGCGTGACAGTGCTCGGGGGGATCTCGGGCCCGACCCTGCTGGCGCTCGGCCTCGTGGTCTGCGCGTTCGGCCTGGCGTTCGGCGTCGCGACGTTCGTCCAGCTCCGCAGGCTCGAGGTCCACGCGTCGATGCGCGAGGTCTCGGAGCTCATCTACTCCACCTGCCGGGCGTACCTGACCCAGCAGGGCAAGTTCCTGATCGTGCTGTGGGCGTTCATCGCCGCGGTGATCGTCGTCTACTACAAGGCGCTCGTCGGGTTCGCGTGGGGGCGGGTCGCGATCGTGATCGCGTTCTCCCTGATCGGCATGGCCGGCTCGTACTCGGTGGCGTGGTTCGGCATCCGGGTCAACACGCTGGCCAACAGCCGGGTGGCATTCGCGTCCCTGCGCGGCCGGCCACTCCCCCTGCACCGCGTGCCGCTCAAGTCCGGCATGTCGATCGGCATGGTGCTGATCAGCCTCGAGCTGATGATGATGCTGGTCATCCTCATGTTCCTGCCGCGCGAGGTCGCGGGCGCGTGCTTCATCGGGTTCGCGATCGGCGAGTCGCTGGGCGCGTCCGCGCTGCGCATCGCGGGCGGCATCTTCACCAAGATCGCCGACATCGGCTCCGACCTGATGAAGATCGCGTTCAAGATCAAGGAGGACGACGCCCGCAACCCCGGCGTGATCGCCGACTGCACCGGCGACAACGCGGGCGACTCGGTGGGCCCGAGCGCCGACGGCTTCGAGACGTACGGCGTCACCGGAGTCGCGCTCGTGACGTTCGTGCTGCTCGGCGTGCACGAGCCGTCGGTCCAGGCCGCCTTGCTCGTCTGGATCTTCTTCGTGCGCGCCGTGATGATCGTCGCGTCGGCCGCGTCGTACCTGCTCAACGACGCGTACACCACCTACCGCTACAAGCACGCGGATCGCATGGACTTCGAGAAGCCTCTGTCCACGCTCGTGTGGCTCACGTCGGCCGCGTGCATCGTCGCGACCTACCTGACGACGTGGGTGGTGCTCAAGGACACCGCCGCGGGCGACTCGTGGTGGCGGCTGGCGACGATCATCTCGTGCGGCACGCTGGCGGGCGCCCTGATCCCGGAGCTGGTCAAGGTGTTCACGTCGACGTCGTCGAAGCACGTGCGCGAGGTTGTCAAGAGCTCGCGGCAGGGCGGGCCGTCGCTCAACATCCTGTCCGGCCTGGTCGCGGGCAACTTCTCGGCGTACTGGCTGGGCGTGGCGATCGTCGGGCTCATGTCCGGCGCGTACCTGATCTCGCAGGACGGCCTGGACAACCTGATGATCGCGCCCGCGGTGTTCGCCTTCGGGCTGGTCGCATTCGGGTTCCTGGGCATGGGCCCGGTGACGATCGCGGTCGACTCCTACGGGCCCGTCACCGACAACGCGCAGAGCGTCTACGAGCTCTCGGTGATCGAGGAGATCCCGGGCATCGACACCCAGATCCGCGACGAGTACCGCTTCACGCCCGCGTGGGAGCACGCCAAGCAGATGCTCGAGGAGAACGACGGCGCCGGGAACACGTTCAAGGCCACCGCCAAGCCCGTGCTCATCGGGACGGCCGTCGTCGGGGCCACCACCATGATCTTCTCGATCATCATGGGCCTGACCGGCGGCCTCACGCAGGGCATCGAGAACCTCTCGCTCATGCACCCGCCGTTCCTGCTCGGCCTGATCTCGGGCGGCGCCGTCGTGTTCTGGTTCACGGGCGCCTCCATCCAGGCCGTGACCACCGGCGCCTACCGCGCGGTCGAGTTCATCAAGGGCACCATCAAGCTCGACGGCGCCAGCAAGGCCAGCGAGGAGGACTCGCGCAAGGTCGTCGAGATCTGCACGCAGTACGCGCAGCAGGGCATGCTCGCGATGTTCCTGGGCGTGTTCTTCGTGACCCTGGCGTTCGCGTTCGTCGAGCCGTACTTCTTCATCGGATACCTGGTGTCGATCGCGATCTTCGGGCTCTACCAGGCCATCTTCATGGCCAACGCGGGCGGCGCCTGGGACAACGCCAAGAAGATCGTCGAGGTGGACCTGCACGCCAAGGGCACCGCACTGCACGACGCGACGATCGTCGGCGACACCGTGGGCGACCCGTACAAGGACACCTCGTCGGTCGCGCTCAACCCCGTCATCAAGTTCACGACGCTCTTCGGGCTGCTCGCGGTCGACCTCGCGGTCTCGCTCAACGCCGAGGGCCGGCACACGCTCGTGCAGGTGCTCGCGGGCGTGTTCTTCGTCGCCTCGGCGGTGTTCGTGTGGCGGTCGTTCTACAGGATGCGGATCAAGACGGCGCTGTCCGACCCCTCGGACTTCCCGGCCGAGCCCGACGACGAGCCGGGCGGCCTCCCCGGGGTCCCACAGCCCGCCGCCGCGGCGGACGACCTCGTCGACGCCTTGCCCGACGAAGCCGAGCAGAAGGAGCTGACGTCATGACCGGCGACACGACGAAGGACACGACGACCAAGCGCGTCGTCGTCAAGTGCCGGCAGGCGTTCGTCGACACCCAGGGCCACGTCGCCGGGCACGACGCCGGCGCGACCCTGGTGCGGCGGCTCCTGCGCGTGTTCCCCGGCGCCGCGCTCGTCGGGCCCGAGCCGCGGCGCGCCGACGGGTTCGACGTGATCCCGCTGCCGATGCTCGACGTGCGCGGCACGGTCGTCGTCAACATGGACGTGATCGACTCGATCGCGGTGTGGCGCGCGCTCGCCGTGGGGTCCACCGAGCCGAACATCATGAACTTCGTCTGGTGGAACACCTCCGAGTACGCGCACCGCGTGGAGCGCGCGACGCTCGCGCTGTCCTGCGCGCTGTTCCCGACCTTCGCCAACTCCGAGCGCACCGCCACCGAGGTCCGGGAGATCATCGGGTCCCACGTGGTCCAGCCGCTCGCCGAGAAGGCGCGGATTGGCTGGGTCAACCTCGGCATCCGCCTGGACCACGTGCGGCCGCGCGAGGAGCCCGCCATCCCCGTGGTGCTCTACCCCGCGATCTACGTGTCCGAGCGCAAGCGGCCCGACCTTTTCCTGGAGGTCGTCGAGCGCGTCGCGCGCCGAACGCCCATCCGCGTGGAAGCCCGGTTGCACGAGTCGCACCTGGTCAGCGAGCCCGCCATGCGGCTGTCCCGCAAGGACTGGGCGTGGGTGGGGCCCCTGACCGCGAGCCGCGACGACTACTGGCACGCGCTCGCGCACACCACCGCGTTCCTGGCGACCGCGCGCGAGGAGTCGTACGGCCTGCAGTACGTCGAGGCGCTCGTCGCGGGCGCCGTGGGGGTGTTCCCCGACGGGCAGTGGGCCCGCGCGATCCTGCCCGAGGCGTACCCGTACCTGTACCGGACGCCCGCCGAGGCCGAGGAGATGCTGTTCCGGGCGGTCACCAAGACGCCCGACTGCCGCGCCGAGCTCGACCTGTGCGCGGGCGGCAGCTTCGCGCGGTGGCTGCGCGAGCGGCACGACGACGACGTGTTCGACCGGCAGATCACCCGGCACGTCGCGCACTGGTTCGGCTGAGCAGCTCGTCGCGCCTTCGCGAGGGGCAGGCACGACGAGGGCGCAAGGCAGAATGACGGTGACCCACCACGAGGAGCCACCGTGACCGAGCACGCCACCCAGCCCACGGGCGACTCCGACGCCGCGCGCCCGCGCCAGAACGTCGAGTCGTTCAACCTGGACCACCGCACCGTCGCCGCGCCCTACGTGCGCCTGGCCGACCGCAAGGTCCTCCCGCACGGCGACATCGTCGTCAAGTACGACGTCCGCTTCGCGCAGCCCAACGTCGCCCACCTCGAGATGCCCGTCGTCCACTCGCTCGAGCACCTGTTCGCCGAGCTCTCACGCGACCACTCCGACGCGGTCATCGACTTCTCGCCCATGGGCTGCCAAACCGGCTTCTACCTCACCCTCCAGGGCGAATGGGAGTACGACGACGTCCTCGCGCTGGTCGAGGGCACGCTGCGCGACGTGCTGTCCGCCGCGCAGGTGCCCGCCGCCAACGAGGTGCAATGCGGGTGGGGCGCCAACCACACGCTCACCGGCGCACAGGAGGCCGCCGCCGCGTTCCTCGCGCACCGCTCCGAGTGGAGCCAGGTGACCGCGTGATCCGTGGCAGCGCCGCGCAAGCCGACGAGCGGCCGGCTCTCGACGCGGTCGTCGTCGTGGCGATGGAGTCCGAGGAGGCGCCGTTCGTCGCGCTCGCCGACGGCGCCCTCAAGGTCGACCTTCCCGGCGTTCCCGCCGCGACCCTGCTCACCCTCCGTGGCCGTGCCGTGCTCCTGGTGCGCAGTGGGATCGGCCTGGTCAACGCGTCCTCGTCGGCCGCGGTCGCGCTCGCGGCGTACCCGACGAGGGCGCTCGTGAGCGCCGGGAGCGCGGGTGGCCTCGGCGTCGGGGTGCGCGTCGGCGACGTGGTCGTCGGGTCCAGCTACGTGTACTCCGGCGCCGACGCGCGCGCGTTCGGCTACGCCCTGGGCCAGGTGCCCGGCATGCCCGCGACGTTCGCCGCCGATGAGGTGCTGCACCGCGCAGCCGTGGGCGCCGGGCCCGGCCTGGCGTGGTCGGGCGAAGGCATCGCGCTGCGCGTGCTGGACGGCGCGATCATCTCGGGCGACGTCTTCGTCGACGCCGAGCGCGTCGCTGCGGTGCGGGAGTCGTTCCCGGACGCCCTGGCGACCGACATGGAGTCGGCGGCGCTCGCCCACGTCGCCCACCGCTTCGGGGCGCCATTCCTCTCCGTCCGGGGCATCAGCGACCTGTGCTCGCCGGTCGAGGCAGGCGAGTTCGCGACTCACGTCGACGACGCCGCGGCCCGCAGCGCGGCCGTGGTCGCCGCTGCGCTGACCAGCTGACTCACGCCGCGCGTCGGCCGACGGCTGCCGCCCGCCGCCTAGGGGCGGCGGGCGAGGGCCGCGTCGATCTGCGGGTCGTCGAGCTGGCCCAGCCACGCGAGCAGATCGGGGTACGTCGACGGGTTGCTCGCAAGGTAGATGCGCAGTTCCGGGGCCTGGCTGGCGATCGCCGCGAGCACTCCGAGGTCAGTCTCCGGGTCGAGAGCCTGCTCTGCGGTGAAGCCGTGAGCGGCGCCCGACGCCTGTGCCGGGTGGTGTGCGGCCGTGACGGGGAGGGCGACCGCCTCGACAGGCTCCGTGGTGGCCTGGCGCTCGGGGCCGTCCGGCTCACCGGCCGCGGGCTCGAGCCCGATCGGCCCCGAGCCCACGGGCCCGCGAGCAGCGGGAACCTCGTCCGCCGACCGTCCGGCCCCGTC
>JAEWOA010000253.1 GCA_023461115.1 Actinomycetes bacterium
GTCCTGGGCGTGCGCGCCGGCGCCGTCGAGGCGGACGCCGCGCTCACCTATTCGCCCACGAGCGCGGGCACGGCCCCCGACGGCGCGGCAGGGACGGTCGTCGTGCGCGTCGAGGGCGGCGGCATCGCGCACGCCCGCGTGGTGCCCGGCGCCCCGACGCACGACGTCGTCGTGCTCGACCGCGCGCCCGCCGGGACCTCACCCTGGGCGGTCGAGCGGTGGGCGACGAGCGGCGCCCCGTTCGCCGTGACGAGCACCGACGCGGTGTCGATCGTGGTGCCGCAGCCCGAGCGGTTCGAGGGACTGCCCGTGATGCTGACGCGCGTCGCGGGCGCCACTCCCACGCAGACCACGCGGCTGGCCGTCGTCGACGTCGCCGACGGCGTCACGACGCTCACCCCGCCGGCGGTGACCGCGGGACTCCATCCGGGCGCCCCGGTGTTCGTCGGGTCCGAGCTCACCGCGGTGCGCGACGTGCGGGTGCGGGTGACGTTCCAGCCTGCGGTCGACCTCGCCGCCGAAGGCCTCCGCCTCGTGCGGCTCACCCCCGTCGGGTACGCGTACGACGCGGTGGTGGCCGCCGCCGACTCGATCGACGTGCGCGCGACCGTCACCGAGGGCGCCGCCGCGCCCGCGGTCCCGGCGCCCTTCCTGCGGCTCCAGGACGGCGACCTCGTCGCGATCCACGCGGGCGCGTCGATCACCTGGCATCGCGTGCTCACGCAGGCCGCGGGGCGCCTGAGCCTCACCAACTCCGCGGCGCTGCCCGCGGTCGGCTCCGCCGTCACCGTGCGTCGCGGCGGCGTCGACGACCCGGGGACCGGGTGCCCGTTCGTCGCGATCGGGGGCACCAGGAGCGGCAGCGGCCCGACCGGCGTCGCGACCTTCTCGGTCTGGGACTCTGGCGCCCTGCGGATCGCGAGCCCGGACCTCGGGATCGTCGACGGCGACGTGACACACCCGGTGGTCCTCCAGGGCGACGCCGAGCTCGAGAGCGTCGGCTTCGCCGCCGCCCTGACGGCCACCGACGTCAACGTCGCGACCCTGCAGCACGACGCCACCGAGTTCTACAACACGGTCGCGCGGGACGGCGCAGCACTGCTCGTCGCCTCCCCGCCGGGCGCGATCCCGGCGCTCGCCACCTCGCCGACCCAGTCCATCGTGGTCGTCGGGCTCGAGCCCGTCGGGGACGCGCGTCCCGCGACGCTCGGGCCAGGGACCCTGCTCGTGCCCGACGACGAGCCCACCGAGATCGACCGCGGCCAGTCGCTCGCGAACCACGAGCTCACGCACACCGTGCAGTACTCCAGGTTCGGGCCGCTGTGGTTCTGCCTGTTCCCGATGATCGCGCTCGAGCTCCCCGCGATCCTCAGCTCGGACACCGAGCTGCCCGAGTTCTCGCGGTTCCTCGACGCGACGGTCGCCGCCGGGACCGGCAGCACCTGGGCCGTCACCATCCCGCAGCGGTCCGGCGTCGCGATCGCGGACGGCGACACGCTGCAGATCGTGCAGGGCTCGCGGATCGTCGAGGGCAAGGTCGCCTCGTCGTCGGGCGACGTCTTCCAGCTCCGCGTGGACAGCGGCGCGCCGCCCACCGGGCCGGTCGCAGTCCGCAAGAAGCAGCGCGACCTGGCCTGGGACGTGCCGATCGCGATCCTCGACGCCATGACGCACGGCGGCCTGCTCAACCTGCTCGCGGGATCCACGTGGGGCGGCATCTTCTGGCTCATCGGCAAGGCGTTCTACGGCCTGGGCCGCGCGATGGTCGGCACCGGCGACCTGTTCGCCGCGACCGTCGGGGCCGGCGGGCTCACGGTCACCTTGGCGCAGGACGCCGACGCCGAGAAGCTCGCGGCGACCGGCCGGGTGACCATCCGCAAGGGCGAGGAGACGATCATCCGGTCGTTCTCGAAGACCGGCACGGCGCTCGGCCTCACCGAGCCGGTCACGTTCACGGGCGACGTGCGCGTGGGCGCCTACGACACCCACGACCCCGAGAACGCGTTCGACTGGTACGACTACTCCGCGGGCTCCGTCGACGCGCAGAACAGCCTCGTGGTCGACCTCGGCGCCGGGCACGGGCTCTCGCCCGAGGACCGCGTCGTCGTGCGGTACCGCGCGGTGCGCCCGTTCCACACCGACGTCGTCGCGGTCGACGGCGCGCGCGTCGAGCTGTCCAGCGCCATCCCGGTCACCGGCGGCGAGCTGTCCGTGCGGATCGCGCGCGTGGGCCGCTCCGACCCGCTCGGCAACGCCGACTCCGCGGCGATGGTCGAGATGGGCATGGGCTGGATGAAGTGGATCTTCGACCCGTACGGACAGGTCGAGCCAGCGGTCGCGCCCAACGACTGGACGCGCTGGCTGCTGCGCGTCATGCGCTGGCTGCTCGGCACGCAGAACTTCTCGCTCCTGCCGTTCGGCTACGTCTGGTGGTTCCGGCTGTTCGGGCTCCAGAAGGAGCACGAGGCGCCCATCGAGCAGGAGGCGTCGAGCGAGTCCGGTGACGTGTACTCCCCGCTCGGCCGCCTGACGGGCCAGGCCACGCACGACTCGGACGCCATCGAACGCGCCCGCGCGACCGTGGGCGACGTCATGCGTTACCGCTTCTCGCCCGAGAGCAGCCTGAGACGCTTCGTCGAAGGCGGGCGCCAGGACGCCCCGGGCGTGCACTACGAGCGCCACCTGTACGCGATGCCGAACCGCGTCGCCACCGGCGCGTCCGCAGCGCCCAACGGCACGACCGTCGCGGACGCGACGCTCAGCGGCCCCGGCACGTTCGTCGCGAGCGAGCTGACCGAGCGCGCGGGCGACCCCGGGCTGATCCGCTCGGCCGACCCGCTCGGCTTCCTCGCGTCCGACCTCGGCCAGGTCCCGGTCCCCGCGCGCATGGAGCGCAACGAGAGCATCTACGCGGCGTTCACGCGCCCGGGCGCGCACCGCCTCACCACGTCGAACGGCGTGAGCGGAGCCCAGCAGGCGGTCGACGCGCACGCCGCCGGCCTCCAGACGCTGTGGTTCGACGTCGACGTCGAGGACGTCGCCGTCACGGCCGCGGGCCAGACGATCGACGCCTCGGTGCCCGGCACGAGCGACCACCTGACCCTGGTGCCGTTCCAGGAGGTCGAGGTCACGGTCGTGCCCGGCGCCCCACGCGTCTACCGCGTGACCGCGCTCGACCCCACGAGCGCCGTCACGGTCACCGACGCGCGGCTGGCCGCGCGCGCCGCGACGGGCGCGCCCGTGCCGGTCGAGGTCTCGCGCCACTACGCCGTGACCGACGGCCAGTACACCGGCGGCCTGGCGTTCGCGGGCCTGCACCTGTCCCGCGAGCTCCACGTCCCGGTGCGCTCGTTCGCGGCCGAGGTGGTCACGACGCTGCCGCTGCGGGACGCGGCCCGCCGCGACGCCGCCGAGCTGACCACGCTCGCGCGCGGCGCCGAGGCGTTCTTGCTGATCCCCGCGCCCGTGACGTCGCCGCCCGCCGTCACGTCGGTCGACGGCGCCCCGCCCGCAGCGGACGCCCCCGACCCGATCAGCCGCGCCGACGCGCCCGACGCGGCGGCATTCGTCGGCGCGGGGGCCGCATTCCGCGTGAGCTTCCCCGCGAGCGCCGCCGTCGGCGCCTACGTGCTGACCACCACGGTGGGCGACGGCGCCGAGAGCGCGGACCTGACCTGCGAGTTCACGCTCACCTAGACTCGCGGGCTCGCCGACGTCAGGGCTGGCCCCGCGCCGCCCGCGCGCGTGGGGAGCGGGGGCAGCGTCGGCAGCGCAGGCAGCGTCGGCGGCACGGGCACGGCGACGAGCGGGGGCAGCAGCGCCGTGGTCGCGGGCGACGGCTCCACCCCAAGCTCTCGTCGCATCACCCGCTGGCATGCGGCATAGGCCCGCCGCGCCTCGGCCAGGTTGCCCTCCGCGAGGTGCACCGCGATCACCGCGCGGTGCGCGCTCTCGCGCAACGGGTCGGCCCGCAGCGCGGTGAGCGCCAGGTCGACGGCGGGCGCGAACCGCCGCTGCTCGGCGCACCTGCGCGCCATCGCCTCCAACAGGTGCAGCCGCAGTTGCCGCACGCGCTCCCGGTCGGCGGCGACCCACTCGTCGTCCCAGTCCGGCAGCAGGTCGGCGTCCGCGATCCCCGGGAGCGCGGCCGTGTCGTCGCCAGGCTCGTCGTCGGCGAGCGCACGCCGCGTCAGGTCGTGGACGTCCACGCTGACCGCCGGGTCCAGGTCCACCCAGCCGCGCTCGACCACCAGCAGCCGCGGGACGGCCGCGCCCACGCGCCACAACGCGGTGCGCAGGTTCGCGCCCGCCCGGCGCTCGGCCACCTCGGGCCACAACGTGCCCGCCGCCCGCGCGCGCGGCACCGCACCCCGCAGGCACACC
>JAEWOA010000254.1 GCA_023461115.1 Actinomycetes bacterium
GCACCCCGGCGGCGTCGCTGGGCTCGTGGCCGCGGGCTGCTCGTCGGTGCCGAGGTCCCTGCCCGTCGGCGCGTGGCTCGCGGCGGCGCGCGGCATCCAGGCGCTGCCCGACGAGGGCGCGGCGCTCAACGACTTCGCGGTGCGCCACACCGTGTCCGCGGACGCGGCGCGGGACCTCGCGGCGGGCGGCTACGCGTACCGGGCCACCACTGCCGTGCTCGCCGAGCTGCGGGGGTACGACCCGCTCGCCGACCTCGCGCGCGTCGAGGCGCCGGTGTGGCTGGTCAACGGCCGCTACGACCACTTCCGTGGCGACGAGCGCCGGTTCCTCGCGGCCTGCCAGGACGGCAGGCTCGTCGTCGTCCGCGGAGCGACCCACCTGGTGAGCGTCGTCCGCCCGGTGCGCTTCACCCGCCTCCTACTAGAGGCAACAACCCCCCACCCCCACCCCCACCCCCACCCCCACCCCCACCCCGCCGAGTTCGTCGGAGAACCCCGAGATCGTCGGAGATACCCGACGATCTCGGCGTAGGCCGACGAACTCGGCGAAGTGGGGAGGGGGAGGGGAGGGGGCTAGAGGGGGAGGGTCCAGGCGCGGACGCCGCCTACTATGCCGGCCTGGTTGGGGACGACCACGATGTGCTCGCCCAGGCGCTCGAGGACCGCGGGGGACACGTGCCGCGAGTTGCCGCCGCCCAGGTAGAGGCGGTCCCAGCGGAACACCGGCCAGAACCCCTCGACCACGTGCGCGACGCGCCGCGACCACAGCGCGTTGCCGAGCCGCCGCCGCTCGACCTGCCCGATGTAGGAGTCGTAGGTGACGCCGCGGCGCACGGGTGCGTGCGAGAGCTCGAGGTGCGGCGACAGCCGGCCGCCGTCGTAGAGCGCGGAGCCCAGCCCGGTGCCGAGCGTGAGCACGAGCTCGAGCCCGGTCCCGGAGATCACACCCGCGCCGTGGACCTCGGCGTCGTTGAGCGCGATGGCCGGCAGGCCGAGCCTGTTCTCGACGAGCGCGCGGATGTCGCACCCGGTCCACGCCGCGAGGAGCGCGGGGTCGACGGCAGTGCGCGGCCCCGACTTGGTCACGTAGTGCGGTGTGGCGACGACGACGCCGTGGCGGATCATGCCGGGCAGCCCGACGGTCACGCGGTCGGCCGGTGGGAGCCCGGCCGCGATCGACGCGATCTCGTCGACCAGCCGGGACGGTGGCAGGGGGTAGGGCGTGGGCACGCGGACTGCGGGCGCGTGCAGCGTGCCGTGCGCGTCGAGCACCGACGCCTTGATTCCGCTGCCGCCGCAGTCGACCGCGAGGGTGTACGGGTCGGTGCCGGGCACAGTGGCACGCTAGCGCCCGGCTACCGTTGCTGCTGTGATCCGCCTTCGCCTCGACCTCGCGTACGACGGGACCGACTTCGCCGGCTGGGCCCGGCAGCCTGCGTTGCGGACCGTGCAGGGGGTGCTGGAGGAGGGGCTCGCGCTCGTGCTGCGCACCGGGCCGCGTGGGGTGCAGCCACCGCGGGTCACCGTCGCGGGCCGCACCGACGCGGGTGTGCACGCGCGCGGGCAGGTGGCGCACGTGGACGTGGACGACGACGCGCTCGTCGTCGCGCGGGGCCGCAGCGACGGCAACCGCAGCGACGGCAACCGCAGCGACCGCAGTGACCGGGACCCGTGCGAGGCGCTGACCTCGCGCCTCGCCGGGGTGCTCCCGGCGGACCTCGTGGTGCGCCGCGTGACACCGGCGCCCGCCGGGTTCGACGCGCGATTCGCCGCGCTGCGCCGCCGGTACGCGTACCGCGTGTGCGACGACGCCGCCGCGCGCGATCCGCTGACCCGCCAGCACGTGCTGTGGCACGCGCGCGCCCTGGACGTCGCCGCGATGGAGGCCGCCGCGGCGCACCTCGTCGGGCGGCACGACTTCGCGGCGTACTGCAAACCACGCGAGGGGGCGACCACGATCCGCACGCTCGAGGTGTTCCGCTGGGAGCGTCCCACGAGCGGCGCGGACGCGGGGCTCGTCGTCGCGACGGTGCAGGCCGACGCGTTCTGCCACTCGATGGTCCGCTCGCTGGTCGGCGCGAGCCTGGCCGTCGGCGAAGGCCGCCGGCCCGTCGAGTGGCCCGCGCGGCTGCTCGTCGCTGGAACGCGGGAGGCGATGGTCGTCGCGGCGCGCGGCCTCACGCTCGAGGAGGTCGACTACCCGCCCGACGACGAGCTCGCGGCCCGCGCGGAGCGGACCAGGGCCCGCCGCGCCGCGGACGACGTCGACATGAGGCCGTCGGCGGGCTGCTGCTAGCGGGCGGCTCAGGTGTCGTCGCGGAACCGGCGGTCGTCGATGTACTCCTCCTCGACGAGGTGCACGGCGGCCTCCTCCGCGCTCGCGGCGCCGCCCGAGACACCAGCGTCCACCGCGAACGCGTCGGTGCCGCCCGCCTCGACGGCGTCGCCGTCGGCCACGAGCCGCCCCGCCCGGAACTCCTCGCGCTCGCCGCTGATGCGCGGCCGCTGCTCCCAGACCTCGGGCTCCTCCTGGAGGATCCGCTGGTCGATCGTCTCGCGGTGCCGCTCCTCCCACGGTGTCTCGCCGTAGTGGGTGTGCCGCTCCCGCTCGGGCGGGCTGTAGCCCTCGTCGAGCAGGTCGTCGACGCCGCGCTCGACGAGGGTGTCCTCGCGGGACAGCTGGTCGGTGTCGCCCTCGCTGCCGAGCGCCGGGTCGTTGCTGGTTCCGGGAGTGTCGCTCATCTTTCGACCATGACACCGACTGCGCGCTGGCGCCAGGGGGTCCCGGTGTGGTGTTCGCCCCGGCACGCGTCTCCCGACGAGCCCCGGCCGGGGCCGCGCGACAGCCCGGCCGGGCGGCAATCGTCTTGGTTCCCGGGTTCGGCGCACCGCACACTCGTCGCATGGGTCATCTGGACGTCGGCGGTGTCGGCTATGTGCTTCCCGACGGGCGGCCGCTGCTCGGGGACGTGACGTTCCGGGTGCCGGAGGGCGCAAGGGTGGCGCTCGTCGGGCCGAACGGAGCAGGCAAGACCACGCTGCTGCGGATCATCACGGGCGACCTGGACGCGCACGAGGGCTCGGTGAGCCGCAGCGGCGGGTTGGGCGTGATGCGCCAGGAGATCGGGCGGATCGACGACGACCGCAGCATCCGGGACCTCCTGGCGAGCCTCTCGTCGCCCGCGATCAGCGCGGCCGCGCGTGAGCTCACCGCGGCCGAGCTCGGGATCATGGAGGTCGACGACGAGCCCGCGCAGTTGCGCTACGCGCAGGCGTTGGTCGACTGGGCGGACGTCGGCGGATACGAGGCCGAGGCGCAGTGGGACCGGGTGACGGACGCGGTGCTGTCGATCCCGTTCGAGCGCGCGCAGGACCGCGAGGTGCGCTCGCTCTCGGGTGGCGAGCAGAAGCGCTTGGTGCTGGAGCAGCTGTTGCGCGGGCCCGACGAGGTGCTGCTGCTCGACGAGCCGGACAACGCGCTCGACGTTCCCACGAAGAGGTGGCTGGAGCAGCGGCTGGTCGACAGCGGCAAGACGATCCTGCTGGTCAGCCACGACCGGGAGCTGCTGGCCAGGGTCGCCACGCACATCGCGACCCTGGAGCCGAGCGCCGCGGGCGCGTCGGTGTGGGTGCACGGCGGGGGGTTCGCGGGCTACCACGAGGCCCGCGCGGACCGCCGCGCGCGGCTCGACGAGCTGCTGCGCCGGTGGGAGGAGGAGCACGCCAAGCTCCGCGCGCTCGTCGTGAACCTGAAGCAGAAGGCGACGTTCAACGACGGCATGGCGTCGCGGTACCAGGCCGCGCAGACGCGCCTGGCCAAGTTCGAGGCCGCGGGACCGCCGGCGGCCCAGGAGCGTGAGCAGCGGGTGACGATGCGGCTGCGCGGCGGGCGTACGGCCAAGCGCGCGGTCGTGGCCACCGGGCTGGAGCTCACCGGGTTGATGAGGCCGTTCGACCTGGAGGTGTGGTTCGGCGAGCGCGTGGCGGTGCTGGGGTCCAACGGCTCGGGCAAGTCGCACTTCCTGCGGCTGCTGGCGGCGGGGGGCTCCGATCCGGGCCCGGAGCACCTGCCTGCCGACGACACTCCCGTGGCGCCCGTGCGGCACACCGGCTCGGCTGTGCTCGGCGCGCGCGTGCGGCCCGGCTGGTTCGCGCAGAACCACGCGCACCCGGAGTTGGCCGGCCGCACGCTGCTCGACATCCTGCACCGGGGCGACGCGCGCCGGGCCGGGCTGGGCCGCGAGCCCGCGAGCCGCGCGCTGGACCGCTACGAGCTGGTCGCGCAGGCCGAGCAGCGCTACGAGACGCTCTCGGGCGGGCAGCAGGCGCGGTTCCAGATCTTGTTGCTGGAGCTCGGCGGCGCCACGCTGCTGCTGCTCGACGAGCCGACCGACAACCTGGACCTGCACTCCGCGGAGGCGCTCGAGGCGGGCTTGGAGGCGTTCGAGGGCACGGTCCTGGCGGTCACGCACGACCGCTGGTTCACGCGCACGTTCGACCGGTTCCTGGTGTTCG
>JAEWOA010000255.1 GCA_023461115.1 Actinomycetes bacterium
CGCCCACCCCGCCCCGCCGGCGTCGCACGCGGCGCGCGATCTGGGCCGTCCTCGGCACGCTCGTCGTCCTGGCCGCGGGCGCCTGGTGGTACACCCAGTTCGGCCCCGCCGCGTACGCCACGGTCCCCCTCGTCACCGGCGCCACGCAGGACGCGGCGACCACCGCGATCACCCGGGCCGGGCTCACCCCGGACGTCGAGGAGTCCCACAGCGCCGACGTTCCGGCGGGCTCCGTGGTGGGCACGCAGCCCTCGGCGGGTGAGCGCGTCCGCAAGGGCGAGCCGGTCGAGGTCGTCGTCTCGCTCGGACCCGACTACGTCAACGTGCCCGCGGGGCTCGTCGGAGCCATGCAGAACGACGCATACGACGCGCTGGACAAGGCCGGGCTCACCCCCGACGTCGCCGAGCCCGCGTACGACGACAAGGCGCCGCTCGGCTCGGTCCTCAGCGCCAAGCTGCCCGACGGGACCGACGCCGCGCCCGGCGCGCAGACCACGCGCAGCACGGTCGTGACGCTCACGCTCTCCAACGGGCCGGCGCCCGTGGACATCCCCACGCTCACCGGCGTCACGTTGAAGGAGGCGTCCGCCGCGCTCGCGAAGGCGGGGCTCGTCGCGGGCAAGACGAGCGAGGCCTTCAGCGACGACGTCCCCAAGGGCTCGGTCGTCAGCCAGCAGCCCGCCGCGGGCGCGGGCGGCCACCGAGGCGACTCGGTGCAGCTCGTCGTCTCGAAGGGCCCCCAGCTCGTCCAGGTGCCGGACGTCGAGCGGCTCGACTTCGGCGTCGCCGAGAAGAAGCTCAAGGCTCTCGGCTTCGAGGTCAAGCGCAAGAACTCCTGGGGCGGCCTGATCGGCCAGGTCGTCGACCAGAGCGTGCCAGCCGGCCAGTTGGCGCCGGAGGGCTCGACCATCGTCCTGACCGTCGTGTAGCGGGCGCGCGCACGGCGCTGGTCCTGCGCCGACCGGCCGGGACGACGAGAGCGCGCGCCCCTCGTAGGGCGCACGCTCTCGTCGGCGCGGTCAGGATGCGGCGCGGAGCAGCTCCACCACCTGGAACGCCATCTCCAGTGACTGCTGGTGGTTCAGGCGCGGGTCGACGAGCGTCTCGTAGCGCTCGGCCAGCCGCTCGTCGTCGATCTCCTCCGAGCCCCCGAGCACCTCGGTCACGTCGTCGCCCGTGAGCTCGATCAGCAGCCCGCCGGGGACCGTGCCGAGCGACCGGTGCACGTCGAAGAACCCGGCGACCTCTTCCATCACGTCGCTGAAGCGGCGCGTCTTGTAGCCGGTGGCCGACGTGATGCCGTTGCCGTGCATCGGGTCGCACACCCACGTGACGGGCCGCCCGTCGGCCGTGACCTTCTCGACGAGCTCGGGGAGCAGGTCCCGGACCTTGCTGGCCCCCATGCGCGTGACGAACGTGATCCGGCCCGGCTCACCGCTCGGGTTGAGCTTGTCGAGCAGCGCGAGCGCGTCGTCGGCCTTCGTCGTCGGGCCCAGCTTGACCCCGATGGGGTTCTGCAGGCGCGAGAAGAAGTCGACATGCGCGCCGTCGAGCTGGCGCGTGCGCTCGCCGATCCACACGAAGTGCGCCGAGCAGTCGTACGCCAGCCCGGTGCGTGAGTCGATGCGCGTGAGCGGCCGCTCGTAGTCCAGCAGCAGGCCCTCGTGGCTCGAGTAGAAGTCCACCGTGCGCAACTGCTCGAAGTCGGCGCCGCACGCGGCCATGAACCGGATCGCACGGTCGATCTCCGCCGCCAACAGCTCGTAGCGCGCGTACGCGGGGTTCGTCGTGAAGCCCTTGTTCCACTCGTGGACCCGCAGCAGCGACGCGAACCCGCCCGTGGTGAACGCCCTGATCAGGTTCAGCGTCGCGGCCGACGTGTGGTACGCCTCGAGGAGCCGCCCAGGATCGGGCGTGCGCGCCTCGCCGGTGAAGTCGTAGCCGTTGACGATGTCGCCACGGAACGCCGGCAGCGTCACACCGTCGCGCGTCTCGGTGTCCGACGAGCGTGGCTTGGCGTACTGCCCGGCCATGCGCCCGATCTTGACCACCGGCAGGCTCGCGCCGTACGTGAGCACGACCGCCATCTGCAGGATCGTCTTGATCTTGTTGCGAATGTTGTCGGCCGTCGCCTCGGCGAACGTCTCCGCGCAGTCGCCACCGACGAGCACGAACGCCTCGCCGCGGCCGGCGGCGGCGAGCTGCGCGCGCAACGCGTCCGACTCACCCGCGAAGACGAGCGGCGGCAGGGACGCGAGCTTGCCGGTCGCGCGCGCGAGCGCGTCCGCGTCGGGCCAGGTCGGCTGCTGCAGCGCGTTCATCGAGCGCCACGCGTCGAGCCCCGCGACGACCTCCGGGCCCGGCTGGACGCTCATGCGTGGCTCGCCGGGGCCAGCGGCTGCCCCAGGTCGTCGAGGAGCTCGACGAACCACGGCAGCGTCACGTCGAACGGCTTGCCGCCCGCGATCCGCGGGAACTCGATCGCGCGCAGCACGTCGCCCTGCTCCTCGTCGTGCCCGATGACACCGGACTCGCCGCGCAGCGCGCACTCCACGGCCAGGTCGGTCATCGACTTGATGAGGCGCAGGTCCTCGGCGTTCGCGGCCGCGGCGCGCGAGTAGTAGCCGGACTTCTGGACCATGACCTTCTCGGCGCCGAGCTTCTCCGCGAACTGCTTGGCGAACCACTGCCCCGGGTTGATCGTGTCGAGGCGCACGTGCCCGAACGCGTCGCGCAGCACCTCCTGGCCGGAGGACTCGAGCTGCTCGACGATCTCGTGCATGCCCGCACCCTCGGACAGGAAGATGTTCACGTTGCCCTGGCTGTCCATGATCGCCTTGAGGCGCTGGGCCTCGGCGTCGATGTCGAGCTTGGCCTCGGGCACGAAGACGGCGTGGACGTCCCAGCGCTCGCGCGTCAGGCCGATGCCGGGCACCCACTCCTGCTGGTCGAGCCACTTGCGGTACTCGACCGCCGCGGCGGCCGTGAGCCAGCCGCAGTGGCGGCCCATGACCTCGTGCACGATGAGCATCCGCGGGCCCGAGCGGTGCTCGCCGATGACGTTCGCGGCGAACCCGGCGGCCTCCTCGGCCGCGGTCCACGCGCCGAGCGACTGCCGGATGGGCACCACGTCGTTGTCGATCGTCTTGGGCAGGCCGACGACCGTGAGGCCGTAGCCGTTGTCCGCGAGGTACGCGGCGAGGTCCGCGGCGGTGGTGTTCGTGTCGTCGCCGCCGATCGTGTGGAGCACGTCGACGCCGTCGGCCTTGAGCTGCTCGGCCGCCACCTGCAGGGGGTCCTGGCCCTCCTGGACCAGGCCGCGCTTGACGCAGTCCTTGGCGTTGGTGAGCTTGACGCGCGAGTTGCCGATGGGCGAGCCGCCGAAGCGGTGCAGGATGCCGGCCTTGGCGCGCGTCTCGTCGTCGACGACGATCTTGTCCCCACGCAGCAGCCCGTAGTAGCCGTGCTCGTACGCGATGATCTCGACGTCCGGAGCGATCTCGGTGTAGCGCTCGATGAGGCCACCGACAGCGGACGACAGGCACGGAGCGAAGCCACCCGCGGTCAGGAGGGCGACGCGACGAACCGACATGAGACACACCTCTCGTAGGAAGAGCACGACGAGCCCCGCGGGCCCGCCGTTCATCCTACTGACGCGGCGGGTCCTGCTCTGGCGGGACCGGAACCTGGACGTCCGGCACGGGACGCCCGCCGGGCGCCGCCGCGAGCGGCTGCTCGGCGTCGCCCGTCGCGGCCGGGTGGCCTGCGGCGATGCGCGCCTTCTGCGTGGCCGCGTACACATCCACGTACTCCTGGCCGGACAGCCGCATGATCGCGTACATGATCTCGTCGGTGACCGAGCGCAGGATGAAGCGGTCGTTCTCCATGCCCTGGTAGCGCGAGAAGTCCAGCGGCTCGCCCACCACCATGCCGATGCGCATCACCTTCGGGATGGTCTGGCCGACGGGCTGCGCGACGTTGGTGTCGATCATCGCGACCGGGACCACCGGGGCGCCGGACTCGAGCGCGAGGCGCGCGACGCCGGTCTTGCCGCGGTACAGCCGGCCGTCCGGGCTGCGCGTGCCCTCGGGGTAGATGCCGAAGAGCTGGTCCTCCTCGAGGCGCTTGAGCCCCGTGCGCAACGCGCCCTCGCTGGCCTTGCCGCCGCTGCGGTCCACCGGGATGGTGCCGACACCGCGGAAGAAGCCCGCCACGAGCCTGCCCTTGAGGCCCCGGCCCTCGAAGTACTCCTGCTTGCCGATGAACACGAGCTCGCGGTCGAGCATCAACGGGAGGAAGAACGAGTCGATGACGGCGAGGTGGTTGCTCGCAAGAATCGCCGGTCCCGACGACGGGATGTTCTCGGCGCCGCGGATCCACGGTCGGTAGACCAGGTGCAGCAGCGGGCCCACGAAGATCCGCTTCATCAACCAGTAGAACAAGGAGTCACCTTCCGCGACGAACCTGCGCCTTGCTGCGACCGCCCGACCGCCACGTCCGACTCTAGAGTGCTCCTATGGCTGATCGCCCCGACGACGACGCCGGACGGGTCGACGACGAGCGGTGGGCGCAGATCGTCGCACAACTCGGCGACGTCGAGGCCGCCGCCGACGCGGCGTCCCCGCACGCATCTTCCCCCACGCCGCCGCCAACCCCGAACTCGGGGGCCGCCGCGGGGCTGGAGTTCCCGGTGGCCGCGGGCGTCGAGTCGCCGTTCGGCTCCACCGGTCGCGACTGGGACGGCACCGAGCAGTACGACGAGGCCGAGCGGTCGGTCGACGAGGACGAGGGCTTCGTCCCGCCCGACCCCGGCCCCGTCCTGGGCGGCGACCCGCTGCTGACGATGGCGTGGTTCGCGGTCGGTGGGATGCCGCTGTTCCTGCTGGTCGTCCTCATCTTCTGGCAGGCCGCCCCCGCGGCGTTGGTGCAGGCCGCGTGCGTCGTGTTCGTCCTGGGCGTCGCGCTGCTGCTGTGGCGCATGCCCGCGCGCCGCGGGGACCACGACGACGACGGGAACGGCGCCGTGGTCTGACCCGCGGCGGCGCCCCACACTCGTCGCTCGGGTCAGATCCGCGCCAGGTCCGCGGCGCCGACCATGCCCGCGTCGTTGCCCATCGACGCGACGACGATCGCCGCCTCGGGGCGGTGGCCGCGGCCCGAGAGCTGCTCGGCGAACGCCTTGCGCGCGGACACGAGCACCAGGTCGCCCGCGGCGGCGACGCCGCCGCCGATCACGATGAGCGCGGGGTCGAGCAGCGCGGTCGCGGACGCCGCGCCCTCGCCGACCCACCGGCCGAGCTCGGCCAACAGCTCGACCGCGAGCGGGTCGCCTGCCTGCGCGGCCTGTGTGACCTGCGGCCCGGTGATCTTCTCGACGACGCCGCCCGCGAGCTCGAGCAGCGCGGTCGCACGGTCCGGCTGGGTGATCGCCGCGGCCTGCGCGTCGCGCACCAGCGCGCTGCCAGACGCGTACTGCTCCCAGCAACCCTCGTGGCCGCACCCGCAGTAGTGGCCGCCGGGGACCACGCGCATGTGCCCGATCTCGGACGCCACGCCCCATGCGCCGCGCACCAGCTCGCCGTTGGAGACGATCGCGCCGCCCAAGCCGGTGCCGAGCGTCAGCGTGAGCATGTCGTCGACGTCGCGCGCGGCGCCGAACCGGAACTCGGCCCAGCCGGCCGCGTTGGCGTCGTTCTCGACGACGATGTCGAGCTTGTCGTCGATCAGCGCCGCGACCTTGTCCCGCAACGGGTACTCACGCCAGGCGATGTTCGGCGCGAACAACACGCCCGAACGGTCGGCCGCCACGAAACCAGCGGCGGCCAGGCCGATCGCCCCGATCTTGTAGCCCGCCCCGCTCAACTCCGCATAGGAGTCGGCGATCGCCGCGTCGATGCTCGCGGCGTCGTCCGGGTGGGTGTCGCGACGGGTCTGGGCCAAGATCCTGCCCTCGTCGTCCACCACCCCGACCGCGATCTTGGTTCCGCCGATGTCCACACCGATGGCGTGCATGTCCTGATGCGCTCCTGCCGTCCCCTGGGCGCGATCGCGCCTCGTGCGGACCACGCTAGTGGCAACAGCGCGTCTCGTCGCACGCCAGCCAGGCGACATTCGCCGCCTGGCCGTGTCCGCCCGCGGTTACCGTCCCGTATCCTTCGGGCACACGTCGCCACTGCCACTGGAGCCAGCATGGACGAGTTCCACTCCCCTCTGCTCGTTGAGGTGCCGCCCTCGAGCAACCTCAACGACCTTCTCGCCGAGCGTGTCAACGCCAAGCCCGACGGTGTTGTCATCGAGCACAAGACCACCCAGGACAGCCCCTGGATCCCGATCACGGGCCGCGAGCTCGACGCCGATGTCGTCGCGGTCGCCAAGGGCCTCGTCGCCAAGGGCATCGAGCCCGGCGACCGCGTGGGCATCATGTCCCGCACGCGCTACGAGTGGTCGCTGCTCGACTGGGCCACCTGGGCCGCCGGCGCGATCCCCGTGCCGCTGTACGAGACCTCGTCCGCCGAGCAGGTCCAGTGGATCCTGACGGACGCCGACGTCCAGGTCCTGGTCGTCGAGAGCGCCGCGCACGCGGCTGTCGCCAAGGAGGCGGGCGTCGACGCGCCGTCGCTGCGCGAGACGCTCGTGATCGACGAGGGCGCGATCGAGACGCTGATGGCCGCCGGGGCGGACGTCGCCGACGAGGAGATCGCCCGACGGCGTGCGATCGCCGACCTCGGCAGCGTCGCCACGATCATCTACACCTCGGGCACCACGGGCCGGCCCAAGGGCGTCGAGCTGACGCACGGCAACTTCTACGAGCTCACGGTCAACACCGTGGCCGAGATGCACGAGGTCGTCGCCGACGAGGGCTCGCGCACGCTGCTGTTCATGCCGCTCGCGCACGTCTTCGCGCGGTTCGTGCACGTGCTGTGCATCCCCGCGGGCGCGGTGCTGGGGCACTCGCCCGACACCAAGACCCTGTTGGAGGACCTCGGCTCGTTCAAGCCGACCTTCATCCTGAGCGTCCCGCGCGTGTTCGAGAAGGTCTACAACGGCGCCGAGCAGAAGGCCGTCGCAGGCGGCAAGGGCGCCATCTTCCAGCGTGCCGCCAAGACGTCGATCGTCTACTCGCGCGCGCTCGACACGCCGCGCGGCCCGAGCCTGTGGCTCAAGCTGCAGCACAAGGTCGCCGACGTCCTCGTGCTGCACAAGCTCCGCGCGCTGCTCGGCGGGCAGGCCAAGTGGGCGATCTCGGGCGGCGCGCCGCTCGGTGAGCGCCTCGGCCACTTCTACCGTGGTCTCGGGCTCAACATCCTCGAGGGCTACGGGCTCACCGAGACCACCGCGCCCGCGACGGTGAACCGTCCCGGCGTCACCAAGATCGGCTCGGTGGGCGTGCCGCTGCCGGGCTGCTCGGTCCGCATCGCCGCGGACGGCGAGATCGAGATCAAGGGCATCCAGGTGTTCCGCGGCTACCACGCCAACGACGCCGCGACCACCGAGGCCATGACCGACGGCTGGTTCCGCACGGGCGACCTCGGCGCGATCGACGACGACGGCTACGTCTCGATCACCGGCCGCAAGAAGGAGATCATCGTGACCGCGGGCGGCAAGAACGTCGCCCCGGCCGTGCTCGAGGACCGCCTGCGTGGCCACCCGCTGATCAGCCAGGTCGTGGTCGTCGGCGACCAGCGCCCGTTCATCGGCGCGCTGATCACGCTCGACCCCGAGGGCGTCCCCGGCTGGCTCTCGTCGCACGGCAAGCCCGCGCTGACGCTCGCGGAGGCCGCCAAGGACCCCGACGTGCTCGCGTCGCTCGACAAGGCCGTGGACCGCGCCAACAAGGCGGTCTCGCGTGCGGAGTCGATCCGCAAGTACCGCATCCTCGAGGGCGACCTCACGATCGCCAACGGCTACCTGACGCCGAAGCTGAGCGTCAAGCGCAGCGTCGTGCTCAAGGACTTCCAGGCGGACGTCGAGGCGCTGTACGAGGACACGCGCGAGGCGTGACTCTCGACCAGCGGGCCGGTGGGGTGCTCCCCACCGGCCCGCTGTGCTGTGCGCCCGGCCTACGCCTGGCGGAGCCGCGCGACGAGAGTCGCCGACGGCACGACGAAGGCGCCGCGCCGCTCGACGTCACGCGCGACCGCCTGGTCGCTGGTCACCACGACCAGCACCCGGCCCACGGGCTCGGCCTGCACGAGGCGGCGGATCAGCTCGTCGGCGATCTCCCCCACCGAGAACCGGACCCGCACGCCCCGCGCGTAGCCGCCGGGCGGCCTCGTCGTCTCCTGGCCGTCGAAGCAGCACGTGACCTCGGCGCCCGTGCGCGCCGCGAGCGTCGCCAGGCCGTCCACCAGCCGCTGGCGCTGGAGCTCCAGGGTCAACTCGCCGTAGCCCGTCTTCGACACGTTGTAGCCGTCGACGATCAGGTGCGCGTGCGGCTGGCGCAGCAGCTCGTCGAGCAACGCGGGATCGTCCACCGCGCGGCCGCGCGAGCCCGTGCGCGCGGGCGTGGGCGCAGGCTGCTCCGGCGCGACGAGGTCCGCGGGCGACTCCCCCATCGGCGCGAGCGCCAACTCCGAGCGCAGCCCGCTGGCCGCATCGACGATCGTGTCGAGCAGCAGCCGCACGCGCGCGTCCGCGAGCTTGCGGGCCACCCTGAGCTCCGCACGCGCAGCCGTCCGCTGCGACTCGGCGACGCTGCGGGCCTCCGCGGCCTGCGTCCGCGCGGCCTGCGCCGCATCCCTGGCCTCGTGCGCCTGCGCCAACAGCAACGCCGCCTCCTCGACCGCCTGCCGGCCCTGGGCTCGTGCGCGGTCGGCGTCGGACCGGAGCTTGCGCGCGTCGCGCTGTGCCGCCGCCAGCGCCTCCTGTGCCTCGCGCGCGTCCTGCTGCGCGCGGGCGAGCAGGTCCCGAAGACGCTCGGCCTCGGCCCGCAACCGCGTGACCTCGCCCGAGTCGGCGGGCGCCGACGGCTGGTCGGGGAGGAGCTCGCGCCAGCCCTCCCGGCCCGAGAGCCAGGCTCCGACGGCCGCGTCCAGGCTCGGCTGGGTCTCGGCGCCCTCGTCGGCGCCGGGATCGTCGGGCGCATCCCACCGCGCGGCGAGCGCGTCGTTGGCCGCCGCCCACGACCGGCGCACGCGCGCGCGGAAGACGTTGTCCTCGACGAGCGCCGCCCACAGCGGAGCAGCGCCCGCGCTCGCGCGCTTGGCCGGCGCGAACCGGTACACACGCACGAGCGGCGTCGGCACCGCCGCGGGCTCGTACTCGGCGAGCGCTCGCGCGGCCTGCGCGACCAGCGCCGCGCGCAGCCGTGCCGGCACGTCGGCCGAGTAGCGCTCCACAGACCCACCGTAGGGCCGTGATCCTCGCCGCATACGGCGGGGCGGACCACCTGCGTGTCGGTGGGCGTCGGTACCGTCCGTGGCATGGCGAGTGTGCGACGGCTGCGTCCCGTGTGGGCGGATCAGGCGGTCGTCGACCCCGCGGCGCAGCCCGTGCAGCTCACGCTCGACGAGATCGGCACACCGCTGGCCGAGGTCACGTTCGTCGTGGTCGACCTCGAGACCACCGGGAGCGCGCCCGCGGAGTGCGGGATCACCGAGATCGGCGCGGTGAAGGTGCGCGGCGGCCAGGTCCTCGGCGAGTTCCAGACGCTCGTGGACCCCGGCGGACCCGTGCCGCCCTTCATCCAGGTGCTCACCGGGATCACGACGTCCATGCTCGTCGGCGCGCCCCGCATCGAGGAGGTGCTGCCGAGCTTCCTCGAGTTCGCGCGCGGCAGCGTGCTCGTGGCGCACAACGCGCCGTTCGACGTCGGCTTCCTGCGCGCCGCGGCAGCGCGCACCGGCCACGCGTGGCCTGGGTTCCGCTCGGTGGACACTGTGCGGCTCGCGCGGCGCGTCGTCACACGCGACGAGGCGCCCAACCACAAGCTCGGCACGCTGGCGGCGTTGTTCGGCGCCTCGGTGACGCCCACGCACCGCGCGCTCGACGACGCCCGCGCGACCGTCGACGTCCTGCACGCGCTCTTCGCGCGGCTCGGCCCGCTCGGCGTGACGCACTTGGAGGACCTCGCCACCGCGGCCGACGACGTCCCGGCGGACATCCGGCGCCGGCGCACGCTCGCCGACGGCCTGCCCCACGCGCCCGGCGTGTACTTGTTCCGCGGCCCCAAGGACGAGGTCCTGTACGTCGGGACGTCGACCACGTCGTTGCGCACGCGGGTGCGGTCCTACTTCACGTCGTCGGAGAAGCGGGGCCGGATCCGGGAGATGGTCCGCATCGCCGAGCGCGTCGATCCCGTGGTCTGCGCGACCGCGCTCGAGGCGCGCGTCCGCGAGCTGCGGCTGATCGCCGAGCACTCACCGCGCTACAACCGCCGCTCGCGGTTCCCCGAGCGCATGCCGTGGGTACGGCTGACCAGTGAGCCGTACCCACGGCTCTCGGTGGTGCGGGAGGTCCGCGACGAGCCCGGCGCCGCCTACATCGGCCCGTTCGGCTCGGTGGGCTCCGCGCGGCTCGCCGTCGAGGCGCTGCACGAGACGTTCCCCATCCGGCAGTGCACGCGCCGGCTTCCTCTCGTCGCGCCCGCCGGGGCGGCCGCATGCATGCTCGCGGATCTCGGCAAGTGCCCCGCCCCGTGCGTGCCCTCGGACGCCCACACCGGCGCCGTGGCCGCGCCATGGCCGCAGTACGCCAACCTCGTGGCACGTGTGCGCGCCGCCATGCTGGGCGACCCGGCGCCGGTGATCGCGACGCACGCCGAGCGCATCGAGGCGCTAGTCGAGCAGCAGCGGTACGAGGAGGCCGCGACGGTGCGGGACCGGCTCGGCGCGTTCCTGCGCGGCGCGGCCCGAGCGCAACGCACGAGCCCGCTCGCCGCGTGCGCCGAGCTGGTGGCCGCGCGGCGGTCCGACGACAGAGGGTGGGAGATCGTGCTGGTGCGCCACGGCAGGCTCGCCGCGACCGCCCGGGTCGACCGGCTCACGGACCCACGTCCGGCCGTCGCGACACTCCAGGCGACCGGCGAGCACGTGGCGGCGCCGGTCGCGCCCGCGTCGGCCGCCCACCCCGAGGAGACGGACCTCCTGCTCGACTGGCTCGACCAGCCAGGCGTCCGGCTCGTCGAGATCGACGGCGTGTGGGCGC
>JAEWOA010000256.1 GCA_023461115.1 Actinomycetes bacterium
CAGTCGCGGCGACCGCCGTGCCGCCCGCAGGCGTGCCCGCGGCGGTCCAGCCTGCCGCCGTGGTCACCGGCGACCGCGCCCAACTCGGCTATCTCCAGATCCGCGTCGTCGGCGAGAACTCGTCCGGGCGCGGGCTCGCGGGCGCCGTCTTCGACCTGATCTACCAGGGCAAGGTCGTCGCGACCCTGCCGCCCACCGACTCGGACGGCCTCGCGATGTCGCCGCCGCTGGCGGCGGGCCAGTACACGGTGGTGCAGCGCACGGCCGCGACCGGGTTCTCGCCGAGCGGCGTCAAGTACGTGCGTGAGGTGACAGGAGGGGGGACCGCCGCGCTCGTCGTCGAGAACGGCGCGAAGCCAGGCTTCCTCACGGTCCACATCACCGGCTCCGACACCGCGGGCGCCGGCGTCCCCGGGGCGGTCTACGAGGTGCGGCGGGGCGACAAGATCGTCGCGACCCTGCCCCCGACGAACGCGTCGGGCGACGCCGTCTCACCCGCGCTGCCCCCCGGGATCTACCAGCTCAAGCAGAAGCAGGCGCCCGCCGGGTACCTGCTGACCGCGCTGAGCTTCGAGCGGCTCGTCACCGCGGGCGCGACCGTCCGCATCGACGCCGAGGCCGCGCGCGCCCCCGGGTACGTGGAGGTCCACGCGATCGCCTCCGGCGCCGAGGGTGACGTGGCCGGCGCGGTGTTCGAGCTGTGGCAGGCCGACCGCGTCGTCGCGGTCCTGCCCGCCACGGACGCCAACGGCGTGGCGACGTCCCGGTCCCTGCAGCCCGGCATGTACCAGGTGCGGCAGACCGCCGACGTGCCCGACGGATTCCTGCGGAACACCGGCCTGTACAACGTCCGCGTGAGCACCGGCGCGGCGTCGGTCGAGGTGGTCGTCGCGCGGGACCCGAGCGCGATCCCAGCCGGGTCTCCCACGGCGCTCGCGGCCGGAGCGGTCGTCGTCACCCTTGTCGACGCGCTCGACTCCGAGCCCGTCGTCGGCGCGGTCCTGCAGCTCGAGCCCGCCGAGGGCGGACGGCCGTACGCGCTCGCCCCGACGAACAAGGACGGCGTCACCCGCATCGACGGGGTCGAGGCCGGCGAGTACGAGCTCGTCGAGCTCTCGCCCGGCACGGGCTACCTGCCGACGACCGACCCGATGCTCGTGACCGTCGAGCCGGGCGTGCAAGCGCCGCTCGTCGTCGAGTCCGTGCCCGAGTCCCAGGTGCTCTCGGCCGGCGCACAGCTGAGCGGCACGGTCTCCTCAGTCGGCGGCAAGGTCGCGCTCGGCGTCCTCGTCGCCGCCATCGCACTCGGCGCCAGCCTCGCGCTGGGCGCCGTCCGACGCCGGGCTAGCTGACACCCGACGTCATCCGACGCCCCTGCCCACCCCCGCGGGCAGGGGCGTCGCCATGCTCAATGCGCCGCGAACCGCACTCAACGGCAGCGCGGAGCGCACCCCAGCCCTGCCCGGGCTTGGCATGGTGGAAACGACACCACGTCAACTGCGTGTCCGAAGGGGCGCGGCGTCGGACGACGACGGCGGCGCCGCCCAACCCGGAGCTTCGGGAGGAGGTCCCCCCAAACCCCACCCGAGGCGGGCGCGTCGCGAGCCGACCGGCTCGCCGTCCGCCGGCGCTCCGGAGAGTCGCACAGGGTCCTGACGCCCGCTGACCGGCAGGCACCGTGCGACAACCGCGGGCCGGGAGAGTCTCACTCTCCCGGCCCGTGTCGCGTCTGCGTCAGGTGGCCTCAGGGCGTCCGCAGCACTCGCACAGGATCGCGTCGCGCCGCGCCAACCGCGGGCACTGCCGCAGAGAGCGCCGTTGTGATCAGCACGAGCATCGCTGTCGCGGCGGTGAAGTCGATCGAGGGGATCGAGTGATCCGTCGCGAGGATGGCGATCGCCGCGGCAGATCCGACCACCGCGCCCGCGGCTCCCGCCGCGACGGTGCGGGTCACAACGAGGGCGACGATCGTGCCGCGGGTCGCGCCGAGCGCACGCCGTCGCCCGAGGTCGCGGCGTCGGATGAGAACGTCGGACCACACCACGGACGCGGCGAGGACGGCTCCGACCCCGAGCACGAGGAGCGTCAGGTTATTGCCGAAGCTGCCGACGTCTCCGGTCACCTGGGCTTGGATCTCAGCGAGCGCGGTGGGGGACTCGACCGAGATCGATCTGGGGTCAGAGCGCGCGAGCATGCCCAGAACGAGTGTCTGGACGCCCGCGGCATTCCCCGCCGTGGTGGCGAGAAGCTCATAGCGGCGGACGTGTGGTCCGTCGCTCGCGACAAGGACTCCACTGGCATAGCGGTCGAACCCGGGTCGCGCCGCGTAGATGCCGACGACCGCGTATTGGCGCCCGAGGGCGTCCTGGACCGCGCCAACGGGGCCGCGCAAGCTGAGCTTGTCGGCGGCGTCCTGGCTGATGACCGCTTCACCCGGTCTCGGCCAGCGGCCGGCCAGCAAGGTCGAGGCGCGCGGTAGGGCTCCGGCGGTCGGCCAGGCGGTGACTGCCGCGCCACCGGCCCCGACGCTTGCGGAGCGGACATCGGTGGCGTCCCCGAATCCGAGCACGGCAGCCACGCTGTCGAATTGCGCAGCGAGCGCGACGACGGAGACAGGGAGGTTGACTCCGGTCGTGTCCGCCACGACCAGGTGCCGCGAGCCGGCCGCCTCGAGCCGGGCCTCAACGACGCGCTGAGCCGCAATCGTTCGCCCGACCGTCAGGAGCGTCGTCGCGCACATCGCGGCGACGATGAGCGCGACCAGCGCGGTAGGCACGGCGTGCGACCGCGCTGACCGCAGCGACTCCTTGAGCAACTCATCGACGCGGATCGTGGTGCGAGGAACGGTCACAATCGCACCACGTGGTCGCACGCGGCGACGACCTGGTCGTCGTGGGTCGCGATGACCACTGTCCGACCCTCGCGTGCGAGCCCCCTGAGGGCTTCGATCACCGTCGCGCCGCTTGCGCTGTCGAGATTCCCCGTGGGCTCGTCGGCCAGCACGATGGCAGGGTCGTTGACCAGCGCCCGTGCGATGGCGACTCGCTGACCCTGGCCGCCAGAGATCTCCCCGGGGCGGTGGTCGGCCCGCTCTCCGACGCCGAAGCGCTCGAGCAGGGCGCGCGCCCGGGGGACAGCGCCCCGCCGCGTCAGCCCGGCGTAGAGGGCAGGCTCGCACACCGCGTCGAGCACCGTACGCGACGGGTCCAGCTCGGCGTCTTGAAACACGAAGCCGAAGTGCTGGGCGCGAAGTCGTGCGCGCTTGATGTCGGGAAGCCTGCTCGCAGGCTGTCCATCGACCAGCACCGATCCCGAGCTGGGCATGAGTAGCAGCCCGAGCAGGTAGAGCAAGGTCGACTTACCGCGGCCGGATGGTCCCGTGAGCGCGGTGAGCGTCCCCGGGGCGAACTCGTGGTTGAGGCCGGAGAGCACCTGGTCGTCGGCGCGCGGGTACGAGAAGGACAGGCCCTCAGCCGTCAGCACGGGATACCTGATTGCTCGAGGCGGCGGCCCCGACGACGACGCGGTCGCCAACCTTCACGCCGGACACGACCGCGATCCCGTCGGACGAGGCGCTTACCCTGACGGGAACGCGCCGGCCGTCCGCACTCTCGATGTAGGTCGTGCCGTCGTCGCCGGTGCGGACCGCGGCGACTGGGACCGCGGGGCCGGTCACCTCCGGGACGATCTGGACTCGGGCTCGCAGTGTCAGGACGCCGGCGGCTACTCGCAGATCCGCGCAGTCAGTGGCGCACGGCGGACCGCCGTCGGATCCGGTCAAGGGCAAAACGGCATTCCCCGAGGCGTCGTCCGTGGCGGGACCGACCTGAGCCGACCAGACCCGACCAGCGGATTCGATCGCCGCCGTGGATCCCGCGGGGATCAGGGCTGCTTGTTCATGGGACACCACGAGCGAGAACACGGGGTCCCCAGCCCGGCCAAGCACCGCGTCCTCGCCGCCCGCAAGAATGTGACCCTTGACGATTTCCGGGCCGAGTATCAGGGACGCGGGTAGAGCCGGCACTGCGATCAACTCGCCCCAGCCCAGCGACCCGGTCACGGCCGCCCCAAGCTGCTTCTGCCAATGGCCGAGCGCCGCCGCTGTGGCTGGGCCGAACCTCCCGTCGGACGGTCGCGTCAGGTATCCCATGCGGCGCAACGCATCCTGCAACTGGCGGACGTCCGTTCCGGTCGCTCCGAGAGCAAGGTCCCTATAGAACGGAGTGGACCCCTCGACGGCGCGCACCGGCACTCCGTCGATCGCGTAGAGCGGGTCGCCTTCGCTCACATCGCCCACGGGCCGGACCTCGGTGACCGTGCCAGGGCGCGGGTTCGCCGCAATGAGCGCCGTGTCTTGGTCCACGCTCGCGTTGAGGGTCAGGCTCCTGCCCACGCTCGACTCGATCACTGTCGTGACTACGGGAGCAGCCGACTCTGACACGACGGGGGCCGTGGGCTGCAAGGTCGTGCGGCCCGCCCAGAATGCAGCGCCAGCCACCACGGCGATGGACACGACCGTCAATGCCCACCGCCCCACACGGTTCGTCATCGTCAACCCCGCCGCTCAGTCGGATGCCGCGACACTGTAAAGCACGTCGGCCGGCGGCAATGCCGGGCAGTCCTGCGCCAGCGCCTGCAGTTCGACGTCGGTCACATCCCCGCCGAGTTGCGCGTAGGGCGAGTACTCGGCGGCGGTCCCGGCGGTCGACTGGAACGTGTCCAGCGTCGGCGGCGCGCCGACATCGTGGCCCTGAGCCCGCAAGCAAGGCGCGAGAGTACCGACGTAGTAGTCGTAGACCACCTTGAGTTGCCCATCGCTCAGCGGGCGCACGTACTTCTCATCGAGCGGGTACTCGGCCGTGCACTTGTAGAGAGCCATGTGCATGGCAGCGGCTTGCTCGTTCGGAGCGTAGAACGCCCCGTCGGACCTCGGCGGGAAGCCCTGATCCGTCATGCACGACGCTTGCACGTGAGGCTGCTCCTCCGGGCTGATCGTCCTAGTGACCGTGAAGACGGGTGGGTCCTCGATGCCATACATCCGAGCCATTTCGTCGAGTTGTTGTAGCCGGAATGCGTCGACGTCAAATTTCGCACTCGCACTCGCACTCGCGCTCGACGAAACGACAGGCGCTGTTGGCTCGCGGGGACCCGCCGGCGCACATCCGGAGCACAACGCAGCTCCGACGGCAGCGACAGCTACTCCCGCGATGGTTCGCAGGCGCAGGGAACCAAGAACACTCGACTGGCCTATTGTGACCGGGGCAATCATGCGGGCAGTATGCCACCACTGGCGGCGGATGCCAGGTAGGGACGCACGTCGAGAAAGGCGAGTTTATGAAGAAGATCGCAACATCGTTCGCTGTCGCCGCGGTCGCGCTCGCGACGGTGGTGGGCACAGCGAGCCTCGCGGCCGCAGACTCGGGCAGCGGCAGCAAGACCTGCGCGTCTACCAACCACCCTGTGCTGAAGGTCGTCTCCGCCGTCGGTAGCGGTAGCACGCAGCAGATCGTCAACTGGAGCGGGCCCGGTGGCACGCTCTCGTCCGGTTGGGTGACCTCGACGAACTTCACCTACGCGTACAAGAACGGCTATGCAAGCGGATCTTGGACCGCGCAGAGCACGACGACGTTCCTCTCGGGATACCCCGCCGCAAGCTGCGCGAAGGACGCGATCTGATATTTCGCCGCACGCGGCGCGTCGAGAGTATTCTGCGTTCCTCGCGATGCGCCGCGTTGGCCATTCTGAATCGACATTCCGTTCGGGCGTGTGGTCGAATACTCTCGAGAATGCGCCAGGGTGACATTGAAATGGGTCGCGCCGCGCGCCGGCCCCGGCCCGACTTGGCAGGGTGTGGTCCATGCCTGAAGTCTTCTTCGGGTCGGCGCCCTTGAGGGCTTCGTGAATCGGCCGATAGTGCTCCGCCACGTCGCGGTATGTGCCCGAGAGTCGACGTGTCCGACTCGCGGGCGAGTCTCATCTGTCGGCGTTCGTGCAGTTAGGGATGCCTTGTCCGGTCGTGCGTGCCAAGGTGGGCTCGTCGGTCGCTGACGAGGAGTCGCAATGGCAAGTCGGGCATCGGAGGTCGGGCTCGCGCTCGCGGCGTTGGCCGCAGGCAACGACGTCGTGGTCGAGGGCGCGTGGGGCGTGGGGAAGTCGACGCTGCTCGGCGAGATCGCGCGTCAGCTCAACGAGTCCGGTCGCACGCCCGTCGAGATCGCCGGCATGCCGGACCTCGCGGCCTCGTCTGGCGCGAGCCTGCGGCTGGCGGGGCTCGTCGGGTCCCCGGGCCGCGCCGAGGCGGCCGCGCAGGTGGACCAGGTGGCGGCGTCTTGGGCGGGCCACCCGTCGGTGCTGATCATCGACGACGCCGACGACGTCGACGCGTGGTCGTGGGGCATCCTCGAGACCGCCCGCCGCCGCACGGGGACGCCCGTCGTGGCCGCGCGCACCGTGGGGCTCGGGGCTCCGGACGTGGACGTGTCGCCTGCGACGCGGCTCGCGGACGCGGTCCACGTGGTGCTCGAGCCGCTCGCGTACACCGAGCTCGCCGACATGATGGCGGAGCGCTACGGCGCCGGGTTCGACACCGAGCTGCTGTCCCGGGTGCTGGTCCGTTCCGGCGGCCTGCCGCGCCTGGCCACGGCGATCCTGGACATCGCGCGGCTCGAAGGCCGGGTGGTCGAGGAGCGTGGCCGGTGGAGCGAGCGCGGCGGCCTCTGGTCGCCCGCGTTGGCGGGTGTCGTCGCGCCGCTGCTGGCGGGGCTCGCAGGGCCGACGAGGGACGCGCTGCAGGTCCTCGCGCACGTCGGGGCCATGCCGGTCGCGTCGGTCGTCGAGCTGATCGGCGAGGAGCAGCTCGGCGAGCTGGAGCGGCGCGGCCTGGCCGTCACGTCGGAGACCGACGACCGCGTGATCGTCGTGCACCCGGCGCTGATCGAGGAGGTGCTGCTGCGCAGCACGTCGGACGACCGGCGCAACCGTGCCTCGCGGCGGGTCGCCGAGGTGTTCGGCGCGGCGGAGACGGGCGCGCAGCTCGAGCTCACGCGGCTCGGCACGCGCTCCGCGGTCGAGCTGACCCCTGGGCCAGACCTCGTGCGCATCGCGCAGGCCCGCCAGGGCGCACGGGTCGCGGCGCTCGCCGCGCAGTGGCGGCGCACGCGCGCGGCCGCGGACGCCGTCCCGTACATCGTCGTCCTGCTGCAGGTCTCGCGGGACCCGCACGGCGCCGACGAGGTGTGGGCGGAGACCAAGCCGTCCCGTGACCCCTACGTCAAGGCGAGCTTCGCGCAGATCAGGGCGCGATGGGTCGCGCTGCACGAGTCTCTCGACGACGCGTTGAAGATCCTGGACCAGGCGCGCACGGGAAGCGACGCCGACGTGGCGCTCAACGTGGAGGAACTGCGGCTGCGCTCGGGCATGGACGCCGTGCCACACGACTACGACCACCTGCTCGACGTTCCGGAGACCGCGCCGCCGGTGGAGGCGGAGCTGGCCCGGCTCCAGAGCGCGCGCGTCCTGCTGATGCTCGGGCAGGTGGAGCGGGCCGAGGCCGTCGCGCAGCCGGTGTCCGCGGAGGCCGCGGCGTTCGGTGGCGAGGGCGCGCTCGTCCGCGGGCTCGCGCGCATCGCCCGCGGGCAAATGCAGGAGGCGGTCGCGCACGGCAAGGCGCACCTCGACGACGCCGTCCGTCGCCTCGACATCGCCGACATCTACTCGTCCGCCTACGTCGTGGGCTGCGCCGCGGTGCTCTCGGGCGACTACATCCAGACCCGCCAGGTGCTGACGACCGCGCTGGCCTTCGGACCCGTGGGCCCCGCGGTCGGGCCGCTCGAGCGCGGCTGCATCTCGCTCGCGGCGCTCGCCGAGGCGCGGCTGGGCAACGCGCAGGCCTCCGAGGCGTTGGTGCAGCAGGCGACGACGATGGACGCGGCCGAAGGGCCGTTCCCCGGGATGTCGATCGCCTGGGTGCTGGGCGAGCGGCGGCGTGCCGAGGGCGACCTCGACGGCGCGGCCGACGTCATGTGGGAGTCCACCCAGAAGCACATCGAGCGCAACTGGCTGTTCGTCGCCGCGACCGAGGGCTTCGGGTCCATGGAAGCGAGCGCGCGCGCCGAGCGTGTGGGACCGCTCGTCGAGCTGGTCCGCCGCCAGGACGTGCCGATGAACGACATCCTGCTGGGCTACATCGTCGCGCTGGGCAAGCAGTCTCCCGTGCTGCTGCTGGAGTCCTCGATGGTGATGTCCGCGGCCGGGATGTACGGGCGCGGGTATGCCGCCGCTCGTGCCGCGAGCGCGGCCGCCGAGCGAGTCGGCGACGACGAGGTGCGGCGCGCGGCGCTCGCGCAGGAGCAGGAGCTCATCGGCGTCCTCGGCCCGGACAACGTGCGCGCCGCGTACCCGGCGGGCGACGCGCCGCTGACCGAGCGTGAGCGCGACGTGGTGCGCCTAGCCGTGGCAGGCATGTCGAACAGCCAGATCGCGGACCGCCTGGTGCTGTCCGTGCGCACGGTGGAGAACCACCTGCATCGCGTGTTCCGCAAGACCGGCGCCCGGTCCCGCGACGACCTGGCCAAGCTCCTGCAGGGCCGCGGCATCACGATCTAGCTGTACTGCCCAGGCAGGTTGGTCAATCGTGTGATGGGCGGGACCTTGCCGATGGCTGAGTGGGGCCGGTGGTGGTTGTACTCGTGAAGCCATCCTGGCAGGGCTTTGCGCCGGGCGGTCT
>JAEWOA010000257.1 GCA_023461115.1 Actinomycetes bacterium
GGCTCGGCGCGCGGCGCGTCCGGCGCCACCGCCGAGCGCACCTCGACGTGCGGGCGGCTGCGGTGGTAGCGCACCTCGACGCCCCACGCGCGCCGGGCCCACAACGCGGCGCCCGCGGCGACGAGCAGCGCCGTGATCGAGCCGATGCCGATCGCCCAGCGTGGGCCGAACGTCTCGCCGATCCACCCGACGATCGGCGCCCCGATCGGCGTCGAGCCGCCGAACACGATCATGTAGAGCGCCATGACGCGCCCGCGGACCTCGGGCGACGTGGACAGCTGGATCGTCGCGTTGGCGGCCGTGAGCATGGTGAGGGACGCGAGCCCGACGGGGATGCTGGCGAGCGCGTACGCGAGGTACGCGGGCATGAGCGCCTGGATGCCCGTGGCGAGCCCGAATCCGAACGCGGCGCCGATCACCAGCCGCACGCGCGGGCGGTCGCGCCGCGCGGCGAGCAGCGCGCCCGCGAGCGAGCCGATCGCGAGCACCGACCCGAGGATCCCGTACTCCCCCGCGCCGCGCCCGAACTCGGTGCGCGCCATCATGGCGCTGGTGAGCTGGAAGTTGAGGCCGAACGTGGACACCACGCCCACGACGATCATGATGACGAGGATGTCGCTGCGTCCGCGCACGTAGCGGATGCCCTCACGGATCTGCCCGCGCCGTCGCGGCGCGGAGGCCATGGGCCGCAGCTCGGCGGCCCGCATGCGGGTGAGCGCGAAGATCGTCGCCGCGAACGTGACGGCGTTGATGACGAACACCCAGCCAGACCCCACGGCCGCGATCAGCAGGCCGGCCAGGCCCGGCCCGATCAGGCGTGCGGCGTTGAACGACGCGCTGTTGAGGCCCACGGCGTTGGAGAGCTTGTCGGCCGGCACGAGCTCGGCGACGAAGGTCTGGCGCGCGGGGCCGTCGATCGCGGTGACGCACCCGAGCAGCCCGGCGAGTGTGTAGACCTGCCAGAGCTGCGGGTCGCCGAACAGCACCAACGCGCCCAGGAGCCCGGCGAGCACGCCCTGCGCCGTCTGCGTGGCGATCAGGAGCTTGCGCCGGTTGACGCGGTCGGCCAGCACGCCCGCCCACGCGGACAGGAACAGCATGGGCGCGAACTGCAGCGCCGTGGTGATGCCGACCGCGACGCCGGACTCGTCGGAGAGCTGCGTCAGCACCAGCCAGTCCTGCGCGACGCGCTGCATCCACGTGCCGACGTTGGCGACCAGCGCGCCGGCGAACCAGAGCCGGTAGTTGAAGAACCGCAGCGAGCTGAAGGTGCTCATGAGCTCGCGATCTTGCGCAGCAGCGTGGCGGCCTGCGCCAGGAGCACGCGCTCGTCGTCGGTGAAGGAGCCCAGCCGGCCCTCGAGCCACTCGAGCCGGCGGCGGCGGGTCTCCAGCGCCTCGTCGCGGCCCTCGTCGGTGAGGCTCACGACGACCGCGCGCTTGTCGGAGGGGTGCTCCCCTTTGCGGGCCAGGCCGAGATCCACCAGGCAGTTGACCGTGCGGGTCATGGCGGGGGGCTGGATGCGCTCGAGGTCGGCGAGCTGTCCGGGGGTGAGCGGGCCGCGCTGCAGGAGCCAGATCAGGGCGCTGTACTGCGGGTCGGAGAGGGCCGCGGCGCCGCGCTCGGCGCGGATGCGGCGGGACGCGACGGCGATGGCGCCACGCAGGTCGCCAGCGAGGTCGTGGACGTCGAGGGGGCCGGAGATGGGGCCGGAGGTGGGCTCAGACGTTGACGCGGGCATGATGGTTACCCTACATCATTACCTCAAGTAATTACCAGGACCTCCGGCCCCGCCGCCGCCCAACGCTCGCGCCAGTCGCCGATCGGCTCGACACCCGCCGCGCGCAGCGCGCCGTGCCCCAGCACCGAGTACGCGGGCCGGGGCGCCGGGCGCGGGAACCGCTCGGACGTCGTCGGCGCGACGATCGCCGGGTCCAGGCCCGCGGCCGCGACCACCTCACGCGCGAACTCCCACCACGACGCCTGCCCCGACGAGGTCGCGTGGTACACCCCGCCCGCGGCGCGCGCCTCCACCAACCGCACCACCAGGTCCGCGACGTCGGCGGTCCAGGTCGGCTGGCCGCGCTGGTCGTCGACGACCTCGAGCGCTCCCCGCTGCGCGGCGGCCCGCGCGATCGTCCGGGGGAAGCAGCCGCCGCGCGCGCCGTACAACCACGCGGTGCGCACCACCAGCGCGTCACCGCCAGTTGCGCGCACGGCCCACTCGCCGGCGGCCTTGGTGCGGCCGTACGCGCCGCGCGGCGCGAGCAGCGCGGCCTCGTCGTACGGCTCGACGCCGTCGCCCGCGAAGACATAGTCGGTGGAGATGTGCACCAGCCGGGCGTCGGCCGCCGCGCACGCCTCCGCGAGGTTCTGCGCGCCCACCGCGTTGACCGCGAACGCCAGCGCCTCGGCCGTCTCGGCGTCGTCGACCCGCGTGTACGCCGCGCAGTTCACGACGACGTCCGCGCCCGCGACCGCCGCACGGCAGGCCGCCGCGTCGGTGACGTCGAGCGCCGCGCGGTCCAAGGCCACGACCGTGTCCGCGGTCCCGCCCGTCGTCGAGCCGCCTTCCGGGCGCCGCAACCGGGCCACCATGTCCGCGCCGAGCATCCCCGCCGCCCCGACAATCACCCACCGCATGCCGGCCTCCCCCGCCGCGAACCCGTGACGTGGGCACTCTAGGCTGCCTAGGCTCGCGACCATGCGGCTTCTGGTCACCGGCGGCGCCGGCTTCATCGGCGCGAACTTCGTCCACCTGACCCGGCGCGAGCACCCCGACGTGCGCGTCACAGTGCTCGACAAGCTCACGTACGCGGGCAGCCGCGCGTCGCTGGCGCCCGTGGCCGACGACATCGCGTTCGTCGAGGGCGACGTCGCGGACCGCGCGCTCGTCGACACGCTGGTCGCGGACGCCGACGCGGTCGTCCACTTCGCCGCCGAGTCGCACAACGACAACTCGCTCGCCGACCCGTGGCCCTTCGTCCAGACGAACCTCGTCGGCACGTTCTCGCTGCTCGAGGCCGTGCGCCGCCACGGCGTGCGCTACCACCACATCTCGACCGACGAGGTGTACGGCGACCTGGAGCTCGACGACCCGCAGCGGTTCACGCCCGACACCCCCTACAACCCGTCGTCGCCGTACTCGTCCACCAAGGCCGGCTCCGACCTGCTGGTGCGCGCGTGGGTGCGCTCGTTCGGGCTCGAGGCGACGATCTCCAACTGCTCCAACAACTACGGCCCGTACCAGCACGTCGAGAAGTTCATCCCCCGGCAGATCACCGAGCTCGTCGACGGCCGGCGCCCCAAGGTCTACGGCGCGGGCGCGAACGTGCGCGACTGGATCCACGTGGACGACCACAACGCGGCGGTGTGGCGCATCCTCACCGACGGGCGCGCGGGGCAGACCTACCTGATCGGCGCCGACGGCGAGCGCAGCAACCTCGACGTGGTGCGGGACCTGCTGGCGGTGTTCGGGCGCCCGGCCGACGACATCGACTTCGTCACCGACCGCCCGGGCCACGACCTGCGGTACGCGATCGACTCGTCGCTGCTGCGCGACGAGCTGGGCTGGTCGCCGCGCTACACGTCGTTCGCGGACGGGCTGGCCGCCACCGTCGACTGGTACCGCGCGCACGAGTCGTGGTGGCGGGGCGCGAAGGCCGCGACCGAGGCCAAGTACGCGGCGGGCTGAGCCCTCGCGTCGCGGCTCAGCTCACCAGCCCGGAGCCGGAGCCCAGGAACACCTGCGAGCACGCCATCTCGCCGCGGTCCACCACGCACGCGACGCCCACCTCGGAGAACGCCGGCGAGAGCAGGTTGGCGCGGTGCGCGGGCGAGTCCAGCCACGCGGCCACCACGTCCGCGGGCGGCGCCGCGAGCCGGGACAGGTTCTCGCCGTTGGCGCGCGCGTCGGGGCACGCCCGCGAGACCGGGTCGAGCGGCTCGTGGACCAGCAGGCCCACGTGGCCGATCAGATGCTCGGCGCGCTGCACGGCCTGCTCG
>JAEWOA010000258.1 GCA_023461115.1 Actinomycetes bacterium
GCGGTCAGAGTGGTGCGGATCGCGCGGCGGATGGCCGCGACGCTGGGGGCGGGGCCCGTCATCGCCGGTCAGCCGTGGACGCGGCGGACCCAGGCGCCTGGGTCGTGGATCTCGTCGGCGGTCGGGAGGTTCTCGGGGCCCGCCCACACGGCGTTGAAGGCGGCGACCCCGACTCGCGCACGCGCACCGCGCACGAACGCGGCGCCGTCGCGGTACTGCGCGAGCTTGAGGTCCATGCCGAGCACGCGCCGCAGCACGCGCTCGAGGCCGCGCGAGCGCGCGGACGAGTCGCGCTTGGCCTCGAACTTGCGACGGATGTGCCCCACGCTCGGCACGACGGACGGCCCCACGGCGTCCATCGTCACGTCGGCGTGCCCCTCCAGCAGGGCCATGATGCCGCTGACCTCGTCGAACACCGCTCGCTGTCGTTCGTCGAGGACGCCCAGGACACCGCCTCCCGGGCCCGTCAGCGCGCGCGCGACCGACGAGAACAGGTCGGCCAGCGAGTCCTCGTCGTCGTGCGTGAAGCCCTCCAGCAGCTCCGCCGAGCGTGAGCGCACGTGCCCGGCGAGCCACGGCGCCGCGGCGAACTGCAGCGCGTGGGTCTGCTCGTGCAGCGCGACCCACAGGCGGAAGTCGGACGGGTCGACGCCGAGCGTGCGCTCGTGGTGCAGCACGTTGGGCGCGACGAGCAGCAGACGGCCCTGCCCGGGCGCCGTGAACGGGTCGAACTGGCCCAGCACCTTGCCCGCGAGCAACGCGAGCACGGCGCCGACCTGCGCGGCCGAGCCCAGGCGGGCGGCCGCCGACGCCTGCGGGTGGGACTCGAGCAGCGGCTCGGCCATGACCGCGAACAGTTGCGTGTTGGCGCGCGCCCAGCCGGGCCGGTCGACGACGAGCACCTGCGACAGCTCGGCGGCGGGGCGCCCGGGGTCCATGCGCGTGGTCTCGACGACGTGCGCGGCGGCCCGCGCCGCGGACGCGCGGAGCTCGTCGACGAGCGCCGTCAGCTCGCCATGGTCGGCCACGGGACCGGGGGGCGCCAGCCGTCCCGCGATGCGCGCGGCGGCGCTCCAGTCGACGGGTCCGGCGCCGGTGCTCACGGGCTCACGCTATCCGGCGGTCAACCGGAGCACCCGCACGCCTGGACCTTGGTCACGAACGCGTCGATCGCCGCACGTGGTCCGTACTGGCCGCCCGGCGGGGTGTGGTCGGCGATCACCGCGAAGACGAGCTGCCGGCCGTCGGTGTCCAGGACCGTGCCGGCCAGCGCGGTGGTGCCTTTGAGGCTGCCGGTCTTCGCGCGCACGAAGCCGCGCGCGGTGGACTTGGTGTACCGGTCGTTGAGCGTGCCGGTCAGGCCGCCGATCGGCATGCCCGCGGCGACGGGCCGCAGCGCGGGCTGGGTGGGCGAGGTGACCTGGTGGAGCAAGCCGTCGAGGGTGCGCGGCGCGAGCGTCGAGCCCTCCGCGAGCCCCGAGGCGTCCTCGAGGTGCGCGCCCGTGATGTCCACGCCGAGCTGCGCGACTTGCCGCAGCACCGCCGACGTGCCGCCCTCGAAGCTCGCGGGCAGGCCCGCGTCGATCGCGACGAGGCGCGAGACCACCTCGGTGATCGTGTTGTCCGACGTCTCGAGGAAGTAGTGCACGACGTCCGCGAGCGGCGCGGACTGCACGACCGCGAGCTCCTGCGCGCCGGCGGGGGCCTGCGCGCGCTTGGGCGTCCCCGTGACCGTGATGCCCGCGGCGGTCAGGCGCTGCGCGAACACCTTGGCGGCGGACATCGTCGGGTCCGGGTAGCGCGGCGGGTACTCGCCGGGCTTGATCTTGGCGACGTCCACGGCGAGGGGCGTCACGGCCGCGACGAAGCCGCCCGACAGGTCCGTGGCGGCCCAGTTGGGGTTGATCTTGGGGCCGGTGAACAGGGTGTCGTCCACCTGGATGGCGACCTTGGCGCGGCCCTCGAGCCGCAGCTGCTTGGCGGTGGCGCGCGCCAGGTCTCCCAGGCCCGCGCGCCCGTTGACCGCGAGCGGGTTGCCCGCGTCCGCGCCGAGCATCATGTCCCCGCCGCCCACCAGCACGATCACGTCCGCCGACGCGCGGACGACGCGCGTGGGGATGGTCGAGGAGCCGTCGAGCGACGAGAGCGCGGCGACCGCGGTGACGAGCTTGGCGGTGGACGCCGGCTCGCGGCCCCGTGTGGGCAGGTGTTCGGCGACCACCTCGCCCGTCAACTGGTCCGTGACGAGCACGCCGACCCCGTCGGCGCCGCCGAGGCGCTTGTCCGCGGCCAGCGCGTCGACGAGCGCCTGGACCCGCGCCGGCTGCGGCTTGGCGGCCGCTTCGTCGAGCGCCGGGAGCGCGGCGACGGGCGCGGGCGCCTCGACCGCGCCGGGCGCCGTCGGGAAGGGAGCGGGCGTCGGCGGCGGCTCCTCGAGCGTCACCAGGCCGGGCACGACGTCGTACGCGTCGGCCGCCACGTACCCGGCGCCGCCGAGCAGCACGACGGCCAACGTCGCGCCCAGCACCTTGGCGCCTGTGGCCATTTTCACGCTCCTGACGACAACCCCGCGGGCAAGCACCCCCGCCGGTGCGTCAGACTATGACGAGCACGCGGCGCCCCTGACCATCTGGCGCGCCGGACCGACGATGAGCGCCCGCCGGGCCCGGCATGGAGGATGCAATGGAGTTCGACGTCACGATCGAGATCCCCAAGGGTCAGCGCAACAAGTATGAGGTGGACCACGCGACGGGGCGCATCCGCCTCGACCGCATGCTGTTCACCTCCACGCGCTACCCCGACGACTACGGCTTCATCGAGGGCACGCTCGGCGAGGACGGCGACCCGCTCGACGCGCTCGTCCTGTTGGAGGAGCCCACGTTCCCCGGCTGCCTGATCCGCTGCCGCGCGCTCGGCATGTTCCGCATGCGCGACGAGGCGGGCGGCGACGACAAGGTGCTGTGCGTCCCCACGGGCGACCAGCGCGCCGCGTGGCGCCAGGACATCGATGACGTGTCCGACTTCCACCGCCTGGAGATCCAGCACTTCTTCGAGGTCTACAAGGACCTGGAGCCCGGCAAGTCGGTGGAGGGCGCCCACTGGGTCGGCCGCGCCGAGGCCGAGGCCGAGATCGAGAAGTCGCGCCAGCGCGCGATCGACGCGGGCTACACCCACTGACCCACCCCCTTCACACGCCGTGAGCGTGCACTCCAGCCGGCGGCTGGGTGCACGCTCGCTGTGTCTCGGGCGGCTGGAGTGCACGCTCGCGGCTGGAGTGCACGCTCGCGGCTGGAGTGCACGCTCGCGGCTGGAGTGCACGCTCACGGCTGGAGTGCACGCTCACGGCTGGAGTGCACGCTCGCGGTTAGGGGCGGGCGGCGTACGGCATGCTGTTGGTCCAGCGCATCGTCGTGATGCGGACCACCTTGCCGGGGCTCGGAGCCTCGATGATCTGCCCGTTCCCGGCCCACATGGCCACGTGGTAGATCGAGTTCGGGTCGTTCGGGTCGTCGCCCCAGAAGACGAGGTCGCCGACGCGCAGGTCGTCGTACCGGATCTTCAGCGCCTGCTTGTACTGGTCGCGTGACGTCCGGTTGAGGTTCACGCCCGCCGCGCGCCACGCGGTCATCGTCATGCCCGAGCAGTCGTAGCCGGGGCCGGTGCCACCCCACACGTACGGGGCGCCGAGCAGCGTCTTGGCCGCGGTGAACGCGGCCTGGCCAGCGGCTGCCGAGCCGCGCGACGTGCCCGTGCCGAGGCCGGCAGCCGGGGGCTTGGTGGGCGTGGGGCTGGGCTGCGCGGGCTCGGGCGCCGGGTCCGGCTGCTGCGGCTGGGTGGGCTGCTGCGGCTGGGTGGGCTG
>JAEWOA010000259.1 GCA_023461115.1 Actinomycetes bacterium
CGGTGCAGGCACGCCGAATGCCGGCACCGCCGCAGCAGGCCGCACGATCGATCGGAAGTCGTGTGCTTCCAGGTAGCGCAGGTCCTCGCTGATGTCGCCCCAGGCGGCCGCGGGGGGGGGGGCCCCCCCCCCCCCCCCCCCCCCCCCGCGGCCCGTCCCCCGTCGCTCGCGACGAGCGCTGCCCCGAGGAGTTCTTGCGATGACCAGTGTCACGACGAAGGTCGCGGCGCCGATGCCGCCCCACCGGCGCCCCAGGCTCCGGCTGCGCGGCGAGCGCCCGCCCCGCCCGACGGACCGCGGCTGGAAGATCACCCCCTGGCTGTTCCTCCTGGTGCCGCTGGTGCTGCTGGTGACATTCACGTACATCCCGGTCGTGAACATGTTCTGGTACTCGCTGACCAGCTGGAACGGCATCAGCAAGACCAAGGACTACGTCGGCTTCGACAACTACGTCGAGGTGTTCACGCGGCCCGAGCTGTTCCGGGTGTTCTTCGTCAGCCTGTACTACCTGGCCGCGTCGGTCGTGCAGATCACGCTCGCGCTGTACTTCGCCACGATCCTGAGCTTCTCCACGTGGTTCAAGAACCTGTTCAAAGGCATCTTGTTCTTCCCGTACCTCATCAACGGGGTCGCGGTCGCGTTCGTCTTCCTGTACTTCTTCCAGCCGGGCGGCACGCTGGACACGGTGCTGGGGATGTTCGGGCTGCCGGACGGCTCCGCCCCGCATTGGCTGGGCGACCCGGACATCGTCAACTACTCGTTGGCCAGCACGTCGGTGTGGCGGTTCATGGGGCTGAACTTCGTGCTGTTCCTCGGCGCGATCCAGTCCATCCCCGGCGGCATCTACGAGGCCGCCGAGCTCGACGGCGCGAATCGCTGGCAGCAGTTCCGGTACATCATCGCGCCTGGGATCAAGCCGATCATCAGCCTCTCGGCCATCCTCGCGATCTCCGGGAGCCTGTCCGTCTTCGAGATCCCCTTCGTCATGCTGGGCGGCGCCAACGGCTCCGCGACCTTCGTCATCCAGACCGTGAATCTGGCGTTCAAGTTCAACAAGGTCGGGCTCGCCTCGGCCATGGCCGTCGTGCTGCTCGTGATCATCCTGATCGTCACGTGGATCCAGCGGAAGGTCGTCCCGGAAGAGCAGGTGAACCTCACGTGATCCGCCGCACCGCCGCCCTCGGCAAGTACACGTCGCTCGTCCTGGCGAGCCTCGTCGCGCTGGTCCCGCTCGTCGTCGTGGTCTTCACGTCGCTCAAGTCCAAGCAGGACTACGCGACGAGCGGCCCGCTCGACCCGCCGCGCGGGCTGTCGTGGTCCAACTTCGTCGAGGCGTTCACGCGCGCCGACATGCTGCACGCGTTCTGGAACACCACGATCATCCTGGTGGTCTCGGTGACCGGCACGATCGTCATCGGCACCATGGCCGCCTACGCGATCGACCGATTCCACTTCCGGTTCAAAGGGCTCGTCGTCGGGCTGTTCCTGACCGCCGCCCTGGTGCCCGCCGTGACCACGCAGGTCGCCACTTTCCAGGTGGTGAACTCGCTCGGGCTGTTCAACACCCGCATGGCGCCCATCGTGCTGTTCATGGGCACCGACATCGTGTCCATCTACATCTTCGTGCAGTTCATGCGGTCGGTCCCGATCTCGCTCGACGAGGCCGCGACGCTCGACGGCGCCAACCACTTCACGATCTACCGGCGCGTGATCTTCCCGCTCATGAAGCCCGCGATCGCGACCGTCGTCATCATCAAGGGAATCGCGATCTACAACGAGTTCTACATTCCCTTCCTCTATATGCCGTCGCGGGACCTGGGCGTCGTGTCCACCGCGCTGCAGCGGTTCAAGGGACCGCTCGGCGCGCAATGGAACATCCTCTCGGCAGGCGCGCTGATCGTGATCGCCCCGACCCTCGTCGTCTTCCTGCTGCTGCAGCGGCACATCTACAACGGGCTCGCCGCGGGCGCGGTCAAGTAGTCGGCCCCGGCCCACCCACCTTCAGCCACATGAACCACAGGAGCACCCCCACCATGAACGCCCAGGACCTGCACGACGGCTGGACCTTGCGCGCGACCGCCGGGCCCGTCCCGGCCGAGCTCGCGGCGCGCCTCGTCGAGCAGACCGTCCCGGCCACCGTGCCGGGCACCACGCACACCGACCTGCTCGACGCGGGCCTCATCCCGGACCCCTACGTCGACCAGGCCGAGGCCGAGCTCACCTGGATACACTCGGTCGACTGGGAGTACGCGCGCACGCTCACCGCGCACGCCCCCGCGGCCGACGAGCGGGTCGACCTCGTCTTCGACGGCCTCGACACGGTCGCCGAGATCCGGCTCGGCGGCGCCCTCGTCGGGAACACCGCCAACCAGCACCGCTCGTACCGGTTCGACGTGCGCGAGGTCCTGGCGTCGGCGGACGGCGAACCGCTCGCGCTGACCGTCGCGTTCCGCTCAGCCCTCGAGCACGCGCTCGCCGAGCGCGACCGGCTCGGGGCCCGCCCCGGCGCCTACCCGCACCCCCTCAACATGGTCCGCAAGATGGCCTGCTCGTTCGGCTGGGACTGGGGACCGGACCTGCAGACCGCGGGCATCTGGCGGCCGGTGCGGCTCGAGCGCTGGCGCACCGCGCGGATCGCGGGCGTCCGCCCGCTCGTCACGTTCGACGACGGCGCCGACCCCGCCAGCCCCGCGCGCGTCGCGGTCCACGTGGACGTGGAGCGCTCGTCGCTCGACGACTCGCCCGCGCTGCCCGTCGTCGTCACGCTCACCAGCCCGGGCACGGAGCACCTCACCCACGACGAGCTCCACGACCTGCGCCGCGACGCCCCCCTCGTCGTGCGCGGCGTGATCCCCGCGGGCGCGGACAGCGCGGTGCTCGAGGTCGTCGTCGAGCGCCCCGAGCGCTGGTGGCCCGCGGGCCACGGCGCCCAGCCGCTCTACGGCCTGCGCGTCGCGCTCGGCGGCGACCGCGAGCTCGGGTCGTGGGAGCGCCGGATCGGGCTGCGCTCGGTCGCGCTCGACCGCGGCGACGACGAGCACGGCACCGCCTTCACGTTCGTCGTCAACGGCCGGCCCGTGTTCGTCAAGGGCGCCAACTGGATCCCCGACGACCACCTGCTCACGCGCATCACGCGCGAGCGCCTGGCCCGCCGCCTGGACCAGGCGACGGACGCGCACCTGAACCTGCTGCGCGTGTGGGGCGGCGGCATCTACGAGTCCGAGGACTTCTACGACCTGGCCGACGAGCGCGGGCTCATGGTGTGGCAGGACTTCCCGCTCGCCTGCTACGCGTACCCCGAGGAGGCGCCGCTCTGGGACGAGTTCGAGGCCGAGGCGCGCGAGCACGTGGCCCGCCTCTCGTCGCACGCCTCGCTCGTGCTGTGGAACGGCGGCAACGAGAACATCTGGGGCTTCGCCGACTGGGGCTGGCGCGAGGCGCTCGACGGCCGGACCTGGGGCGACGCGTACTACACGGACCTGTTCCCGCGGATCGTCGCCGAGCTCGACCCGACGCGGCCGTACTCCGACGGCAGCCCCTACTCCCCGGGCCACCCCGAGCTCCACCCCAACGACCCCGACCACGGCACCCACCACCAGTGGGAGGTCTGGAACCGGATCGACTACACGCACTACCGCGACGACGTGCCGCGCTTCTCCTCCGAGTTCGGCTTCCAGGGCCCGCCCACGTGGGCCACGTTGGAGCGCGCGGTCCGCAACCCCGACGGGGCGCCGCTCGCCAAGACGGACGCCGTCTGGCTCCTGCACCAGAAGGCCGACGACGGCAACGGCAAGCTCGACCGCGGCCTCGAGCCGCACCTGGGCGTGCCCGAGGACTTCTCGGACTGGCACTGGGCCACCCAGCTCAACCAGGCGCGGGCCGTCGCGCACGCGATCGAGCACTACCGGTCGTGGTGGCCGCGCACCGCTGGGTCGATCGTCTGGCAGCTCAACGACTGCTGGCCCGTGACCTCCTGGGCCGCCGTGGACGGCGACGAGCGCCCCAAGCCGCTGTGGTGGGCGCTGCGCGCCGCGTACGCGCCGCGGCTGCTGACCGTGGTCTCGCGCGACGGCCGCGAGGTGCTCGCAGTCGTCAACGACACGGCCGACGAGTGGGCCGGCGCCGTCGCCGTGTCCCGCACCGGGCTCTCGGGCGTCGTCGTCGCGACCGCCGCGCTGCCCGTGGCGGTCGGGCCGTGGTCCGTCGCGCTCGTCGAGCTCCCCGACGAGGTGCGGGTGCCCGACGACGCCGCGCATGAGGTGCTCGTCGCGACGCTGGCGTCCGACGACGTCCCGTTGCGGGCCGTCCACTGCTGGGTGGAGGACGTGGACCTCGACCTGTCCCCGGCGCCGCTCGAGGCGCGCGCCGAGCGGGTCGCCGACGGGTACGTGGTGCGGGTCGTGGCGCAGTCCCTCGTCAAGGACCTCGCGCTGCACGTCGACCGCCTAGACCCGGACGCGGCCGTGTCGTCGAGCCTGGTCACACTGCCCGCGGGTGAGGCCGCGACCCTCCACGTGCGGACCGCGGTGGACGGCCTGGAGGACGCGCTGGTCAGCGCGCCCGTGCTGCGGACCGCGAACGACGTGGTGCGGCTACGCTCCAACGCGTGAGTCCAGACGCGCACGCCGACGTGCCCGCCGAGCTGCACCGTTCCGACGCCGTGGGCCTGGTGCTCGCGCGCCCGGCGCGGATGCTGGGCCACGAGCCGTTCTTCGGGGAGCTCATCGGCGGCATCGAGTCGGTCCTCGCCACCGAGGACCGCTCGCTGCTGCTGCACGTCGTGCCGGACCACGCCGCCGAGATCGCCGCGTACCGGCGCTGGGCCGCCGGGTCCATGGTGGACGCGGTCGTCGTCGTCAACGTCGTCGACGACGACCCGCGCCTGCCCGTCCTCTCGTCGCTCGGCCTGCCTGCCGTGGTGGTGGGCGGGCCGCGCGGCGGCATGGAGTTCACCAACGTGTGGATCGACGACGAGCAGGCCATGCGGGACGCCGTGGCGTACCTGGTCGGGCTCGGGCACTCGTCGCTCGCGCGTGTGTCCGGGCCCGTGTCGCTGCTGCACACCCGGGCCCGCACCGCCGGCTTCACCGCGCAGTGCGACGCGCTGGCCGTGCGGGGCATCTCCGTGGAGGGCGACTACACCGAGGAGGCCGGCAAGCACGCGGTCCGCTCGCTGCTGGGCCGCCGCGACGCCCCGACCGCGATCATCTTCGACAACGACGTCATGGCCTTGGCGGCGCTGGGCGTCGCGCAGGAGATGGGCATCGCCGTGCCCGGGCGCCTCTCGCTGCTGGCCTGGGACGACTCCGCGCTGTGCCGCCTGGCGTCCCCGCCGCTCTCGGCGATGGCCCTGGACGTCCACGGCATGGGCCAACAGGTGGGCACGTGCGTCCTGACCACCCTGGCCGGCGGCCCACCCCGCCCCCACCAGGCCCCCACCCCCCGCCTCTCCGCCCGCGCCAGCACCTCCCCCCACCACCCATAACCCCCCCCCCCAGCCGCGAGCGTGCACTCCAGCCGTGAGCGTGCACTCCAGCCGCGAGCGTGCGATCCCCGGCCCGTTCCGTCTCGAGTACGTCGGAGGGTTTCCAGTCGCGGGGCGCGGCGGCGCTGATCTAGCGTCGATGAAATGACTCGCCCCTTGCGCATCGGTGTCCAGCTCCAGCCCCAGCACGCCGACTACGGCCAGATCCGTGACGCGGTCCGCCGCGCGGAGGACCTGGGCGTGGACGTCGTCTTCAACTGGGACCACTTCTTCCCGCTCTACGGCGACGCGGACGGCAAGCACTACGAGTGCTGGACCATGCTCGGCGCGTGGGCGGAGCAGACCAGCCGCGTCGAGATCGGCGCGCTCGTCACGTGCAACTCGTACCGCAACCCGGAGCTGCTCGCCGACATGGCCCGCACGGTCGACCACATCAGCGGCGGCCGCCTGATCCTGGGCATCGGCGCGGGCTGGTTCGAGAAGGACTACGACGAGTTCGGCTACGAGTTCGGCACACCCGGCACCCGGATCGCGGACCTCGCCGACGCGCTGCCCCGCATCAAGGCCCGCTGGGCCAAGTCCAACCCGGCGCCCACTCGCGACATCCCGGTCCTGATCGGCGGGGGCGGCGAACGCAAGACGCTGCGGGTCGTGGCCGAGCACGCCGACGCGTGGCACTCGTTCGGCGACGTGGACACCCTGCGCCGCAAGAGCGCGATCCTCGACGAGCACGGCGCAGCGGTCGGACGGGACACCGCGACCCTGGTGGAGCGCTCGGTCGCGGTCTCGTCGCCGCCGCAGGCTGTCGGCGACGACCTGCTCGCGGCCGGCGCCACCCTCCTCACGGTCAGCGCCAGCGGCCCGGACTACGACCTCTCCCTAGCGGCAGAGTGGGTCCACTGGCGCAACACCCGCCACCCGTAACCCGCCCCCTCCCCACCCCGCGCGGGGGGGGGGGGGGGGGGGGGTTGTGGGTGGGTGCCAGGCGACTTCAAGGAGCCAGGCGGATTGCCCGGAGCACCGCGTCGTGCAGTGTGATCTCGCGGCCCTCGGCGTCGACGGCGGGGCGCGGGCGCGCCTCGGCGGTCACCACCTGCCACTCGTCGGCGGGCAGCCCCTCGACGAACTCCGCGGCGTCCGCGAACAGCTCGGGATGGTTCGGGCGGCCGACGGTCGTCTGCAGGTCCAGCGCGTGGTGCCCGACGATCAGCAGCGTGCCCCCGGGCGCGACCAGGCCGGCCAGGTTCGCCAGCCACGCGCCCCGCAGCTCGGGCGGCAGGTGCATGAACGCGGAGGTCACCAGGTCGTAGCCCGCGTCGTCGCGCCAGGTCACGGCGTCGTGCTCGACGGTCGTCACGAGCGCGCCGAGCCCCCGCGCGTCGGCGGCGTCCTGGCAGCGCCGGAGCGCGGTCGCGGACACGTCGAGCGCGACCACCGACCAGCCGCGTTGCGCGAGCCAGACGACGTCGCCGCCCTCACCCGCCGCGACATCGAGCGCGCGCCCCGGCGGCAAGTCCCCAACCTCGTCGACGACGACCTGGTTCGGTTTACCCGACCACACGGACTCCGACGCGGCGTACCGCTCCTCCCAGAAGGCGGGGTCGAGGATCCGGTCCACGCTGAACTCCTGCGCGCCCGGCGCCGGCTCGGCGTGGGCGTGGTGGTCCTCCACCCGCGCGCCCTCGTGGTGCTGGTGCTCGTCGTGAGCTGACTGGCTCATGGCCCTCCGTTCGTCCGGGCCACTCTGCCACGGCGCATGGCCGCGCCCGCTGCGCGGAGTGTGGCGGCCGCCGGGGCCGTGTCGGTGGCGGCGTCTAGTCTCGTCGGAGCGGCGCCGGCCGCGCGACGAGGAGGCCACGGATGACGACGACCGCGACCCAGGGTGCCCGCGCCCACACGGCGGACGAGCACGACCTGATCCGGGTCCACGGCGCGCGTGAGAACAACCTCAAGGACGTGAGCGTCGACCTGCCCAAGCGGCGGCTCACGGTGTTCACGGGGGTCTCCGGCTCGGGCAAGAGCTCGCTGGTGTTCGCGACGATCGCGGCGGAGTCGCAGCGCCTGATCAACGAGACGTACAGCGCGTTCGTGCAGGGCTTCATGCCCACGCTCGCGCGCCCGGACGTGGACCGGCTCGAGGGCCTGACCACCGCGATCATCGTCGACCAGGAGCGCATGGGCTCCAACCCGCGCTCGACCGTCGGGACCGCGACCGACGCCAACGCGATGCTCCGCATCCTGTTCAGCCGCCTGGCCACGCCGCACCTCGGCGGGCCCAACGCGTACTCGTTCAACATCCCGACCGTCAGCGCGTCGGGCGCGATCACGGTGGACAAGGGCGAGGCGACGAAGGCCGAGAAGGTCACGTTCAACCGCCTGGGCGGCATGTGCCCGCGGTGCGAGGGCATGGGCTCGGTCAACGACTTCGACAAGTCCGCGCTGTACGACGACAGCAAGTCGCTCGCCGAGGGCGCGCTGACCGTCCCGGGCTACACGATCGACGGCTGGTACGGCCGGATCTTCCGCGCGAGCGGCCTCTTCCCCGCCGACAAGCCCATCCGCGAGTTCACGCCCAAGCAGCTGCGCGCGCTGCTGTACCAGGAGCCGACCCGCATCAAGGTCGAGGGCATCAACGTCACGTTCGAGGGGCTGATCCCCAAGATCCAGAAGTCGTTCCTGGCCAAGGACGTGGACGCGATGCAGCCGCACATCCGCGCGTTCGTCGAGCGCGCGGTCACGTTCACGACGTGCCCCGAGTGCGAGGGCACGCGGCTGGGGCCCGAGGCGCGGGCCTCGAAGATCGGCGGCAGGAGCATCGCGGACGTGTGCGCGATGCAGATCTCCGACCTCGCGGAGTGGGTGCGGGGGCTCGACGAGCCGACAGTCGCTCCGCTGCTCGCGGGGCTGCAGCACCTGCTCGACTCGTTCGCCGAGATCGGGTTGGGCTACCTCTCGCTCGACCGGCCCGCCGGGACCCTCTCTGGCGGCGAGGCGCAGCGCACCAAGATGATCCGGCACCTCGGCTCGTCGCTCACCGACGTCACGTACGTGTTCGACGAGCCCACGATCGGGCTGCACCCGCACGACATCGAGCGAATGAACACGCTGCTGCTGCAACTGCGGGACAAGGGCAACACCGTGCTCGTGGTCGAGCACAAGCCCGAGTCGATCGCGATCGCGGACCATGTGGTCGACCTCGGCCCGGGCGCCGGGTCAGCGGGCGGGACCATCTGCTTCGAGGGGACGGTCGAGGGCCTGCGCGCGTCCGACACGGTCACGGGCCGGCACCTCGACGACAGGGCCACGCTCAAGGCGTCGGTGCGGTCCGCGACGGGTGCGCTCGAGGTCCGCGGCGCCTCCGCGCACAACCTGGTCGACGTCGACGTCGACATCCCGTTGGGCGTGTTGTGCGTGGTCACGGGCGTGGCGGGGTCCGGCAAGTCGTCGCTGATCCACGGCTCGGTGGCGCCGCGCGACGGGGTCGTCGCGATCGATCAAGGAGCAATCCGAGGGTCGAGGCGCAGCAACCCCGCCACCTACACCGGCCTGCTCGAGCCGATCCGCAAGGCGTTCGCCAAGGCCAACGGGGTCAAGCCCGCGCTCTTCTCGTCGAACTCCGAGGGCGCGTGCCCCACGTGCAACGGCGCCGGAGTGATCTACACCGACCTCGGCGTGATGGCGACGGTCGAGTCCACGTGCGACGAGTGCGAGGGCAAGCGGTTCCAGGCGTCGGTGCTGGAGTACACGTTCGGCGGCCGCAACATCGCCGAGGTCCTCGCGCTTCCGGTGACGGACGCGCTCGAGTTCTTCGCGTCGGGCGACGCCAAGACCCCAGCGGCCCACTCGATCCTCGCGCGGCTCGTCGACGTCGGGCTCGGCTACCTGACCCTCGGCCAACCGCTCACCACGCTGTCCGGCGGCGAGCGTCAGCGCCTCAAGCTCGCGACCCACCTCGGCGAGAAGGGCGGCGTCTACATCCTCGACGAGCCCACCACGGGCCTACACCTCGCGGACGTGCAGCAACTCCTCGCGCTGCTGGACCGGCTGGTCGAGTCCGGGAAGTCGGTGATCGTGATCGAGCACCACCAGGCGGTCATGGCCCATGCGGACTGGATCGTCGACCTCGGCCCGGGGGCCGGGCACGACGGCGGCCGCGTGGTGTTCGAGGGGACGCCGACAGAGCTCGTCGCCGCGCGCTCCACCCTGACCGGGGAGCACCTGGCGGCGTACGTGGGGGCGTGAGCCTGGCCCCGCGACCGAGCCCCGGCCGTGGCGCGCGCCGGGGCGCCGAGCCTCGGGATCTGGGCGTCAGAGACCGGGCGTCAGAGAGCCGGGCGTCAGACCGGGCGTCAGAGAACGGCGCCCAGCGCCGCAGCGATGCCGAAGCCGATGAGCGTCCACGCCACCATGCTGACCGCGACGTAGCCGACGAACCGCCAGCGGTTGCTCGCGGAGCCCTCGAAGCGGGGCGCGGGCGCCCAGCGCATCGCGTGCAGCCCGCGGCGCAGGCGAGCGAACACCGGCGAAGGGACGTACGTGCGGGGCAGCGGCATGGTGGTCACGGGAGGCTCCTTGTGGGCAAGTTCGTGGCGCGGCAGTGGCGTCGGGGTCACCGACCCGTCAATCGTCTCACCATGCGGATGAGCGCCGCGTGGGGCTTTCGGCCCGAGGGGTAGGTTCACCCGGTGCTCCACCGCGTCGCCGAAGTCCTGTCACCCGCCCGCCTCGGCAACCAGTTCCGGTGGCTGCTGGGCTCGTCGTGGTCGACCAACCTGGGCGACGGCATCGTCATCGCGGCCGGCCCGCTGCTCGTCGCCTCCCGGACGGACTCGGCGTTCCTGGTCGCGTCCGCCGCGTTCCTGCAATGGCTCCCACCGCTGCTCTTCGGCCTGTGGGCGGGCGCGCTCACGGACCGGTTGGACCGCCGCCGCCTCGTCATCGCCGTGAACTGGGCGCGCGTGGTCGTCCTGGCGTCGCTCGCGTTCGCGGTGCTGGTCGACTCCGCTCCGATCGCGCTGGTTCTGACCGCGATGTTCCTGCTCGGCACCGCCGAGACGTTCGCGGACAACGCGTCGGCCACGTTGATCCCGATGCTCGTGCGCCGCGACGACCTCGCGATCGCCAACTCCCGCATCCAGGCGGGCTTCATCACGGTCAACCAGCTGATCGGGCCGCCGATCGGCGCCGCGCTGTTCGCGGCCGGCCACGCCTCGCCGTTCGTCGTCGACGCGCTGCTGATCGCCGCAGGCGCGCTCATGGTGGCCAGGCTCCAGCTCCCGCCGCACGGCCTGGCCAAGCACGAGCGCTCGCACATCCGCGCGGAGATCGCCGAGGGCGTGCGGTGGGTGTGGCACCACGCCGCGGTGCGCACGCTCGTGCTGACGATCCTGATCTTCAACGTCACGTTCGGCGCCGCGTGGTCGGTGCTGGTGCTGTACGCCAAGGACCATCTGGGCCTGGGCGCGATCGGGTTCGGCCTGGTCACCACCGTGCAGGCCGCCGGCGGCCTCGTCGGGACCGCGTGCTACGGGTGGCTGACCCGCCACATCTCACTCGCGGACCTCCTGCGCATCGGCCTCATCATCGAGACCCTGACGCACCTGGCGCTCGCGCTGACGCGCACCCCGTGGGTCGCGCTCGTCGTGTTCTTCGTCTTCGGCGCCCACGCGTTCGTCTGGGGCACGACGAGCATCACGGTCCGCCAACGCGCGGTCCCCACCGCGCTGCAGGGCCGCGTCGGCTCGGTGAACCTGGTCGGGGTGTTCGGCGGCCTGGTGGTCGGCTCGCTGGTCGGCGGCGTGCTGGCCCAGCGCTACGGGGTGACGGCGCCGTTCTGGTTCGCGTTCGTCGGCTCGGCGGTGTTCGTCGTGCTGATCTGGTCGCAGCTCCGGCACGTCGCCCACGCCGACGCCCAGGACTCCCCGCTCGACGAGAACGCCGCCTGACGGCCGCGCGAGACTCCGAAGCCCGGACCTGTCGATCCCAGGCCCGTCCGCGCGTCATCCTGACGTGAGGGCGGCGCCGGCCGCCCGACGAGGAGGCGATCATGTCCGAAGAGACGGCCACGCAGACCCCCGACGAGTCGGTGGCGCCCGACGAGTCCACCTACGTGCTCCTCCTGCACGGCCCCGAGGCCGTGTGGCTGACGGCGACGCCCGCCGACTACGAGCGCGCGATGGCCGACCACGGCGCCTTCACGGCCGCGTGCGCCGAGCACGGTCATCGCATCCTCGGAGGCGAGGAGCTCATGCCGTCGACGGAGTCACGCGTGATCCGCCGGGCCGAAGGCGCGGTCGCGGTGTCGGACGGCCCGTTCACCGAGCTCGTCGAGCAGCTCGGCGGCTTCTACCTGATCGCGACGCGGGACCTCGACGATCTGGCCACGCTGGTCGCCCGCCTGCTGCAGGACGGCGAGGCAGCAGAGCTCCGTCCCGTCGTCGCGCACTGACGGGCACGTGCGGAGCCTGGGGGTCCAGGATGGGCCCGTGCGCGTTCCCGACGAGGCAGTCCCACCACCCCAGGCCACAGCGACCAGTTCTGCCGACGCCACTTCGTCCGACGCCACTACATCCGATGCCACGGCCGCCGACGCCGCGGTCGCCGCGGCCTGGCGGGAGAGCTGGGGCCGGATCGTCGCGCTGCTCGTCGCGCAGTACCGCCGCCCGGACCTGGCGGAGGACGCCGCGGCCGACGCCTTCGCCACCGCGACGACCCACTGGCGCGCCGACGGCGTCCCGACCAACCCCGGCGCCTGGCTCCTCACCGCCGCCCGCCGGCGCGTCCTGGACCGCCTGCGCTCCGAAGCGGTGCACCAGCGCAAGGCCCCGCTGATGGCCGTCGACGACGAGATGCGCACGCTCGCCGCCGCGGCCGACGACCCGGGCGCGCACGTCGCGGACGAGCAGCTCCGCATGATCTTCGTCTGCTGCCACCCCTCGGTGTCGGCCGACGACCGCGTGGCGCTCACGCTGCGGTTCGTCGTCGGCCTGCCCACCGGGGAGATCGCGCGGCTGCTGCTGGTGCAGGAGTCCGCGATGGCGGCGCGGGTCACTCGCGCCAAGAAGCGCCTGGCGTCGGCGGGCGTGCCGTTCGCGACGCCACCGGCCGCCGAGCTCGGCGAACGCCTGGACGTCGTCGCCACAGTCATCTATCTGGCCTTCACGTCCGCGTACCAGGCGGGGCCCGACGAGGTCGCGCTGGCCGACGAGGCGATCCGGCTCGCCCGGCTGCTGGCCAGCCTGCTGCCGGGCAGGGACGTCGTCGAGGCCCTGCTCGCGCTCATGCTGCTGCAGCACTCCCGGCGGTACGCGCGGCTCTCGTCGGACGGGGAGCTGATCCTGCTGCCGGACCAGGACCGCGGGCTGTGGCGCTCGGACGAGATCGCCGAGGGTCTGGGGCTCGTGGCCGGGCTGCCCGCGGAGTCCAGCACCAAGCTCGCGCTGGAGTACCGGCTGCAGGCGCTGATCGCCGCGGAGCACGCGCGGGCGGACGCGCCCGGCGACACCCGCTGGGCGCGCATCGCGTGGTACTACCAGCAGCTCGAGGAGCTCACCGGCTCGCCGGTGGTCCGGCTGGCCCGCGCGGTCGCGGTGGCCGAGGCGATCGGGCCGCGCGCAGGGCTGGCGCTGCTGGAGGGTCTCGACGAGGCGCTGCCCCGCCACCACCGCCTCCCCGCGGTACGCGCCGAGCTCCTGATCCGCGCCGGCGACCACGAGGCCGCGGCCACCCAGTACCACCGCGCCCTCACCCTGGCGACCAACCCGGCAGAACGCCGCCACCTCCACGCCCGCCTCTCCACCCTCCCCACCTCACCCACCCCAGGCGCGAGCCCCGCAGTTTGAGCCCAATCCGGCAGTTCAAACTGCCGGTGTGGGCTCAAACTGCCGGAATCACCGCCCGACGATCGGGCTGTCCACAGGGTGCGGCACGCCAACCGCCCAGGTCGGGCACCCTCGGCGCATGCCTCGACGACCCGGCGTCACCCCGGCACTGAGCCCACCGCCCGCCTTCGGCGCCCAGCTCATGCTGGCCAGCACGAGTCCGAGCTCGCTCGTGCGACGACGGGTCGCCGCCGGCGCCGCACGGAGGATCGCGCGCGGGGTCTACGTGCTCCCTGGCCCGGAGCCAGGGAGGTCCGACGACACCTGGGCGCGGATCGCCGGCGTCCAGCGGCGCCTCACTGGCCACGTCTTCAGCCACGAGTCGGCGGCGTTCCTGCATGGCCTCCCGCTGTGGCGGCAGTCGTCCCGCGTGCACGTCTACCAGCCTTCCTCGGCGAGTTCGCGTTCGGACCGCACGGTTGTGCGGCACACGCCTCTGCCGCCGGACGAGCACGTCGTCGACCTCCTCGGGACCAGAGCAACAGCGCTTGCGCGGACGGTGTGGGACTGCGCGACGACCATGCCGCCGGCCGGCGCGTTCGTCGTCGTCGACGCCGCACTCCATGCGGGCCTGCCGCGAGACGAACTCACGCTCCTCGCCACGGGTGCTGCCGGCCGGCGCGGCGCGGGCCGCGGGCGGGCAGTGCTCGACTTCGCCGACGAGGGCGCGGAGTCGCCTCCGGAGTCGGTGTGCAGGTTCCGCGCGCTTCTCGCTGGACTCCCCGTCCCCACGACGCAGATCCCGGTGCGGACGCACACGGGGAACTACTGGGCGGACCTGGGCTGGCCCGAGTGGCGCTTGCTCCTGGAGTACGACGGTCGCGTCAAGTACCCCGACAGCTCGGCGTTCATGGCGGAGAAGCGGCGGCACGACTCGATCGTCGAGACGGGCTGGCGGATTGTCCGCCTCACCGCCGTGGACCTGCGGACACAGGCCGACTTCGAACGCCGTCTCCGCGAGCACGTTCCGGCGGCGGCGTGGCCGAGGGCACGTCGACGCGAGCTGACCTGGTGAGCCGGCAGTGCGAGTCCGGCACATTGAGTCGAGACCGGCAGCCTGAACTGCCGGTCTCGGGCCGAACTGCCGGTCCCGCGGCTGAGGGCGGTTAGGCCGTGAGCAACAGGGCGAGCAACGTCAGGTTCAGTGCGACCACCAGGGTCACCACCGTGATGAGGACCGCGTGCAGGCGGGCGCCGGTACGGGCCTCGCCCATCAGTGTCGCGTCGCGCGTGAGGCGGACCAGCGGGATGGCCGCGAACGGGATGCCGAAGCTCAGCACCACCTGGCTGACGACGAGGGTCCACGTCGGGTCGGCGCCCAACGCGAGCAGCAGGACCGCGGGGATCAGCGTCACCACGCGCCGGACCAGCAGCGGCACGCGGCGGCGCAGCAGCCCGGCCATGATCGTCGCACCCGCGTAGGCCCCCACCGACGTGGACGCGAGCCCCGACGCCAACAGCCCCACCGCGAACGCCACACCGACCACCGGGCCCAGGCTCGCGGCGATCGCGGCGTGCGCGCCCTCGATCGAGTCGGTCCCCGGCACGCCGCGCAGCCCTGAGGCCGCGAGCAGCAGCAGCCCGATGTTCACCACACCGGCGACGACGAGCGCGATGCCCACGTCCCACTTGGTGGCGCGCAGCAGCCGCGCGCGCCACGGCCCGGCGGGCGCGAGGCCGTGGCGGTCCCGGGCGAGCGCGGAGTGCACGTAGATCGCGTGCGGCATCACGGTGGCGCCCAGCATCGAGGCGGCCAGGAGCACGGAGTCCGAGCCGTCGAACCGCGGCACCAGCCCGGAGAGCATGCCGGCGGCCGACGGCGGGCTGACGACGAGCCCCGCCAGGAATCCGAGCGTGATGACGGCGAGCAACCCGACGACGACGGCCTCGAACTGCCGCTGCCCGTACCGGTTCTGCGTGGCCAGCAACGCCAGCGACACCGCGCCGACGATCAGCCCGCCCAGCGCGAGCGGCACCCCGAACAGCAGGTGCAACGCGATCGCCCCGCCGACGACCTCCGCGATGTCGGTGGCCGCGGCCACGAGTTCCGCTTGCGCCCAGAACGCGAGCCGCGGCCCTCGTCGCAACCGCCGCCCGAGCGCGTCCGGCAGCGAGAGCCCCGTGACCAGGCCGAGCTTGGCGGACTGGTACTGGATCAGCACCGCGATGCCGTTCGCGGCGACGAGCACCCACAGCAGCAGGTACCCGTACCGCGCCCCTGCGGTGAGGTTGGCGGCCACGTTGCCGGGGTCCACGTACGCGATCGCGGCGACGAACGCCGGCCCCAGGAGCCACGCGCCCCCGCGCCCCGCGGAGCGCACCCCGACGGGCGCGCCAGGGTTGCGCGAGCCCGTGGAAGCCTGGCGGAGCGACATTCGGTGCACCTCGTCTAGAAGTTCGGAGACCCGAACTCTAACGCGGACCCGACCGTCCACCACCCCGACACGGCGAGGGCCTCAGCGGGCGGGCTATGCCGCCGCGACCTCCCGCGTCCACGTGCCGTCGGCGTCGGGCGCGAACCCCACCCGGCTGTAGTAGTCCCGATTGTCCTTCACCGGATCGACGACGAGCGACGAGAACCCCCACCCCGAGAACACGCCGGACCGCCGGTACACGAACTCGCCGGGCTCGAAGTCCCGGAACCGCGGCGTCACGTAGTCGAGCTCGACCCGCCCCAGCCCGGCGCCCTCGTCGCGGACCACGACGACGCCCACGGTCTCGTCACCCCGCACGACCAGGAAGGCGCACCGCCCCTGCGCGGGCTCCAGCGCGAAGCCCGGAGCGAACCGGTGGATGTCCGCCAAGTGCACCGAGACCACACGCGCGAGGTAGGCGTCCGTCAGCGGCACCGACACGATCTCGTAGGTGGCCTCGGAGTGCCGCTCCTCGCGCAACAGCCTGACCAGCCAGTACACGTCGATGACCGCGATCACGCCGTTCATCGCGGCGAACGGCCACACCTCGATCACCGCGTTGTAGACCGTCGCGATCGCGGCCCCCACCAGGTTGAGCACCCGGAACCGCAGCACGCGGGCCTGCATGAGCGAGACGATGACCAGGATGGACCCGATCCATCCGACGACCTCGAGCCAGTTCATGGAGACGAGGCTAATTGGGTTGGCGCCCGTCCAGCCCGGGCGAGACCGTGGGAACCATGGTCTCGATCCGTGCGGTCCCTCTCACCGCGACGCACGACGAGCCCGCGGCGGCGCTGCTGCGGGGGTACGTCGACGCCATGAACGCGTCGATCGTCGACACCTGGGGCAACACCGACTTCATCCGCGAGCCGCACGAGCTGCTCGGCGCGATGCGCGACCAGGAGTACGAGCGGCGCGTGCGGCTGGCCGCGGTCGACGACGACGCCGGCGACGAGCCCACCCCCGCCCAGGTGCACGGCTACGGCGTGCTGAACATGCCGTTGCGGGACAACACGACGTGGGCCTACGTCGAGGTCGGCGTGCGCCCGGGCTCCCGCGGCCGGGGTGTCGGCGGGGCGCTGTACGACGAACTCGTGCTCCGTGCCCGCGCCGGCGGACGCACCACGCTCATGGGCGAGTCGGAGCACGCCGCCGAGCCGCCCGCCGGGCCCGGCGCGCTGACCGCCCCGACCGGCTCGGGCCGCGTGCCCGTCGACGCGCCCAGCGTGCGGTTCGCGCAGGCGCGCGGCTTCGTCCTGGAGCAGGTCGAGCGGCATTCGCGCCTCGGTGTCCCGCTCGACGAGGCGTTCGTCGAGCAGCAACGCGCGCTCGCCGCGCAGGCCGCGGGCGACGAGTACCGCACGGTCGGCTGGTCGGGCGACACGCCCGAGGAGTGGGTCGACGCCATGGCCGTCCTGAAGACGCGCATGAGCGCAGGCGTGCCGCTGGCCGGGCTGGAGTACGAGGAGGACCGCTGGGACGCCGAGCGCGTGCGCGCCGCGGACCGGACGATCGCCGCCCGCGGCCTGAGCCGGGTGGTCACGACCGCACTGCACGTGCCGAGCGGGCAACTCGTCGGGTACACCGAGTTCCTGACCATCCCGACGTCGCAGGAGTTCGTCTACCAGGACGACACACTCGTGCTGCAGGAGCACCGCGGGCACCGGCTCGGCATGCTCGTCAAGGCCGCGAACCTGCAGCGCCTGGCCGTCGAACGCCCGCGCGTGCGGCGCATCGGCACGTGGAACGCCGAGGAGAACGACCACATGCTCGCGATCAACATCGCGCTCGGGTTCCGCCCCGCAGGGTGCTGCGGCGCCTGGCAGCTCAAGCTCTAGCCCGGCGGGGGCACGTCGTCGGGCTGCGGCACGTCGTCGGGCTCAGGCCGGCACCGCGGCGCCCGACCGCTTCCACCAGCCCGACCAGCGCGCGTGCACCTCGTCGAACGTCACGGGGTCCAGCCCGTACGTCGAGAGGATCGCGCCGACCGTCCCGTGCGGCGGGTGGGACGCGATCGGCGTCTCGCGGATGACCAGGAACGCCTCGGTGACGCCGTGCAAGTGGATGCCGAACTGGTGCTCGGCCTTGTAGGCCACGGTCCCGCCGAGCAGCGTGCCGTCGGGCCGCCGCGCCTGCACGTGCGCGCCCACGGGGATGCCCCGCACGCCGTGCAGGCCCGCGCGGTCCAGCAGGCGGCTGCGCCGGTCGCCCGCGTCGAGGTCGAAGACCGCGAGCGTCTGGCGGTCCTCGTCGGGCCGCACGGTGAGCGCGAAGTGGAGCTGGTGCGCGTAGGTCAGCCAATTCTCGTCGACCTCGTCGCGCACGCCGTCGTAGGCGCCGAGCAGGCCCTCGTGGCTCTGCCTGGTGACGACGATCCGCGTGACGCCAGGCTCGTGCGCGGCGCCGCTGACCGTGACCTGGTCATGGTGGGGCCAGGTCAGGGTGTGGATGGTGGAGTCGCGGTCCACCGACCGGGACTCGGTGGGCTCACCGATCAAGTGGGTGTGGATGTCCTCGTCCAGCCCCGGCCGGTCCCAGCCGAACCAGCGCCGCGCGAGCACGGGGTTGCGCAGGTGCTCCCACACGGTGGCGAGGGTGGCCGGGATCACGAGCGACACGATCTCGCGGCGGTCCAGGGACATCGCGCATCACCTCTGACGGTCGACGGCCGGTGTCCCACTGACGCTAGTCGCCACCCGCGGCGCCGCCACCGGAGCCGCTGGCGGGCGGCTGCGGTGGCGCGCTCGTGGGCTGCTCGATGAGGACCGCGAGCGCGTCCGCGTCGACCCGCAGCGGCACGCGCTCACCGGCCTCCCACGCGGAGCCCGCGCGCGCGAGCGCGGTCACCTCGCCCACGCCGTCGACGAGCACGCGCACCTCGGCCCGCCCGCGACGAGACGCGACGCCCCGGACGGTCCCGGTCGCGGACGCGCGCCCGGAGTCCAGCCCGACGACGACATACGCCCCTTCCGCGAGCGCGAGCACCGCGTGCCGGGGGCCGCCCACGAGGTCCTCCGCCGCCACGAGGAGCTCACGCGGCGCGGAGCCCGCGGGCACGAACGCCTCGTAGCCCAGGAAGCGCGCGACCTCGCGTGACGCCGGCGCACGCCACAGCTCGGCGGGCGCCGCGACCTGCAGCAGGCGGCCATCGGCCATCACGGCGACCCGGTCGGCCACCGCGAACGCCTCGTCCTGGTCGTGCGTGACGAACAGCGCGGTGGTGCCGGTCGCGACGAGCGCCGAGCGCAGGTCGAGCGCGAGCCGCTCCCGCAGCGCACGGTCCAGCGCCGAGAGGGGCTCGTCGAGCAGCAGCAGCCGGGGCCGGGGCGCGAGCGCGCGCGCCAACGCGACACGCTGCCGCTCCCCGCCCGACAAGGTCGCGATCGCGCGCCGCCCGTACCCCGCGAGCCCGGCGAGGGCCAGGAGCTCGTCGACGCGCGCCGAGACCTGGTCCCGCGGAGCCCCGGCGAGCCCGTACGCGACGTTGCCCGCGACGTCCCGGTGCGCGAACAATTGGCCGTCCTGGAACATCAGCCCGAACCCGCGGCGGTGCACGGGCACACCGGCGACCGTCTGTCCGTCCCAGGTGACCGTGCCGGACGCGAGCGGCTCGAGCCCGGCCACCGCGCGCAGCAGCGACGACTTGCCGCACCCGGACGGCCCGAGCAGCGCGAGCACCTCGCCGGGGGCGACGGTGAGGTCCACGCCGTCGACCGCGACGGTTCCGGGGTCTCGTCGGGTGGAGCCGTACCGCACGACGACGTCCCGCACCCCGAGCCCGACGGCGCCCGACTCGGCGGCGCCCGCGTCGACGAGTGGCGTGGCCCGCGTCGTGCCGGTCGTCGTGCCTGCGTCGGTCGCCATCACCACTCACCTCCTGCGTCGCGCGTGCGCAGCCGCTCGCACAGCGCGACGACGCCCGCGGTCAGCGCCGCGAGCACCACCGACGCCGCGAGCGCGGCGCCGTAGTTGTCCAGCCCCGGCCGTCCGATGAGGCGGAAGACCACGACGGGAAGGGTCTGCGTGTCGGGCCGCGCGAGGAACGACGTGGCCCCGAACTCCCCCAGGGACGCGGCGAACGCGAACCCCAGCGCGAGCCCGATGGACCGCGCGGCCAGGGACAGGTCCACGGATCGCAGCACGCGGCCGGGCGCCGCTCCGAGGGTCGACGCGGCCTCGCGCAGCCGGGGGTCGATGGCCCGCAGCACGGGCAGCACGGTGCGCACGACGAGCGGCACCGCGACCACGGCCTGCGCGACCGGCACCAGCCACCACGCGGTCCGCAGGTCCACGGGCAGCCCGAACGGCTCGTGCATCGAGACCAGGAACCCGAACCCGACGGTCACGGCGGACACCCCGAGCGGCAGCATGAAGAGCGCGTCGAGCCCGGCGATGGCCCGGCGCGCGGGCGCCGCGAGCGGTCGTCGGGACACGACGAGCGCGACGAGCCCGCCGACGACGAGCGCGACGAGCATCGCGACGGCCGCGATCCGCAGGGAGGTCGCCGCGGCCTGCCACACCGTCACGGTCAGGCCGTCCCCGGTGCGCCCGAGCGCGCGGTAGTGGTCGAGCCCCCAATGGTCGCCGACGCGCAGCGACCGGACCAGCAGGTTGACCAGCGGGGTCGCCAGGAGCACGACGACCACCGCGGTGAGCGCGGCGGCCGCGAGCGCGGGGCCGTGCCCGTCCCCGCGGGGCCCCTCGCGCCGCAGCCGCAGCGGCCGTACGGCGTCGCCGGGTGTCGCGAGCACGAGGGCCCGCTCGCGCCGCGTCCGCGCGCGCCCGGCCACCAGCAGCGCGCCGGCCACGACGACGAGCTGCACCACCGAGAGCACCGCGGCGGCGCGCAGGTCGAGGAACTGCGTCGTCTGCACCCAGATCTCGGTCTCGATGGTGCCGAACCGCAGCCCGCCGAGCACCAGCACGGTGCCGAACGCGGTCGCGCAGAACAGGAACACGAGCGACGCGGCGGACGCGATCGCCGGGGTCAGCGCCGGCAGGGTCACGGTGCGGAACGCCCGCCACGGCGTCGCCCCGAGCGCGCGGGCCGCTTGCTCGGCGCGCGGGTCGAGCCGCTCCCACAGCCCGCCGACCGACCGGACCACCACCGCGTAGTTGAAGAACACGAGCGCCGCGACGATCGCCGCGAACGTCCCGTCCAGGTGGAGGAAGCCGAGGGGTCCGCCGTCCACCAGCAACGAGCGGAAGGCGACGCCGACGACGACCGTCGGAAGCACGAACGGCACCGTGACCAGCGCCCGGACCGCAGCGCGTCCGGGGAACCGGCGCCGGTGCAGCACGTACGCGCCCGGCACTCCGAGGCCCACCGACACCACCGTCGCCACACCCGCCTGCGCGAGCGTCAGCCCGACGATCCGCCAGGTGCGCGGCCTGGAGAACACGTCGGCGAACCCGGACAGGTCCAGGCGCCCGTCGACGACGAACCCCTTGACCACCATGACCGCGACGGGCCATGCGAAGAACGCGACGAGGAACGCGACCGGCACGACGACGGCCACCGCCCAGCCGAGCCACCGCCACTGCCACCTGCTCGCGCGGGCCAGTGGGCGGTGCTGGGGCGGCGCCGTCGTCGTGAGCGTCATGTCAGCCGATCACCAGCTCCGACCACTCCTGCAGCCACTCCTGCCGGTGCTGGGTGATGTCGGCTGGTTCCACGTGGAACGGCGAGTCGGACAGCGGGGCGAACGCGGCCCACTCCTGCGGCAACGGCACCGCTGAGCTCACGGGGTACATGTACATGGACCCTGGGATGTCGGCCTGCACCTCGTCGGACAGCAGGTAGTCGAGCAGCTTCTGGGCGCCGGCGGGGTTGGCGGCGCCGGCGAGCACGCCCGCGTACTCCACCTGGCGGAAGCACGTGTCGAGCAGCGCGCCGGTCGTCGGCTCGGCGCCGCCCTCGGGGACGGTGAACGGCGGCGAGCTCGCGTACGAGAGCACCAGCGGCCGCGGGCCGTCGGCGCCGCCCGCGGAGAAGTCCGTGTAGTACGCGTCCGACCAGCCCTCGGCCACCTTCAGGCCGTTGGCCTTGAGCGCGGTCCAGTAGTCCTGCCAGCCGTCGGGCTTGGCGCCGATCGTCGCCAGCAGGAACGCGAACCCGGGCGACGAGGTCACGGCGTTGGGGACCACGAGCAGGTCCTTGTACGCCGGCTTGGTCAGGTCGTCGAGCGTCGCGGGCTCGGCCAGGCCCTTCGCCGTGAACCACGTGTGGTCGACGTTGACGCACACGTCGCCGTAGTCGATCGCGGTGAGCGCGCCGTCGTCGCCCGCGGCGAAGGTCGCGGCGTCCGCGGCGGCCGGCGCGCTCGAGGAGTACTTCTCGACGACGCCCTCGTCGACCGCCCGGCTCGCGAACGTGTTGTCGATGCCGAACGCCAGGTCCCCGAGCGGCGCGTCCTTGGTCAGCACGAGCTGGTTGACGAGGGTGCCCGCGTCTCCCGGCTGCACGAGCTCGACCTTGATCCCGGTCTCCTGGGTGAAGCCCTCGAGGATCCCGTCGGACAGCGCGAACGAGTCGTGCGTGACGAGCGTGACCGTGTCGCTCGTCGGGCCCGACGACGCACCGCCGGGCTCGCCGCCCGGGCCGTCGTCGGCCCCGCACGCCGTGAGCGCGAGGCTGGCCGCGGCGATCACCGCGAGGCTCGTCGGGATGCGGCGGGCGCGGGACACGCGCGTGGTGGCTCTCGCCATGGGTGGTGCTCCTCCTTCGTCAGCAGGAGGGGTCCCCACATCCCGCCGGCTCCACGCCGCGCGGCGGGAACCGACGACCGTGGAGATGAGAAGCCCGACTCCCTACGCCGGTATCAGCCGGATCAGGTTCGAGGGTCTGCGGTGGTCCGCACTCTCAGCGTCCTGGCTGGCGCCCTGACGCTCCCCTGTCGTTCGCCGACGATCCTAGACCCGCACCCTGACAACCTGCGCCCAGGTCCGGGCGGGCGTGGTTCGTCGGAACCCGCGCGGGTCCCGACGACGGCGGGTAGCGTCCCGGAGTATGCCGGACACGCCCTCCTCCCCTGTCCTCGCCAAGGTCGTCGGCGCCGTGGGCGCCATCGCGGCCGGCTGGATCGCGACGCAGATCGTGAACCAGACGTGGAAGGCGGCCCGCGGCCACAAGCCCCCCAGGGCAGAGGACCCGGGCGACTCCGCGCTCACCGAGATCATCCTGGCGGCCGCGTTCACGGGAGCGGTGGTGGGAGTGGCGCGCGCGTTCGCGGCAAGGGGCGCCGCCCGCCTGTCCACGCCCTCCCGCTAACCCCACCGCCGAGTTCGTCGGAGACGGTCCAGTTCGTCGGAGATCTCCGCCGAACTCGCGGTTCTCCGACGAACTCGGCGGAAGGGGGTGGGGTTTACCTCTGGAGGGGTGGGGGGTGGGGGATCTCGAAGACCTCCGCCAGCGCGCGGCGGGCGGCGAACCAGCCGCTCAGGCCGTGGACGCCCGGGCCCGGCGGTGTGGACGCCGAGCAGAGGTAGACACCGTCGCGGCCCACCGCGTACGGCTCCCGGCGCGCCGTGGGGCGCGCGAACATCTGCGTGATCGTCGCCGCGCCCGCGGAGATGTCCCCGCCCACGTAGTTCTCGTTGTGGTGGGCCAGGTGCGCCGCGGGCACGCAGCGGCTCGCGACGACCACGTCCCGGAAGCCCGGCGCGTACGCCTCGATGTGCGCGGTGACGGTCTCGGTGACGTCCACCGTCGACCCCGACGGCACGTGCGCGTACGCCCACAAGGGCCGCAGCGCGCCCACCCGGCGCGAGTCGTCGACGACGGTCGGATCACTCACCAGCGTCACGGGCCGCTCGGCGTGCCGGCCCGCGGCCACCTGCGCCTCCGCGTGCGCCATCTGCTCGCGCGTGCCGCCCAGGTGCACGGTCCCCGCCGCGCCGACCCCCGGCGCCTCCCACGGCACCGGGCCGTCCAGCACGAAGTCCACCTTGGCGGCGCCGTCGCCGTACCGGAACGACGAGAGCGCGCGCGCCGCCTTCGCGGGCCGGTGGTCGCCCAGCACCGAGACCAGCGTCCGCGGCGTGGTGTCGAACAGGTAGCAGTGCGCCGGCGGGAGATCGGGCCACGAGCGCACGGGGTGGTCGAGCACGAGCTGGCCGCCGTGCGCGACGAGGTCGTCGAGCAGCGCCGCGGTGATCGTCCCGGACCCACCGCGCGGAATGGCCCAGCCGGCCCCTGCGTGCGCCAGCGGGGCGAGCAGCATCGAGGTGCCGCCCGCCGCGAGCGACGGCAGCCGCGAGATCGCGTGCGCGCCCACCCCGGTGAGCAGAGCGGGGGCCACGTCGCCGCGGAACCGGCGGCCCCACGCGCGGGTGCCCTGCTCCGCGACCGCGAGCCCGAACGCCGCCGCGGCTGGCACGCCGCCGGGCAAGAGCCCGGATGGGACCGACCGCTTGTCCCCGAGCGCGGCCCGCACGACGTGCTCCCAGTCCTGGGCGAGCCGCCCGACGAGCGCCGCCCACGCGGGACCGTCGTCGCCCAGCTCCTCGACCGTCCGCTCGAGCGAGTGATACGCGAGCCCCGCGCGCCCGCCGGGCAACGGCTGCGCGAACGACACCTCGGGGGTCAGGAGCTCCACCCCCCGCGCGGACAGGTCGAACGCGCGGAAGAACGGCGACGCCCACGCCATCGGATGCACCGCCGAGCACAGGTCGTGCACGACCCCGTCGGCCAGCCCGAGGTCGAGCGTGCGGGCGCCGCCGCCGGGCGTCGGCTGCGCCTCCACCACGGTGACGGCCAGCCCGGCGCGCGCGCAGGTCACGGCCGCAGCCAGCCCGTTCGGCCCCGACCCGACGACGACTACCTCAGCCCGCCCCGGCACAGGCCCATCCAACCACCGGCCCCGGCGCGCGGCCCCGCTAGGAGGGCCCGCCGGCGTCCGGGCCGCGCAGCCGACGGTCGAGCTCGCGGGCCGCCTCCAGGTCGCGCGTCAGCTCGTCGGCCACCAGCAGGTCGCGGCGGACCTTCGCGGTGCGGTACCCCGCGCGGCCCACCATGTGCGCGGCCACCGGGGCCGTGAGCAGCCCGAACACCGCCACCAGCACCAACGCCCACACGGCGCCCCCGGAGCGCAGCCGCAGCGCGAGCCCGACGAGCACGAGGATCAGCCCGAGCACCTGTGGCTTGGTGCCCGCGTGCATGCGCGCGAGCAGGTCCGCGAACCGCAGCGCGCCCACACCCGCGGCCAGGACGAAGAACGCCCCGCCCAGCAGGCAGATCGCGGAGGCCACGTCCGCGACCACATCCCAGTCGGCCGCAGTCATCGCACCTCTCCTTCCGCGCCGCCGCCGTGGTGCTCGTCGTGCTCGAGGCCGGCGCGCAGCTCGTCGAGCTCCGCCTGGCGCCGCGCGGACTCCTCGGCGGCGATCTCCTCGCGGCTGCGCACACGCCCCTCGCCCTCGGGTTCCACGGACGCGAACCGCGCGATCGTCACGGACCCCACGAAGCCGACGAGCGAGAGCACCACGAGCACGGGCACCACGTCGACGCGCCGCTCGACGGCCGCGTACAGCGCCACCGCGGCGATCACCGCGGTCACGGTGATGTCGAGCGCCACGGTCCGGTCCAGCATCGACGGACCCTTCTCGGCCCGCACGATCGCGCACACGGCGCCCGCGGTGATGAGCGCGCCGCACACCAGCACCACCCACGTCATGCGGCCACCCCCGTGAGCATTCCCGCCGCGCGCAGCTCGGCGTCGGACGCGAACGCGCGCAGCACGCGCTTCTCCTGGTCGAGCACGGCCTGCCGCGCTCGCTCGATCCCGCCGGCCTGCCGCACGTCGAGCACGTGCAGGTACAGCACGCCGGTCAGGCGGTGCGCCTCGACGACGAGCGAGCCCGGCACCAGCGAGCACAGCTCGGCGGTCATCGTCAGGTACAGGTCGGAGTGCGAGCGCAACTGCACGCCGATCACGGCGCCGCGCGGGGTGTACCCGGGCCGCAGCGCGATGAACGCGACCTCGAACGAGGCCTGCACCAGGTCGAACGCGAACCGCGCGGCGAGCACGACCACACCCCACGGCCGCACGCGCCCGTGGAACTCGATCGGGGCCATGCGCAGCGCGCCCGTCACCGCGAGCGCGATCACCAGCCCGGCCAACACGTTCCCCACGGACAGGTCGCCCCACAGGAACACCCAGACGGCGGTCAGCCACAGCACCGACCCCCACGTGAAGCGGCGCGCGCGGCGCGGATGCAGGCTCACGGCGCGGCCCCCTCGTCGCTCGTCGGACCGCCCGCGCCCTCGTCGTCCCCGGAGCCGCCGTCCCGCGCGGCGTCGGCGGACTCGCCCTCACCGCGATGGCCGTCGGGGAGGACCGCGTCGATGTACGGCGTGCGTTCCGCGAGCGCGTCGGCGGCGCGCCCGGTGTACGCGTACAGCGGGCCGCCCGCGAACGTCAGCACGAGCCCGACGACGACGAGCGCGGCCGCGGGGCCGACCATCCCGAACGGCATGCGGAGCGGCCGCGCGGGCTCCGGGTTGGACGGGGTCTGCCAGAACGCCTTGTTCCAGGCCTTGACCAGCGCGTACAGCGTGAGCAGCGACGTGACGACCGACCCGACGACCAGCGTGTACGCCAACGCGGACCCGTCCGCGGCGCCGGCCTGGAGCAGTCCGAGCTTGCCCAGGAACCCGGACAACGGCGGGATCCCGGCCAGGTTCATGGCGGGCACGAAGAACAGCACCGCGAGCACGGGCGCGAGCTTGGCCAGGCCGCCGAGCCTCGTCAGGGACGTCGAGCCACCCACGCGCTCGACGAGCCCCACCACCAGGAACAACGCGGTCTGCACGGTGATGTGGTGCGCGACGTAGTAGATCGCGGCGGTCCATCCCGCGTTCGACGACAACGCGATGCCGAACACCATGTACCCGATGTGGCTGACCAGTGTGAACGACAGCAGACGCTTGATGTCGTCCTGCGCGACGGCGCCGAGGATCCCGACGACCATGGTCGCGAGCGCGGCCCACATGAGGACGTCGTCGAGCCGCCCGTCGGGGAACAACAGGGTCTGGGTGCGGATGATCGCGTAGACGCCGACCTTCGTCAGCAAGCCCGCGAACACCGCGGTGACGGGCGCCGGGGCGGTCGGGTAGGAGTCGGGGAGCCACGCGGACAGGGGGAACACCGCGGCTTTGACCGCGAACGCGAGCAGGAGCAGCACCTGCAGCAGCAGCCGTATCCCGGGGTCGAGCTCGGGCAGCCGGATCGCGAGCTGGGCGAGGTTCACCGTGCCGCACGCCGCGTAGATCGCCGCGAGCGCGATCAGGAACAGCACCGAGGACAACAGCGCGACCACCACGTAGATGGTCCCGGCACGGATGCGGTCGCCCGTGCCGCCGAGCGTCAGGAGCACGAAGGACGCCGCGAGCAGGATCTCGAAACCGACGTAGATGTTGAACAGGTCGCCCGAGAGGAACGCGTTGGCCACGCCCGCGGACAGCACCAGGAACGTCGGGTGGTAGATCGAGATCGGCGCGGACTCCTCGTCGTCGTCGCGGCCCTGCGCGAGCGAGTACAGCAGGACGCAGAGCGTGACGGCCGACGAGATCGTCAGCATCAGCGCCGAGAGCCGGTCGGCGACGAGGTCGATCCCCACGGGCGCCGCCCAGTCCCCGACGTCCACGACCAGCGGGCCGTCGTCGACGACCACCAGCAGCGTCAGGGACGCGATCAGCACCAACGCGAGAGCGGTGACCGAGACGAACGGCTGCACGCGCGGGCGCCGGTACAGCGCGAGCGTGAGGCCTGCGGAGAGCAGCGGGATCACGACCGGGAGGGGCACGAGCCAGGTCAGGCTGGTCATCGTCGGCTCCTCTCGTCGTCGTGGTCGGGGTCGGGCTCGGGCGGCGCGGCGGCGGCGCCGTCGTCGGTCTCGTCGCGCGCCTCCTCGGCTTCCTCGTCGAGGGTCTGGCCGGACTCCTCGGTGTCGCTGTCGGCGGTCGCGCGGATGTCGATGGCCGCGAGCCGCGCGATGCGCCGGTCCTCGAGGTCGTCCTGCACCTCGTCGTGCTTGTTCAGCTGCCAGGACCGGTACGCCATGGCCAGCAGGAACGCGCTGAGCCCCAGCGTGATGACGATCGCGGTGAGCACCATGGCCTGCGGCAGCGGGTCGCTCATCTGGCCCTGCGGCTCGAGGCCGACGATGGGCGGCCGGCCCGCGACTCCGCCCGCGACCAGGAAGAACAGGTTGGCCGCGTTGCCGAGCAGGATCACGCCGATCAGCACCCGGGACAGCGAGCGCTCGAGCAGCAGGTACACGCCCGCGGCGACGAGCACCACGATGACCACGACGAGCACGACGTTGGGCGTCATCTCGATCATGCGCGCCCACCCCCGCCCGACGACGAGCCGCCCGACGACACCCCGCCCGACGACAGCCCCACAGCCGGCGGCACATCCGCCGCCCCGAGCTCCGCGAGCCCCGCGTCGCCCTCGGCGGCGTCGCCGAACGGCTCGTCCTCGCCCATCTCCGCGCGCCGGTCGAGCTCGGCGCCGAGCGACCGCAGGATGTCGAGCACGAGCCCGATGACCACCAGGTACACGCCGATGTCGAAGAACAGGCTCGTGACCAGGTGCACGTCACCGATCACGGGCAGGTGCAGGTCGAACACCTTCGACTCCAGGACGGTCCCGCCCAGCAACTGCGCGACCAGCCCCACTCCCGCGGACAGGAACAGCCCGAGCCCCAGCAGGAGGCCGGGCTGCACGGGCGCGGCCTCGCCGAGCTCGTAGCGCCCGCCCGCCAGGTACCGCACGGTCAGCGCGATGCCGACGACGAGCCCGGCCGCGAACCCGCCGCCGGGCGCGTTGTGCCCGCTGAACAGCAGGAACACCGAGTAGACGATCATCGTGTGGAACAGCAGCCGCACGACCACCTCGAACACCACGGACCGCCGTTGCGGCGCGAGGGTCCGGCCGGCGCGCAGCCACTCCTGGTCGGTCGCGGGCGCGTCGAGCCGCACTTGGAGCGCGCCGCGGCGCAGGAGGGCCATGGGGTCGGGCCCGCCCCACACGGCCCGGTCGCGCTTGGCCTCCTGGGCGCGGAAGATCTGCCCGCCTCGTCGGGACAGGAAGACGAGCGACGCGACGCCGGTGGCGGCCACCAGCAGCACCGAGATCTCGCCCATGGTGTCCCACGCGCGGATGTCCACGAGCGTGACGTTGACGATGTTGCGCCCGCCGCCCCACTCGACGGCCTCCTCGGCGAAGTGCTCCGAGACCGGCGGGTGCACCCGAGCCCACGGCGCCGCGAGCGCCACCGCGCCGACCGCGAGCCCCGCGAGCACGCCGACTCCGAGCCGCACCCACCGGGACGCGACGAGCGGCCGGTCGGAGAAGTACGGCGGCAGGCGCCGCATGACCAGCACGAACACCACGAGCGTCACGGTCTCGACGAGCACCTGGGTGAGCGCGAGGTCCGGGGCGCCGTGCAGCAGGAACAGCCCGGCCACCGCGTAGCCGCCGATGCCCAGCAGGATCACGGCCTTGAGGCGGCGGCGGGCGCGCGCGGCGAGCACCGCGGAGACGATCGCGGCCGCGCCGAACACCGCCTGGGCCGGGTTGTCCCAGAGCCGGAGCTCGTCGGGGAACCGCACACCCATCGCGGAGCTCACGCCGATGCCGACGACGAAGACGCCCAGGATGATGCCGAGGTAGAGGGGCAGCGAGCCACGTTGGGTGACGGCCGTGACGTCGGCCGCGAGGTCGTCGAGCCGCCGCATGAACCGCCGGTACACGCGGTCGGCCTCGGGCCCCCGGTACGCGCCGGACTGCCACCGCTCCACGCGGTCGCGCGCGAGGAACAGCACGAGCCCGGATGCGAGGATCAGGGCGGTGAGCGCGAGCGTGGGGGTGAAGCCCGCCCACAACGTCAGGTGGCCGGGCTCGCCTTCGGGGTAGGTGTTCGCGTACGGCGCGAGCAGGTCCTCGCCGAGCTGCGGCAGCAGCGCGACCGCGAGCCCCAGCAGGCCCAGGATCAGCGCGGGCCACACCAACAGCATCGACGGGTGCGAGATGGGCGCGGGCTCGGCGTCGGGGGAGGCCGTGGCGGGCGTCGTCGTGCCGGGGCTCTGCGCGCCGTCGACCTGCGTGGCCACGGCCTCGGGCACCAGCGCGGACTCGGGGATCACGGCGTTCTTGTCCGCGAACGCGCCCCACCACAGCCGCAGGCCGTACGCCACGGTCAGCGCCGAGCCGACCCCCACGGCCGCGAGGATCCACGGCCCGCCGAAGTCCTCGAGCCCTTCGAGCGCAGCCTCCTTGGCCACGTACCCCGCGAACGGCGGCAGCCCGATCATGCTGGCCACGCCGAGCGCGCCCGCGACCGCGGTCAGCGGCAGCTCACGCCCGACGCCCGAGAGGCGCCGCAGGTCGCGTGTGCCCGTGGCCGCGTCGACCACGCCCACGACGAGGAACAGCGCGGCCTTGAACATCGCGTGCGCGCCCAGCATCGCGAGTCCCGCGAGCGCGGTGGCCCGTGTCCCGAGCCCGACGAGCAGCGTGATCAGCCCCAACTGGCTGACGGTCCCGAACGCGAGGATCAGCTTGAGGTCGTGCTGCCGCAGCGCGCGGTACCCCCCAAGCAGCAGCGTCCCGCACCCGAGCACGACGACGGTCCAGCGCCACAGGCCGTTCGTCGAGTAGGCCGGCGCGAAGCGCGCGACGAGGTACACGCCGGCCTTCACCATCGCGGCGGCGTGCAGGTACGCGGACACCGGGGTCGGCGCGGCCATCGCCGCGGGCAGCCAGAAGTGGAACGGGATGAGCGCGGACTTCGTCACCGCGCCGGCGAGCAGGCACGCGAGCGCGACCGTGACCACGGCGCCGCCCGGCGGGTGCGCGATCACCTCGCTCAGCCGGTACGTGCCCGCCGCCTCGCCGAGCAGCACGACCCCCACGAGCATCGCGAGCCCGCCCGCGGTGGTGATCACGATGGCCTGCATCGCGGCCCGCCGCGACGCCTTGCGGTCCGAGTAGTGGCCGATGAGCAGGTACGACGTGACCGTCGTCAGCTCCCAGAACACGAACATCAGCAGCATGTCGTCGGAGGTGACGAGCCCGAGCATCGCCCCGGCGAACGCGACGAACACCCCGCCGAACCGGCCGAGCCCCTGCGCCGAGGCGGAGAAGTACGCGGCGCAGTAGACCAGGACGAGCGTCCCGACACCGCCGACGACGAGCGTCATGAACCAGCTCAGCGTGTCCAGGCGGAAGCTCAGCTCGAGCCCGAGCTGCCCGATCCACTCGACGCTCTCCACCGGCCCTTTGCCGGCCTGCACCTGGCGGGTCCACGCGAGCGCCCAGGCGGCCGCCGACGCCGGGGCGAGGGCCAGGATCCAGAACGCCTTGCGTCCCATCAGCCTGACGAGCAGGGGCGCGACGACGGCTGCAGCCACATGGAGGCCGAGCAGCAAGACCATCGCGTCCGGCTCCGTCCTGTCGGGGGCGGCGGGTGGGGTCGGATCAGGTCAAGACCCTATCAACCACTCCCCACCCCCTTTCCCCCTCCCCACCCCACCTCCCCCTCCGCCGAGATGGTGAGTCCGCAGCGAGGTGGTGAGTCCGGAGCACTGATCTCGATGCGAACTCACCACCTCGAGGCCCGGGGAGAGGCGGGGGTGGAGGTGGGGCGGGCTAGCGTGTGCGGGTGGATCTGGTGCAGTGGGTGTGCTTGGCCCTTGTCGTCCTTGCGACCGTCGCTGGGGTGGGGTTGTTCGTGCGCGGCGCGACGACGATCGCGCGGACCGTGGCCGTCGGACGGCCGGCACCCGCTGAGCGCCTGCGGCCCGTCGGCACGCGGCTGCGGACGCTGGCCCGCGAGGTGTTCGGGCACACCCGGTTCCAGCACCGGCCCTGGATCCGCGTCGCGCACTGGGTGGTGGCGGCGTCGTTCGTCGTCCTGTCCGTGACGCTGCTGACGGGGTACTTCCAAGTCGTCTCGCCCCAGTTCGCGCTCCCGCTGGTCGGCCACTTCGTCCCGCTCGAGTGGGCCATCGAGGTGCTGGCGTGGGCGTCGCTCGTCGGGATCGTCGCGTTGTTCGTCGTGCGCCTGGCCATCTCCCCCAGGCGTTCCGACGACGAGCCCGCGCGCCGCCGCTCCCGCTTCTTCGGGTCCAACCAGGCGCAGGCGTTCTACGTCGAGGCGACGATCCTGGCCGTCGTGCTCGCGGTGCTGGTGCTGCGCGGCTTGGAGTACGCGCTGGCGGCCCAGGCGGGCGACGACACGGCCAGCGCCTGGCACTTCCCCCTCACCGCGTGGTTCGGGGCGTCGTGGACGGCCGTCGCGCCGGACACGCTCGAGGCCGCGGTCGTCGTCACGGCCACCGTGAAGATCCTGGTGTCGATGGCGTGGCTCGTCGTGATCGGACTGCAACCGACCATGGGCGTCGCGTGGCACCGGTTCCTCGCCGTCGTCAACGTCTACGCCCGACGAGAGGCGGCGGGCGGCCCGGCGCTCGGCCCGCTCCAGCCGCTCACGCTCGCCGACGGCGCGCCCGTGGACCTCGCCGCGCTCGAGGACCTGCCCGACGACGCGCGCCTGGGCGTCGGCGCCATCGAGGACTTCACGTGGAAGGGCCTGCTCGACTTCTCCACCTGCACCGAGTGCGGCCGCTGCCAGGATCAGTGCCCGGCGTGGGCGACGGGCAAGCCGCTGTCCCCCAAGCTCGTGACGCTCGCGCTGCGCGACCACGCGGCCGCCACCGCGCCCTACCTGCGCTCGCCCTCGGGCGACACCACCCCCGACGAGGGCCACGCCGGGCTGGACCTGATCGGGACCGGGGTGATCGACGCGGATGCGCTGTGGGCGTGCACCACCTGCGGCGCGTGCGTCCAGCAGTGCCCGGTGGACATCGAGCACGTGGACGCGATCGTCGACATGCGGCGCTACCAGGTGCTCATGGAGTCGGCGTTCCCCAAGGAGCTCGGCGGCACGTTCACCAAGCTCGAGCGGCAGGGCAACCCGTGGGGGCTGCCGGCCCGCGCACGGCTGGACTGGGCCAAGGGCCTGGACTTCGACGTGCCCGTCGTCGGGGCGGACGTGGAGTCCGCGGCAGACGTGGACTACCTGTTCTGGGTCGGATGCGCCGGGGCCTACGAGGACCGCGCCAAGAAGACGACGCGCGCGGTGGCCGAGCTGCTGCACGCCGCGGGGGTGTCGTTCGCGGTGCTGGGCGACGGCGAGACCTGCACAGGCGACCCGGCCCGCCGCTCCGGCAACGAGCTGCTGTACCAGCTGCTGGCCTCGCAGAACGTCGAGGTGCTCAACGAGGTCGGCGCGCAGCGCATCGTCGTGACCTGCGCGCACTGCTTCAACACGATCAGCCGCGAGTACCCGCAGCTCGGCGGCCGGTACACCGTGGTGCACCACACGGAGCTGCTGAACTCGCTCGTCGCCGACGGCCGCCTCACGCTGCTGCCGTCCGACGACACGCACGCCGTCACCTACCACGACCCCTGCTACCTGGGCCGGCACAACCAGGTCTACTCCCCGCCGCGCGAGCTGCTCGCCGCGATCCCGGGCGTCGAGGTGCGCGAGATGCCGCGCTCGGGCGCCGACTCGTTCTGCTGCGGCGCCGGCGGCGCGCGCGTGTGGATGGAGGAGACGATCGGCACGCGTATCTCGACCACCCGCGCGCAGGAGGCGATCGACACCGGCGCCGGGGTGATCGCCACCGCGTGCCCGTACTGCACCGTCATGCTGCACGACGGCGCCGCCGCGGCGACCCCCGGCGCCATCGGCGCCCCGGAGGTCACCGACATCGCCCAACTCCTCCACGCCCGCCTCCGCTAGGTACCCGCCCGAGGGTCGCCGCCCAGCCTCACGCGCGCGTGGCTGCGCCGATGGATGCGGCAGGTGCGCCCGCCACGGGCGCTTTCGGCGCAGCCACCGACGCATCGACGTGGGCGTCCAACGCGTGGGCGCGGGTTCCGCGGGTGCGCGGGCACCGCGAGAGTGGGCGCATGATCGGTCGCATCGACGAGGTAGTCGTGGACTGCGCGCGTCCGTGGGAGCTGGCGCAGTTCTGGGCGCAGGTGCTCGGCGGCGCACCCGTACGGCGCTCCGACTCCTGGTGCTACCTCGACGCCCCCGGCTGGACGCGCCTGGCGTTCCAGCGCGTCCCCGAGCCCAAGGCGACGAAGAACCGCCTGCACCTGGACGTCGAGGCCGACGACCTTCCCGCCGCCATCGCGCAGGCGGAGGCCCTGGGCGCCGTGCGGGTCGGCCCGATCGTCACCGACGAGCCCGGCTCGTTCCAGGTGCTGCGCGACCCCGAAGGCAACGAGTGGTGCCTGGTCCGGCCCGCGGCGTTGACCGACCCGCGCGTGCCCAACCCCCACGAGTTCGCCGCCGCGTGGCTCGACGCCTGGAACGCGCACGACCTGGACCGCGTGCTCGGGCACTTCGACGAGGCCGTCGTCTTCACCTCACCGCTCGCGGCCCGGCTCGTCCCCGGGAGCCGGGGCGTCCTGCGGGGCAAGAACCAGTTGCGCGCGTACTGGGCGGCTGGGCTGGAGGCGATCCCGGACCTGCGCTTCACGGTGGAGCGCGTCTCGGCGGGCGTCGACACGATCGTGATCCAGTACCGCAACCAGCGCGGCACGCTCGTCGACGAGGTGCTGGCGTTCGGCTCGTCGGGCCTCGTCATCGGTGGCCACGCCACCTATCCGGCCGAGCACAACAGCGCACGGTAGAGCGCGGCAGCGCACGGCAGCCGGACCGGGCCGCTCGCTCGCCGCCGGTGGGCTACAGGTCCGCGGGGTCGATCAGGAAGTCGGCCTCGTCCGCGATCTCGCCGCCGACCGCGGAGTGCACCGAGCGCGCGATCGTCTGCACGAGCGACGAGGCGCGGCCGCGCGCGACGCGGTGTTCCAGCGGCGGACGCTCGACCTCGAGGTCCTCGATCGCGGGCGGCTCCCACCGCACGCGGTAGGCCACGGCGCCGCCGGCGGCCCAGGGCAGGCCCCGCAGCAGGGGCGGTAGGTCGCTCTCCTCGCCGACCTCGACCGCGATCAAGCCGTCGACGTCGAGCGGGACGATCACCCCGAAGGACTCGGCCGACGAGGGCGCGGCGAGCATCATCTCGTCGAACGCGGCCGCCTCCGCCATGAGCCGGCGCCGCTCCTCGGGGTCGAGCACGCCGTGGCGCTCGAGGGCCGAGCGCAGCCCGGCGCCGCCGGGCTCGGCGATCCCGAAGGTCGCGGTGCTCTCGAAGTCCACCATCGGCCCGGTCCAGGGCCGCTCGGGCGCGGAGATCCGCGCTCGGGGGGCCACACGCTGCACCATCGCCAGAGCGTCCCCGGGCTCCACCCACCGGTCGGTGAAGACGGTGAGGTCGATCGCGCTCTCCATGTCCGGCGTGAGGATCGCGCCGGTCTCCCCGACGCGCACGGAACCGCCGAGCCGCCGCGCGCACGCGACCAGCCACAGGAGCACGCGCTCCTCCTCACGCACGGGCGTGCCGTCCGGGAACGCGCGCTTGAGGCCGTACCGGTCGCCGCCGGGGTACGGGCGCGGGCCCCGCTCGACGGGGGCGCCCACGTCGAACACGTGCGTCGTCGCGACGGGCAGCCCGAGCCCGACGACGTCCTCGGTGGTCACGGCGTACGGGCCCGTGAGGCTGGAGTGCCGGGTGAGCCGCAGGACTCGTGCCGGCGGCGCGCCCGACGACGAGAGCGCCCGGATGCCGAATGCCGCGGTGAGCGGCTTGCGCTGCGCGGGAACCTCGACGGACGACGGCTCCCATCGCGCGTTGAGGAACCGGCTCGCGGCCAGCACCTCCACCTCGTCGGGCCCGATGCCGCCCGGGAGGGCGAGCAGGTGGCGACGACGCAGGCCGGGGTCGGCGGCGAGCGGCAGCCGCGGCAGCTGCTCGGGCATGCGGGTCATACCTCCGTGCGGTGGAAGCTCTGCCAGGACCGGGACGCGGTGGGGCCGCGCTGCCCCTGGTACCGGGACCCGTACCGCTGCGAGCCGTAGGGGAACTCGGCGGCGGACGAGAGCCGGAAGAAGCAGAGCTGCCCGATCTTCATGCCGGGCCACAACAGGATCGGCAGCGTCGCGACGTTGGACAACTCCAGGGTCACGTGGCCGGAGAACCCGGGGTCGACGAAGCCCGCGGTCGAGTGCGTGAGCAGCCCGAGCCGGCCGAGCGACGACTTGCCCTCCAGGCGCGCCGCGATGTCGTCGGGCAGGGTCACCTGCTCGTAGGTGGAGCCGAGCACGAACTCGCCCGGGTGCAGCACGAAGGGGTCCCCGGGGCTCGTCTCGACGAGCCGCGTGAGCTCCGGCTGGTCGGCCGCCGGGTCGATCACGGGGTACTTGTGGTTGTCGAAGAGCCGGAAGAACTTGTCGAGCCGGACGTCGATGCTCGAGGGCTGGATCATGGCGGGCTCGAGGGGCTCGAGGCCCACACGGCCGGAGGCGAGTTCGGCCCGGATATCACGGTCGGAGAGCAGCACGCGCCCACGGTAGTGCCACGGCGCGTCGCTGCGGCTATAGTCCTACTTCGTGAGGCGCATGGGAGCGCTCTCGCATCGACCGAGAGGCTAGTTCCAATGCGCTACGGCCACTTCGACGACGAGGCCCGCGAGTACGTCGTGACGACGCCGCACACCCCGTACCCGTGGATCAACTACCTCGGCTCGGAGCAGTTCTTCTCCCTGCTCTCCCACCAGGCGGGCGGCTACTCGTTCTACCGCGACGCCAAGATGCGCCGCCTGACGCGTTACCGCTACAACAACGTCCCGGCGGACGCGGGCGGCCGCTACCTGTACGTCAACGACGGCGGCGACGTGTGGACACCGTCGTGGCTGCCGGTGAAGGCGGACCTGGACTTCTTCGAGGCGCGGCACGGGCTGGGCTACTCGCGGATCACGGGCGAGCGCGGCGGCGTGCGCGTCGAGACGCTGTTCTTCGTCCCGGTGGGCGAGAACGCCGAGGTGCAGAAGATCACCGTGACGAACACCGGTGAGACGACGAAGCGCCTGGGCCTGTTCACGTTCGTCGAGTTCTGCCTGTGGAACGCGCAGGACGACCAGACGAACTACCAGCGCAACCTCTCGATCGGCGAGGTCGAGGTGGAGCAGGCCGGCCCCCACGGGTCGGCGATCTTCCACAAGACCGAGTACCGCGAGCGCCGCGACCACTACGCGGTGTTCGGCGTGAACACCGCGGCGGACGGCTTCGACACCGACCGGGACACGTTCGTCGGCGCGTACAACTCGCTCGGCGAGGCCGCGGTGCCGCGCGCGGGCCGGGCCGCGGACTCGGTGGCGTCGGGCTGGTACCCGATCGGCTCGCACCAGGTGGACGTCACGCTCGAGCCCGGCGAGTCGCGTGAGCTCGTCGTCGTGCTGGGCTACGTGGAGAACCCGGACGACGAGAAGTGGGCCGACGACGCGCGCCAGATCGTCAACAAGGCCCCCGCGCACGCGCTGCTGGGCCGGTTCGCGACGAGCGCGCAGGCCGACGCCGCGTTCGCCGCGCTGCAGGACCACTGGACCAAGCTGCTCTCGACGTACTCGGTGCGCAGCGGCGACGACAAGCTCGACCGCATGGTCAACGTGTGGAACCAGTACCAGTGCATGGTCACGTTCAACATGAGCCGCTCGGCGTCGTTCTTCGAGACCGGCATCGGCCGCGGCATGGGCTTCCGCGACTCCAACCAGGACCTGCTGGGCTTCGTCCACCTGATCCCGGAGCGCGCGCGCGAGCGGATCATCGACATCGCGTCCACGCAGTTCCCGGACGGCTCGGCGTACCACCAGTACCAGCCGCTGACCAAGCGCGGGAACAACGACATCGGCTCGGGCTTCAACGACGACCCGCTGTGGCTGATCGCGGGCGTCGCGGCGTACGTCAAGGAGACCGGCGACTTCTCGATCCTCGACGAGCAGGTGCCGTTCGACAACGAGCCCGGCTCCGAGGTCAGCCTGTTCGAGCACCTGACGCGCTCGTTCGAGTTCACGGTGGAGCACCGCGGCCCGCACGGCCTGCCGCTGATCGGCCGCGCCGACTGGAACGACTGCCTCAACCTCAACTGCTTCTCGACGACGCCCGGTGAGTCGTTCCAGACCACCGAGAACCAGGCGGGCGGCGTCGCCGAGTCGGTGTTCATCGCCGCGCAGTTCGTCTTGTACGGCGCCGAGTACGCGGCGCTCGCCGAGCGCAGGGGGCTCGGCGACGTGGCGGCCAGGGCCCGCGGACTCGTCGAGGACATGCGTCAGGCGGTGCTGACCGACGGCTGGGACGGCCGCTGGTTCCTGCGCGCGTACGACTACTACGGCAACCCGATCGGCACCGACGCGCACGCCGAGGGCAAGATCTGGATCGAGCCGCAGGGCTTCGCGGTGATGGCCGGGATCGGCGTGGGCGAGGGTCCGTCCGACCAGAGCGCGCCCGCGGTCCAGGCGCTCGACGCGGTCGAGGACCTGCTGGCCACCGACCACGGCATGGTGCTGCAGTACCCCGCGTACACCACCTACCAGGTGCACATGGGCGAGGTCTCCACGTACCCGCCGGGGTACAAGGAGAACGGCGGCATCTTCTGCCACAACAACCCGTGGGTGATCATCGGCGAGACCGTGCTGGGCCGCGGCGACCGCGCGTTCGACTACTACAAGCGGATCACCCCGGCGTACCGCGAGGACATCTCCGACGTGCACCGGCTCGAGCCGTACGTGTACGCGCAGATGATCGCGGGCAAGGAGGCCGTCCGGCACGGCGAGGCCAAGAACTCGTGGCTCACGGGCACGGCGGCCTGGAACTTCGTCGCGGTGTCGCAGCACCTGCTGGGGGTGCGGCCCGACTACGACGGGCTCGTGGTGGACCCGCAGATCGGCCCGGACGTGCCCTCGTTCACGGTGACCCGGGTGGCCCGCGGCGCGACGTACGAGATCTCGGTGACGAACTCCGGCGCGCCGGGCGCGCGGGGGCGGCTGGTCGTCGACGGCCGGCCGGTCGACGGCAACCACGTCCCCTACGCGCCCGCCGGCTCGACGGTGCGGGTCGAGGTCACGGTCTGAGGCCCGGACTGACGGAACGACGCTGATGGCCCTCCAGGAACTCGACGCGCCGACGGGCGTCCGGGTGCTCGCGCTGCCCGACGCCCGCGTGCTCACGCTGCGCTCGGACGTCTGGGAGCTCGACGTGCTGCCCGGCACGGGCGCCGCGCTCGGTGGCGGGCGCGTGCGGACCGCCGACGGCGTGTGGCGGGACCTGCTGCGGCCGACGCGCGGCGCCAACGCGCTCGGCGATCCGGAGAAGTGCTCGAGCTTCCCGATGATCCCGTGGTCCAACCGCATCCGGGGCGGGGCGCTGAGCTTCGACGGGCGCACCTGGCAGCTCCAGCAGAACGGCGCCGACGGGTCCGCGATCCACGGCGCCGCGCGGCACTCCACATGGGACGTGGCCGCGCGCACGTCGTCGAGCGTGACGCTGGACCTGGACACCTCCGATCTGACCGGCGTGAACTTCCCGTGGTGCTTCTCCGCGCGCCTGGTCTACGAGGTCGAGGGGCCCACGCTCTCCGTCACGACGACCGTGCGGAACACCGACGCCGAACCGTTCCCCGCGGGCTTCGGCCACCACCCGTACCTGCAGCGCTCGCTGCTGCCGGTGGGCGACCCGTCGCCCCTGACCCCCGGGAACCCGGTGCTGCAGATCCCGGCGCACGGCGGCTACGCCCTGGATGCCGGGAACGCCGTGCGCCCCGCGGGCCCGGTGCCGCCGCGTGCGGACTTCCGCTCCCGGCGGCCGCTGGGGCACGCGTTCGTCGACGACGTGCTGACGGCACGCGACCTCGACGAGCCCGTGCGCGTCGAGTACCCGGATGCCGGTGTGGCCGTGGCGCTCGACGCCGACCCGGTGTTCGAGCACCTCGTCGTCTACGCGCCGCGCCGCCGCCCGTACTTCGCGATCGAGCCGGCCACCAACGTGAACAACGGCTTCGCGTTGCACGACGCCGGCGTGCCGGGCACGGGCGTCTTCGTCCTCGAGCCGGGCCAGTCACGCACCGGGACGTTCACCCTGACGGTCGAGTCGCTCTGACGCACGGGCCGGGCACGATCACCGCGACCACGGCGCTTTCGTCGCCTGGGTGAACCTTGCGCGAAGTCCCCCGTTCGGCCCTGCGGGGTGTGGAACGATAGGGCGCCCGCCAGGCCACAACAGGGGAGACAACCACCATGCGCGCGCTTCGTCGTGCTGCGGCCACCGCCGCCGCGATCACCTTGACCTTCACGCTCGTCGCGTGCACGGACTCGTCCGAGACCCCTTCGCCGGACAAGGCGACCGGCGGCGCCTCGGCCGCCGCGTCCGACGACCCGGCGCCCGCCGCCGAGTTGACCAAGGACAACTTCATCGACCTCGTGAAGGCGTCGGCGGAGGACGGCACGTCCTACCGGGCTGTCGTCACGTCGACCGTGAACGGCACCACCCAGGCCCAGAACCTCGAGTCGGAGATCGTCGACGGCCAGCCGCGCGTGCACCTGACGTCGGACGCCGAAGGCCTCTCGATGGAGGCGATCTTCGTCGACGGCAAGTTCTACATGAACCTCGGCCCGTTGACCGACGACAAGTTCACCGTGCTCGACACCTCCGACTCGACCAACCCGCTGGCCAGCTCGTTCAGCAGCATCACCGAGGCGGGCAGCCCGACGAAGGCGATCGAGTCGCTCCGCGACCAGATGATCGACGTGAAGAAGGCGGGCGCCCCGGAGAAGGTCGCCGGCACCACCGCGACGCCGTACACCGTCACCGTGGACAGCGCGAAGATGCTCGCCGCCCTCGGCGACCTGGGCAGCGACGCCGCCGACATCGCGAACCTGCCCCCGACCTTGGAGATCACGTACTGGATCTCCGCGGACAACCGCCCCGTGAAGACCTCGACGACGGTCGGCGGCGTCACCACCGAGACGGTGTACAGCGACTGGGGCAAGAAGTTCGACATCAAGGCCCCGAGCGCGGACCAGATCACGGACAAGGACCCGTTCTCGATGGCTGGCTAGCCCTCCAGGGGGAGGGTGAGGGTGTAGCCCCACTCGTGTGTCGCCTGCACGGTGAATCCGACGCGCTCGTAGAACGAGATGGCGCCGGTGTTCCGGGAGTCGACGCCCAGGTGTAGGCCCGGCACGCCGCGCGAGCGCAACTCGTCCGCCAGCCGCTCGACGAGCCGGCGCCCCCACCCCTGGCCCTGCAGGCGCGGCAGCAGGTCGATGTGCAGGTGCGCGGGGAACCGCTCGTAGTGCGGCTCGGGCCCGCTCGGCCAGGTGTGCAGGCGCTCGACGAGGATGTGGTCCTCGGTGCCGTCGCCGGGGTCCGCGACCCGGGGGTACTGGGCCCGCAGCGCGGGCCACCAGTGCGCGTCGAGCCAGTCGCCGAACCGCTCCGAGTCGTCGGTCGCGACGATGTAGCCGGCCACGCCGTGCTCGTCGACGACCACGAACGTCAGGCCCGGGTCCGCGATCGGGTAGGGCCCGCAGTACAGGTGGGCCAGCAGGTCGGGGTTGCGGTAGAGGTGCGTCGCATCCTTCCCGGCCGCGCCCGTGAGCAGGCAGAGCCGGTACATGCCGGGGAGGTCGGCCGGGTGGAACGGCCGCAGCACAGGCGTCACGCGCCCGACCCTATCCACGCGCCGCTCCGCGCGCGCAGCCCGCGTGGCGTCCACTGGACCAGCCGGGTTGAGGACGAGGGGCTGTGACCGGGTAGGATCGCAGCCGCGGCGCCCGGTCTCCGGGCTGCTCGTGCGGGTGTAGTTCAATGGCAGAACTTCAGCTTCCCAAGCTGATGGCGCGGGTTCGATTCCCGTCACCCGCTCCCTTGTGGGCCTGGCGCGCTGACGCGCCCACCCCGACCACGGCGGCCGAGTCGGCGCGAGTGAACTGGCGCGCTCAGCTCAGGCAGAGGCAGAACGGGTGGCCGGCGGGGTCGAGGAACACCCGGAACGTCTCGCCAGGCTGGTGCTCGGCCTTGCGCGCGCCCAGCGCGACCACCGCGGGCTCGCCCACGTCGAAGGAGTCGACGACGACGTCGATGTGCATCTGCTGGGGGTGCTCCTGGCCCGGCCACTGCGGCGCGGAGTATGAGCCGTCGACCTGCTGGAAGCAGATGCACATGCCGGTCTCGGAGTCGCGGATCTCGGCCCACTCGCCGTCCGGCTTGACCGACCAGCCGAGGAGGTCGCCGTAGAACTGCGCGAGCGCGGGAGCGTCCGGGCAGTCGATCACGAAGGTGGGGTAGCGCGCGATGGCCATGACGACGCCTCTCGTCGGGCCGCGGCGCCGAGCCGCGGCGGTTCGTCGGGAACGCTAGCGCCGGGGTCCGACACGCGCCGGGGCTGACGAGCCGCGCGCGCCCCACGCCCCCGCGCCCGCCAGGAGCGCGCCCGCGAGCACGAGCCACAGCGACCACCGGGCCGTGCGGTCGGCGTCGGCGCCGGTCACGGGCAGGATCGGGGAGGCCGCCAGGACCATGGCGTCGTCGGAGTCGCCGCACGTGGGGCACGGGTCGGGCTGGCCGCCGCCGACCGTCGCCACGTTGACCAGCTCGGTCCCGCCCGCCGCGGTGGTGTCCACCGTCAGCGTGATCGGGGGCGCGGCCTCGTCGACCGCGAGCACGTCGTCGTACTGGCAGACGATCACGCTGGCCGACGAGCACACCCACCCGTCTCCCGACACCGAGATCAACGACTCGCCCGTCGGCAGGTCGTCGGTGACGACGACGGGCGCGCCCGTCGGGCTCGGCCCCCGGTTGCCCACCGTGATGTCGTAGACGACGCGCTGCCCGCTCTGCGAGGCCACCGACTTGTCGATGCGCAGGTGAGAGACGGGCGTGACGTCGGCGCCGTCGAGCGCGATGTTGTTCAGCAGCGGCCCGGTCTCGCCCTCGGACGCCACCACCGCGGTGTTGAGCACCGCGGGCGCCGCGGCGGCGCCGATGCTCGTCGTGAGGGCCAGCGGGAGCCGGCCGTCGACGGCGAGCGGGCCCGGGTGCGTGCAGGTCACACGCTGGCCCGCCGCCCCGCACGTCCAGCCGGGCCCGGCCGACGACACGTACGACAACCCGGTGGGCAGCACGTCGACCACCGAGATCGGGTGGGGGTCCTCGGTCGGCCCGTCGTTGGTGACGAGCAGACCCCACGTGACGGTCTCGCCGACCACCAGCTCGCCCGTGTGCCCCTTGGCGAGCTCGAGGTCGAAGTCGGGGTCCAGGTCGTCGGTGACGTCGTCCTCGTTGTCGCCCAGCAGGTCGCTCGGCGTGGTGGTGCGGACCACCGCGACGTTGCGGATCTGCGGGTACGCCTCGGGGCCGACGTCCACCACGAGCGTGATCGGCGCGGTCTGCGAGCGCGGCGGCAGCGGGGCGTCCAGCGCGCAGAGCACGGTCCGGTCGGCGGCGGTGCAGTCCCACCCGTCGCCGTCCACGGACACCAGCGTCAGGCCGCGCGGCAGCACGTCGCGGAGTGTCACGTCCTGCGCGTCCGAGGGGCCGGCGTTGACGACCGTCATCGTGTAGGTGTGCTCCTGCCCGATCACGGGCGTGCCCTCGCTCACCTTGGTCACCGCGATGTCCGCCGCGGGCACGAGCGGCACGGGATCGGTGGCCGTGTTGTTCGCCGGCACGGGGTCGGGCGTCGTCGAGCTCGCGGTCGCGGTGTTCACGACGACGCCCGCGGGCAGCGCGGGATCCGTGGCGACGAGCAGCACCAGCGGCGGGGCCTCGTCGCCCACCGCGAGCGCGTCGGTGTCCCACTCGCACGTCACGCTCGGGCCCGCGGCCGAGCACGTCCACGGCGCCTGCGCCGACACGTACGTGAAGCCGTCGGGCAGGGTGTCGACGACCGTGATCGGCCCGGCCGCGTCCGACGGGCCCGCGTTGGCCACCCCGATCGTGAACCGCACGAGCCCGCCGGGGCTCACGTCGTCGCCCGTGAGCGGCTCGTGCGTCTTGGTCGTCGCCAGGTCCGCGCTGGTGGTGAGCGTGACCGTCGCGGTCGCGGTGTTGTCGTCAGGGTCGTCGCCCGCGGTCGAGGTCGCGATGCGCGCGGTGTTGGTGAGCTGCGTGCCCGGAGGCAGCGACGCGTCCGTCGTGGCATCCACCGTGATCGTCGCGGACCCGCCCGCGGGCGCCGCGCCGTGGGCGCACGTGACGACGCGCCCGGCGATGCCGCACGCCCAGCCGCTCGGCGCGTCGACCGCGGTCGGGGTCAGGCCGACCGGGGCGGTGTCGGTGACGATCGCGGTGTCCGCGTCCGAGGGCCCCTCGTTCGTCGCGGTGAGCGTGTACCGCACGGGAGCGCCCGCGGGCACGGTCGTCGGGTCCGCGGCCTTGGCGATCGTCACGTTGGCCTGGTCCACGACGACGGTCGGGTCGAGCGCGGTGTTGTTCGTCAGGTCCGGGTCGTCCGCGGGGCCCGTGACGGCCGCGGCGTTGACGAGCGTCGCGGGACCGGCGTCGGGCGCCACGGCGGCGGTCACCGTGATCGCCGGGGCGCTGGCGCCCGCGGCCAACGGCCCGGGCGTCGTGCACGTGACGAGCTGGCCGACCGCCGAGCAGGTCCACCCCGCGCCCGTGGCCGACGAGTACGTGACGCCCGCCGGAAGGCGGTCCGCGACCGTGAGCGGGCCGGGCGAGTCGGACGGGCCGTTGTTCGTCGCGACGACCTGCCACGAGAACGGCTGGCCCGCGACCGCGTCGCCGGTGTGCGACTTGGCGACCGCGAGGTCCGCGACGACGGTCACGTCCGAGACGTCGTCGTCGACGTTGTTGCCGGGGATCGGGTCGGTGGTCGGGGAGTCGACGCGTGCGGTGTTGGTGATCGGCACGGGCGGCGCCTCGGGGTCCACCAGGACCTCGACGTCCACGGCGGCCGTGGCGCCGACCGCGAGCGGGCCCGCGAGCGTGCAGGTCAGCGCCTGGCCCGCGGCCGCGCAGGTCCACGAGCCCACGACGTTCGTCGAGCCCACGAAGCCCACGGCGTCGGGCAGCGTGTCCGTGACGACGACGTCGGCGGCGGCCTGCGACGGTCCGTTGTTGGCGACCGTGAAGTGGTACACCGACGACTCGCCCGCGGTGAAGTCGCCCGTGTGGGACTTCTCGATCGCGAGGTCCGCGAGTGTCGTCACGACGCCGGGGTCGTCGTCGGTGTTGTTGGACTCGTCGGGGTCGGTGGTCGGGCTCGTGACCGTCGCGGTGTTGGTGATCGTGCCGACCACGGACTCGTCGATGGCCGCCACGATCGTGAGCTGAGGAGCCGGGCCGGGGGCGAGCGCGGCGCGCGTGCACGTCACGGCCTGCGCGGCGCCCGAGCAGGTCCAGCCCGGGCCGGACGCGGAGACGAACGTGGTCCCCGCGGGCAGCGTGTCGGCCGCCGTCACGGGGGCGGCCGCGACCGACGGCCCGTTGTTCACGACGTCCACCGTCCACGTGCCCTGGCCGCCCGCGAGCAGCACCCCCGCGTGGGCCTTGGTGACCGCGAGGTCCGCCTCGGTGGTGACGACCGCGGTGTCCTGCGCGGTGTTGTTCGTCGTGTCCGGGTCGTAGGTGCGCCCGTCCACCGCCGCGGTGTTGACCAGCTCGGCGCCGTCCGGGGTCTGTGCGGGCACGGCCGTGACCACCGTGATCGGCGGCAGGCTCTGCCCGGCCGCGTAGGCGCCCGTGGGCAGCGTGCAGACGATCGTCGTCGTGCAGGTCCAGCCGTTGCCGCCCGCGGACACGAGCGTCACGCCGGCCGGCAGGGTGTCGGTCACCGTGAACGGCCCGACCGCCGGATCCGGCCCGTCGTTCGTCGCCGTCACCGTCCACGTGGCCTCGCCGCCCGCGACCACGGGCGTCGCGTGCGTCTTGGCCAGCGTCAGGTCCGCGGCGTCGATGTGCGTCTGCGCGGTCCCCGGATCGCCGCCGTACGGCCCGTCGAGGTTGCGGGTGGAGCCCGTGGCGTCCTCGCCCGAGCCGCGCGCGGTGTTGACCTGCGGGATCGTCGAGCCGACGCCCGGATCGACGACGACCGCCGCGGTCGGCACCGCGTCGAACGTCACCACGACCGCCTGCCCCGGCTCCAGCACGCCCACGTTCGACCAGCCCAGCACGCGCCCGATCGCCAGCGGGTCCCGTGCCACGGGCGCCCCGCCCGCGACCGCGACCGTCGCGGTCCCCGGCTCGTACCGCCAACCGGGCCCGAGCGTGTCGACGACGTCCACGCCGTAGGCGGCCGCGCCGCCCGTGTTGGCGACCGTGACCTGCCAGGTGAACGTCTCGTCGAGGTACGCCGGCGCCGGCGAGATCGCGGCCTTCGTGACGGTCAGCTCCGGGAACTGCGGTGTGACGGCGGCGGACGACGACGGCCCGGCGTACACGCGCCCGCCCGACGGCAGGCTCTCGTACTTCGTGATCGTCGCGGTGTTGGCCAGCGGCGTCGCGTCGATCGTCGGGGACGGCGCCAGGACCGCGGTGTACGTGAGCTGGAGCGAGTCCGCGGGCTCGAGGCCGGCGCCGCCGAGCGGGTCGGTCCACGTGATCGTCCCGCCGCCCGTCGTCGGGTCCGCGCCGCTCAGCACACCGCCCGACGAGATCGTCGCGGCGTCCACGACGACCCCGGTGGGCACCTCGTCGACCACCACGATCCCGAACGCGGCACTGGCCGTGGCGGCCGACGAGTTCACCACCGTGAGCGTGTAGTCGAACGGCTGGCCGGGCGCCGGGGTCGCGTCGTCGACGGCCTTGCCGATCGTCAGCGCCGGCTCCAGCACCGTCACGGTCGCGGACGCGGGCGGGCTCGTCTCGTCGAACGCGGCGTCCGCCGAGGTGGGCGTGCGGCCGTCGGTCTGGTTCCACGCGGCCTCGACCGTGTTGGTGAGCGCGCGGCCCGCGACGTTCACGTCCTCGTCGGCGACGACGCCGCTGTAGACCACCTGGAGCTCGCGCGGGAACGGGATCGCCGCGGCGTCGCCCAACAGGAACCCGTAGCGCGTGGAGCCGTCGGGCTGCGGGGCCGGCGTGAGCACCGTCGGCTGCCCGACGTTGGGGCACGCGGTCGGCGGGTCGGACAGGATCTGGCAGCTCCCGGACTCCACCCGCACGTCCGCGAGCCCGGCGGGGAGCTGGTCCAGGAACGCGCCGTCGAAGAACACGGTGTCGGGCGGGACCTGGAGCACCACGGTCCACGTGACACGTTCGCCGATCGTCGCCTGCCCCGGCGTCACCGACTTGGTGATGCCCGCGCCCGCGACCTGCACGTTCGCGCTCGCCGAGACCGCGTAGCTGCGTTCGTCGGGGTTGTCCGCGGCGTCCGGGTCGGTCTTGTCGTCGTCGAGCGTGCTGCCGCTCAGCACCGCGGTGTTGGAGTAGACGACGCCGCCGACGGGCTCCGCCTCGACCGTCGCCGTGTAGGCCCGGGTCGCGGTCTGCCCCGGGTCCAGGTCGCCCAGGTCCCACACCAGGCGCGTGGTCCCGGCCGCGCAGCCGTTGGCGCCGTCGCCCGGCTCGGGTGGACGGCCCGGGTCCGCGCCGTACGCCGCGAACGCGAGCCCCTGCGGCACGCAGTCGACGACGAACGCGTCGTGCAGCGGCGGGCGGTCGCCGCCCGGGTTGGTCGCGGTGACCGTGTAGGCGACGGTCTGGCCGCCTGTGACCCGCGTGGGCGCCGCGGTCTTGGCGACCGTCGGCGCCGGCTGGCGCAGGTTCACCGTCGCGGTGGCCGAGACCGGCGGGACCTGCGAGCCGCCCGGCGTGAGCAGGCTGCGGAACGTCGCCGTGTTGGCGCGGTTCTGCGCGTTCTGGCCGGTGGCGAGCGCGGCGTCCGTCACCCGGGTCACGAGCGTGACCTCGAGCCGCTGGTCGAGGTCCGTGTCGTTCACGTACGTGGCGGGCAGCGCGAGCGCGCCGGTCAGCGGGTCGACGGCGACGCCCACCGGAAGCGCCGCGACCTCGTCGCTGCCCGCGTCCGGGTGGAACACGACCTCCGCGTCCGGGACCACCGCGAACCCCGCGGGCAGCGCGTCGGTCAGAGTCCCGCCGAACACCGACGTGTGCGCAGGGATCGTCACGCCGTACGTCCAGGTCACGAGCTCGCCGATGGTCGCCTGGTCCGCGAGCGCGTTGCCCGCCTCGTCGACCTGGGTCACCACCGACTTGTCGACGAGCGCGCCGGGCGTCCGGACGTTCGAGGAGTCCGTCGCGGGGGGCGCCAGCTGGTCCGCGGCCGGGACCGTCGGGTCGACGTTCTGCTGCGGGTAGAACGTCGCGGCCTCACCCGAGTTCGTGACCGCCTGGTACGAGCGGACCGACGCGGTGTCCGTGTAGACGGTCGAGACGCCTGCGTCGTCGGGGATCGCGACGTCGTACAGCACGCTCACGGTCTCGCCAGGCAGCAGCAGCGCGGGGTTCGCCGGGTCGAACGCCTGCGTCACGCGCAGGAGGCTCAGCGTGTCCGAGCCGGTGAACGCCGGGTGGTCGCCGTCCCCCGGGTCGGTGCACTCCACGGTCGGCGGCTGGGCCGGCGTCGGCTCCAGCCGCGTGTTCGACACGTCGTCGCACGTCATGCCAGCCGCGAGCGCGTCCCACAGCTCCCCGCCGCCCACGCCGTAATCCGACAGGCCCGTGCCGTCGTTCGTCAGGTCCACGCGGAACGTCACGGTCGAGCCGGCGTTGACGAGCTCGCCGTCGACGTTCGTGTTCGCGTCATGCGGCCCCGAGGCGGGCTCGTCCACCTCGGCGACGCCCTTGACCGTCCGCACCGGCGGCGCCGGCGAGACCGTGACCGGGGCCGTGTCGCGCGCCGCGACGATCTCACCCGACGACAGGACGCTGCCGATCTTCATCTGGTTCGCGCGCACCTCGCCAGCGACCGCCGCGGTCGACGAGGTGACGCGCGCCTGCAGCACCACGTCGAACACTGCGCTCGCGGGCACGAACCGCGGCTCGGCCCCCACGGGCGACCCCACGAGCCAGGTGATGCCCGTCTCCGACTGCGACTCGACGGCCTTGGCCGCCGCGACCGTGCCGCCCGGCAGGTCGGTGTCCTGCGCCGAGCCCGCCACCAGGCTCAGGCCACGCGGCAGGAAGTCCGAGACGACGACGTCCCGCGTCTGGGTGCCCGCCGGGAACGTCGCGCGCAACCGGAAGCACACGCGGTCGCCCAGGATCACGCTCGTCTCGTCGGCCGGCAGGTCGTCGGGGTCGGCGTACTGCGCGGGGTCCGTGGGGCACGTCAGGCCCGTCTGCGAGCGCGGCTGCATCGTCTTCGCAAACGTCGGGAAGGTCGAGCTCTGGGTGGCCGACGAGTCGTCGCCGATCAGCGCGGCGCCCGACTCGCCGGTGCCCGGGACCGGGGACGCGCTGCCCGCGAGCTCGACCCGGTTGGTGAAGGACTCGCCCGCGCTCGTCGGCTGGCCCGCCAGCGGGCCCGCCAGGTACTCCGGCAGCATGCGGCCGTAGTACGTGACGACGAGCTCGGTGCCCGCGGGCACGTCGACCGGCTGGAACGTCACCGTGAACGTGCCGTCGCCGTTGTCCACCACGGTGTCGAACGGCTGCGACGGCGCCGTCGCGAGCGCCCCTGCGCACTCGGCCGGGGCGCCGTCGGCGTAGTTCGTCGCGACGCCGCCGAGCGGGCAGACGCCCGCGGGGATCGTGTCGGTCAGCACCAGGGCGTCGCCCGCCGCGTACTCCGACGCGTCGACCAGCAGCGTGTAGGTCGCGATCCCGCCTCCGACGAACGTGCCGGGCGAGACCTGCTTGCGCATGCGCACGTCCTCGACCTGCACGCTCGAGTCGGCGCCGACCGTCTGCTCGGCCGTGCCGCCCTCACCGAGCGGCCCGTCGTACGTGCCGGTGAGCGTCGCGCGGTTGGTCAGCGAGCCCTCCGGGAGCGTCTCCCTGGTGGACGCCCCCGTGTTGTTGTCGAGGTTCGCGGCCTGCTGGGCGCCCGGCGGCGCCGGGTCCGGCCACGCCGCATTGGCCCGCAGCGGGATCCCGGCCGCGTAGCTGATGCTCTGCTCCGCGCCCGCCGCCAGGTCCGGCAACGCCCACTCGACCCGGGTGTACACCCCGGGCGGGAACGTCACGCCGCCGGCCGGCGGCGGGTCCACGACGGTGCTCACCGACGTGGGCGCCACGCAGTTCGGCGGCGTCGGCGTGGCCGACAACGGCGGCGCCCCGGCGTACTCCGGGCCCGACGAGTTGTCCACCCCGCCACAGCCCAGGAACTCCAGCCCCGCGGGCAGGTAGTCCACGAGGGTCAGCCCGCCCACGGCGCCGCCCGACGCGGTCGAGGCCGTCAGCGTGTACACCGTCGTGTTCTCGTGGACGCCGCGCAGCAGCTCGCCCTCGGGGCTCGGCTCCGACTTGGTGAGCCGCAGCGCCGTGGTCGTCGTGGTCGCCGCGCCCGCGCTCGCGGACTGGGTCGCGGTGCCGTCGACGAGCTCGCCGTCCGCGTCGAACGACGGCGCGATCGTCGGGTCCGTGCTGGAGTACGCCTGCGCGCCCGGGTTCGTGACGGTCGAGCCGACCGGGTACACCGCCGGATCCGGCTGCACCTGGAACGTCAGCGTGAAGTCGGTGCCCGGCACCAGGTCCGCGATGTTCTCCCACACGACGGTCTGCTGGCCCGTCTCCGGGTCCGTCCGGACCGTGGGCTCGCCCGCGCGCGCGGGGCTCGTCGAGCCTGCGACGTACGTGGTGTCCGGCGGCAGCAGGTCCCGCAGCGCGAGGTTCCACTCGAACGTCGCATCCGGGTTGGCATCCGGGTTCGACGCGGTGAGCGTGTACGTGATCGGGTCGCCCGCGAGCACCTCGCCGGGAGCGGACTTGCTGAGCGCGATGGCCGGGGCGGCCGCGGCCGGCGCGGCGGGGAGGACCACCGCTGGCCCCACGAGCACGGCCAGCGCCGCCAGGAGCGCCGCCCACGACGAGCCCCGGCGGGGCAGACGACGATGGTGGCCCGCGCCCGGATCCTCCCGGTTCACCCTTCGGACTGTATGGGTATCCCCGGGCTACCGCCCGCCGGGTAGGCGCGTGCCCTCCGCGGCGCGCGGCGCCGTCGTCACCAGTCCGCGGCGCGCAGCGCCACGTTGCCCGAGCGGGTCGGCGGGAGCCACGTGCCCACCGCGTCGTCGTCCGGGTCGGCCAGCTCGAAGCCGACGAGCGGGCGTACGTAGCCCTCGAGGATCGGCGCCCGGACGTGCGCGCGCACGATCCGGCCGTCCAGCACCACGAGCCCACCGACCGTGACGAGCAGCCGGTCCACCCCGACGTCGTACGCGCGGCCGGGCGCCAGCCGCGTCCCGGGCAGGCCGAGCGTGCGGGGATGCAGCGACCACCACGAGGCGGTCGACGGGACCGCCTGGCGGCGCGTCATCGTGCGGTGGAACCCGTAGTACGCGCGGGCGAGATGCTCCTCGACCGGGTCCGGCGCCTCGCCGGCGCGGTGCGGGCCGCCGCAGCGGACGACGATCGTGCCCGTCATCCCCGCGAGCGCGTCCCGCTCGAAGGTGGGCCGCGCCAGGAGCAGGTCGATCGTCGCGACGCCGACCCGCGGGTTCTGGTACCCGGGGGTGGCGACGGTCGGCAGCACCCCGGCCGCGACCATCTTGGCCCCGGCGGTCGAGCCGTGGCCCACCTTGTGGATCGCCTCGCGCATCGAGACCGTCTGCGCGTTCGCCCACGCGCTCGCTCCCAGCTCCATCCAGAACGGGTGCGGCGAGTCGGGCTCGCTCATGGCGCACAGACGATGCACCCGCACATCATGCCCGACGCGCCCCGCGCCCTCGGGTCCGGCGCGCACGCCGAGGTCAGCGCGCGGCTGTCGCTCGTCGGGCGACCTCGCGCGGCCCGACGACGAACCCGCCGCCGCTCACCACCGTGCCGCCCGCCGCGCGCCACAACGCCCCCGCGACCCGCGCGATCGTCGGGGCGACGCGCTGGCGCGCGATCACGTGCAGCCGGGACGGGTGCTCGACGTCGCGCTCGGCGGGGTCGAGCGGGCGCCACTCCACCCGGTACGCCCACGGGCCGAAGTCACGCCACTCGAGCGTGGCCAGCACCGCGGGCGGCTCGTTGGAGCGGCCCACGCGCAGCGCCACGGACCCGTCGTACTCGAACTCGGCGACCACCTCGAACGGACGCGGGCCGGCGGCGGGCGATCGGTCGCCGGCAGCGCTGACCCTGGCGCCGGACATCGCCGGACGCGCGAGCGGGAGCACCTCGTCGAGCGTGAGCGGGATCGGCGACCACAGCGTGAGGTCGATGTCCGCTTCGGGGTCCGGCGCCATCACCCGAGACCGGTCCGCGGGGACGACGAGGCCGCCCGTGTGCCGGGCCGCGGCCACCAGCCAGCGCCGCGCCTGCACTGACGCCTCACCCTCGAGCGCGTACCACTCGAGGCCCCCGCGGGGGACGCCCGCGCGGAGCGCGTCGTCGTCGGTCAGCGGGACCGGCCCGACGAGGCGCGTGTGCTCGTCGAGCCGGATCGCGGCGGGCTCGGCGGGCGCGCTGCGCTGCTCGACGAGGCCGCGGAACCTGGCGCCGACCGGGCGGGTGTCGGCGGGCGCCGGATCTGGCGCCCCCGGCGGGCGCCCGTCCCATGCGGCGGCGGGGAACCAGGCGCGGGCCAGCGCATGGATGTCCGTCCTCGCGGGCGCCGCGAGCATGGCCTGGCCGTCGAGCCGCGAGGGCAGTGCGAGCACCATGGCGCGGAACGTAGCGACCGCATGCTTCGTCCGTGTGAACTGTCGGCCCTGTCAACAGCCGTCCCCAGCGCCGTGCACCGGTCCATCCACAGCCGGTCATCCGACGATTCCCACGGGTGTGGAGAAGTCTGTGGATAACTCGGCGCGGGCTCGCGTGGCTACGCGCGGACGTCGTGCAGGTGGTGCACCACGTCGTGCAGGAAGTACTGGCCGAGCGTGCGGATCGTGAACCGCGAGCCGTTGCTGCGGCGGCCACTACGCTCCCACGCGTCCGCGGGCACCGCGTCGAACGTCGCGGCGCACTCCTCGGCCGCCGCCACCAGCTCGTCGGCGACCATCACCGGGTCCTGCCGGTCGTAGCGGTCCGCGATCGCGGTGGCGTCCTGGTCCCAGTTGGCGAACGGCGGATCGTCCTGCTCGAGCATCAGCCACACGCGCTCGTCGAACACCCGGAACACGTCGCGCACGTGGGCGCCGTACTCCAACGTCGACCACGTGGTCGGCGCGGGCCGCACGCGCGCGTCCTGCCGGTGCAGCGCCGAGACCCAACGGGGCACGAGGTCCCGCACGGTGTCGCCGATCTGGCGCGGATCGACGTCCGACGCGGTGAACCCGCACTCCGGGCACCGCTCGTGAAGCACCCAGGTCCAGTCCTTCTCGTCGGGCACGATCGCGTCAGCCATGCCGCGAAACCTACTGCACCCCACCCCCCGCGAGCGTGCACTCCAGCCGCGAGCGTGCACTCCAGCCGCGAGCGTGCGGTTAAGGTGCGCGCTCACGGCTGGAGTGCACGCTCACCAAAGGGTGGTCAGACGACGCCTGCGGCGTGCAGCTCCGCGTACTCGTCGTCCGTCAGCAAGCGTGAGCGCAGCAGGAAGCGGACGCCCTCCGGCGCCTCCAGGCTGAAGCCGGCACCGCGGCCCGGGACCACGTCGATCGTCAGGTGGGTGTGCTTCCAGTACTCGTACTGGACCTTCGTCATCCACACCGGGACCGTGGCGCCGTCGCCCAACTCGAGCTCGCCCAGGTGCTCGTCGACGTCACCCGTGAGGAAGTCGCCCGCCGGGTAGCACATCGGCGACGAGCCGTCGCAGCACCCGCCGGACTGGTGGAACATCAACTCTCCGTGCTGCTCGCGCAACTGCCGCAGCAGCGTCACCGCGGCCTGCGTGGCCGCCACCCGCTCGACCATCTCAACCTCCGATCGCACCCGCACCACCAGCGTGCACCCCGACAGCACGGATGGCACGCTCGCCGCCCGAGCGCCCCTCAGAGCCCTGGCGGCGAGCGTGCGATCCGTGGCCGGATGGGCGGACGACGCGCCCATCGCGGCTGTCAGTGACGACTGATCGCGCCCGTCAGAAGAAGCCGAGCTTGGTGCCCGAGTAGCTGACCAGCAGGTTCTTGGTCTGCTGGTAGTGGTCGAGCATCATCTTGTGGTTCTCGCGGCCCACTCCCGAGCCCTTGTAGCCGCCGAACGCCGCCGCCGCCGGGTACGCGTGGTAGCAGTTGGTCCACACGCGGCCCGCCTGGATGTCCCGGCCCGCGTGGTAGGCCTTGGCCTGCTCGCGCGTCCACACGCCGGCGCCCAGGCCGTAGAGCGTGTCGTTGGCGATCGCGATCGCGTCGTCGTAGTCGGTGAAGCTGGTGACCGCGACCACCGGCCCGAAGATCTCCTCCTGGAAGATCCGCATCGAGTTCTTGCCCTCGAAGATCGTCGGCGTCACGTAGTAGCCGTCGGCCAGGTCGCCGTCCAGGTGCGCGCGCTCGCCGCCGGTCAGCACCTTGGCGCCCTCGGCCTTGCCGATGTCGATGTAGCTCAGGATCTTCTCGAGCTGGTCGTTCGACGCCTGCGCGCCGATCATCGTGTCGGTGTCCAGCGGGTTGCCCTGCTTGATGGCCTGCGTGCGGGCGATCGCGTCGCCGAGGAAGTCGTCGTAGATCGACTCCTGGATGAGCGCGCGCGACGGGCACGTGCACACCTCGCCCTGGTTGAGCGCGAACATCGCGAAGCCCTCGAGCACCTTGTCGTAGTACGCGTCCTTCTCGCGCGCGACGTCCTCGAAGAAGATGTTCGGGGACTTGCCGCCGAGCTCGAGCGTCACCGGGATGATGTTCTGGCTCGCGTACTGCATGATCAGGCGGCCCGTCGTCGTCTCACCCGTGAAGGCGATCTTGCGGATCCTCGACGACGACGCGAGCGGCTTGCCCGCCTCCACCCCGAACCCGTTGACCACGTTGACGACGCCCGGGGGCAGCAGGTCCGCGATCAGCTCCATGAGCAGCAGGATCGACGCGGGGGTCTGCTCGGCCGGCTTGAGCACCACGCAGTTGCCCGCCGCGAGCGCCGGCGCCAGCTTCCACGTCGCCATCAGGATCGGGAAGTTCCACGGGATAATCTGCCCGACCACGCCCAGCGGCTCGTGGAAGTGGTACGCGATCGTGGTCTCGTCGATCTCGGAGATCGACCCCTCCTGCGAGCGGATCGCGCCCGCGAAGTAGCGGAAGTGGTCCACGGCCAGCGGCAGGTCCGCGGCCAGCGTCTCGCGGACCGGCTTGCCGTTCTCCCACGTCTCGGCGACCGCGAGCAGCTCGAGGTTCTCCTCGATGCGGTCCGCGATCTTGTTGAGGATCACCGCGCGCTCGGTCGCGCTCGTCTTGCCCCAGGACCGGGCGGCGCCGTGCGCTGCGTCCAGGGCGCGGTCGATGTCGTCGGCGTCGCCGCGCGCCACCTCGGTGAACGTGCGGCCGGTGACGGGGCTGGGGTTCTCGAAGTACCGGCCCGCCTTGGGCGCGACGTACTCGCCACCGATCCAGTGGTCGTAGCGCTCGCGGTAGGCGGCGGGGCTTCCGGGGGTGCCGGGTGCTGCGTAGATGGTCATACGACGTGCTCCCTTTCGGACGTGCACGGGCGCGTGGGGTGGGGCGCCCGGGCGCGGCGTCATTGCCGCTCCTGATCCGGACGTTAGGGACACGCACGTTGCACGACCGTTGCAGGCCTCGCCCACTGCGCCAGCCCGCGCTGTCAGCCCGCGCCGTCAGCCTGCGAGGGCCGCCTTGAGGTACGCGATGTCGGCGGCCTGCGCCTCGGCCGGCGTCTCGACGAGCGCGTCACACCCCGCCTCACGGACCACGTGCGCGAGCAGCTCCGCGGGGATCGTGCCGTCCGCGAAGCCCGCGTGCCGGTCCCTGCTGGAGCCCGCCTCGTCGCGCGAGTTGTTGGCGTGGACCAGGTCGATGCGGCCGGTGATCGCGCGGACGTCGTCGACCACGGTCTCCAGGTCGAGCCCCGCCGCCCACGCGTGGCACGTGTCCAGGCAGAACCCGACGTCGTAGCCGCCGATCGCTTCCCACAGCAGCGCGATGCGGTCGAGCCCGCGCGCGCACGCGTTCTCGCCTCCGGCGGTGTTCTCGACGAGGACGCGGACCGGGAACGTCGCGCGATCGAACGTCTTGCGCCAGTTGTCGACGCCCACCGCGATGTCGTCGCCCTCGCCCACATGGCCGCCGTGCACGATCAGCCCCCGCGCGCCCAGGCCCGCGGCCGCCGCGCTGTGCTGCGCGATCATGGTGCGGCTCGGGATGCGGATGCGGTTGTTCGTCGACGCGACGTTGACCAGGTAAGGCGCGTGCACGTAGACACCCAGGCCGCTGGCGGTGATCGCGGCCGCGTCGTCGCGCGGCACGGGCTTCTTCCAGCCCTGCGGGTCCGCCAGGAACAGCTGCACGCAGTCCGCGCCGAGCTCCGCGGCGATCCCCACCGGGTCGTCCCCGCGCGCATGCGCGCCGATCAGCACCATGACCCCCAGGCTAGACGCCCCCACCGACAACGAAGGGCGAGCGGGGTCAGCGGGCAGCGTGCGGTGGCCGGGGCGGCAAGCCCAGGTCCGCCTCCAGGCGGCGCAGCTGTGAGTGGGCGCGCAAGTTGACCGCCGAGCCCGGCGCGCTCGCCGCGGCCAACGCCTGCCAGGCGCCGTAGTCCTCGAGGCCCTCCTCGGAGGCGGCCCACCGCACGATCACGCGCGGGTCCCTGGTCGCGAGCACCGCGGCGCGCACCTCGTCGGCCACCACCGCGCGCACGCGCTCCACGCCGGGCGACGACGAACGCGGCAGCACCGGCCCGGAGTACGCCCCCACCGCCTCGGCGATCTCCCCGAGCGCGAGCGCGTCCTGGACCGCGTCGACATCGGTGCGCAGCACGCGCGTCAGGCGGTAGGGCCGGGACTCGGTGAGCAGCGGCCCGACGATCCGGCGCAGCCGCGACACCTCCGCCCGCACCGTCACCGCCGAGAGCTCGGACTCGCTCAGCATCACGGCGAGCTCGTCGGCGGTCAGGCCCGTGGCGTGCGTGGCCAGGAGCAGCAGGATCTCCGCGTGCCGGCCCGTGAGGCGGTGCGCCGCGCCGTCGAGCACGAGCGTGCCGCCCTGGCTGCCGAGCACGCGGAGCGTCGGCGGCGGCGGCCCCACCGGCACAGCCGATGGCGCCGGCGGCAACGACGCCTCGATCGCGCTCGCCGTGGCGCGCACGAGCTGCAGCGCGATGCCGGTGCCCACCACGGGACCGCCCGTGATGTCGAGGACCCCGAGGATGCGTCCGCTCGAGTCGCGCAGCGGGGCGGCGGCGCACGCGAAGTCGTGCACGGGCACCGCCCAGTGCTCGGAGCCGACCACCTGCACGTCCCGGTTGGTCGCGAGCGCGGTGCCGGGCGCGTTGGTGCCCGCGCAGTCCTCGCTCCACACCGCACCCTCCACGAACCCCACCGAGCCGACCGCGCGCTGCACCTTCCGGTCCCCCTCGACCCACAGCAGGCGGCCGGTGGCGTCGGTGAGCGCGGCGACCCACTGCGGGTCGGACTCCAGCAGCAGCCGGCGGACCACGGGGATGGCGCCGGACACCGGGTTCTCGCGGCGCAGGCTCGCCAGGTCGTTCGTCGAGACGTCGACACGTGGCGCGGGGCGCTCGGGGTCGACGCCGCTGCGCTTGCTGCGGCGCCACGAGTCCATCACCAGGCTGCGGACCCGGCGCGCGGGAAGGCCGGTCGCGACGAACCTGGCGTGCGCCGCACGCACGTCGGCCGCGGGCCGGTCGTCGGTTGTCGTCGACACGCGCACCTCCCACTGCCGGGGAAGCGCACACGATCCTCGTTGACCGCGGCGCTCGTCCTCCCGAGTGTAGGGACGAAAGTCCCGTGGCGGCAGGGCGGGAGCGGTCCCGAGCCCGCCGGCAGCGGGTGATGCTCCGCGCAACCGATCGGACCGCGCCCGCTCGGAGATGCTGACGTTCTGTGCCAAGATGTCAGAATGCCCAAGATCATCGGCGGATCGCTCCACGAGCACCGCGAGCAGACGCGGCTCCGGCTGTTCGAGTCGCTCAACACGCTCATGGCCGAGCGTGGCTTCGACGCCATCACACTCGCCGAGATCGCCGCCGACGCAGGAGTCGGCCGCACCGCTGTCTACAACCACTTCCCCGACAAGGAAGCGCTGCTCCTGGGCTTCATCACCCACGAGACCGAGCAGTACGCGGCGTCCCTCCAGCGCTCGCTCGACGACATCCGCGACCCCGTCGAGCAGCTCTCCACCTACGTGCGCCAGCAGGCCAACCTCAAGCGCGTCTACCACGTGGCCCCCGGGCCCGAGCTGCGGTCCGTGCTGTCCCGCGCCACCGCGCAGCGCGTGCGCGAGCACGTCGTGATCGTCGAGCAGATCCTGCGCGGCATCCTCGCCGCGGGCATCGAGTCGGGCGCATTCCCGCAGCAGGACCTGGACGTCACCGTGCCGCTCGTCAACGCCTGCCTGTCCGGGCGCGGTGTGCCCGACGACGGCCCCGAGCGCGAACGCGCGATCGCCCAGACGGAGACGTTCGTGCTGCGCGCTGTGGGCGCCGCGCTGCCCGCGCCGGACCTCGTCTCCGCGTGACGCGCGCCAACCCGGGCCGGGGCCGCTCCACCGCCTCCGGACGGCGGTTCGAGGCACGGCCGGCGGGAGGAACCACCGACCCCAGGTCGAACCGCCGACCAGGCCGGGATGCCGGCGCGCGCGGGAGCGGCGGCGGTGGCGGCGAGGGCCGCGCGACCGTCGTCGAGCTGACGTTCCTGCCCGGGCTAGGGGACGTGGTCGCCGCCGAGATCGACGAGGTGCTGCGGCCCGCCAAGCCCGCGGCGCCGGCGCCCGGGCGCGACGACGCGCTCGTCGTCACACTGCAAGGCCCGCTCGCGGACGTGCGGCGCCTAAGGACCGCGGTCGCCGCGTTCGTCAGCCTGCACTTCGACGTGCCCAGGCCCAAGTCGCTGGTCAGCGGCGAGCACCTGCCGCGCATCGTCGACGCGGTGTACGCGTCGCTGCGGGTCGCGGGCTCGTCGTCGTTCCGCTTCGAGGCCGCGGGCTCCGACTCGGCGGTGTTCGCGCGCCTGGCGCAGGAACTCCGCCAGGCCACGGGCCTCAAGTACGACGAGCGCGACGGCGAGCTCGTGGTCCGCGTCCGACGCGGCCCCCGCCGCGGGGACGCCGACCCCGGGTGGGACGTGCTGGTGCGGGTGGGGCCGCGGCCGCTGTCCGCACGAGCCTGGCGCGTGGCCGACTACCCCGGCGCGGTCAACGCGACGATCGCCGCGGCCATGGTGCGCCTGGGCGGAGTGCGCGACGACCAGCGCGTGATCAACCTGTGCTGCGGCTCCGGAACTCTGCTGATCGAACGCCTCCTGGCCGGGCCCGCCGCCGCCGCGCTCGGGCTGGACACCTCCGACGACGCGCTGGCGATCGCCGCCGACAACACCGAGGCCGCCGGGCTCAAGCGCGCCGTGCGCCTGACCAGGGCGGACGCCACCGCCCCGACGAAGTGGCCCACCCCCGCAGCCCCCAGCGCCGCACCGGGCGACGACGGCTGGGACCTGGTGCTGGCCGATCCACCGTGGGGCGGGTTGCACGGGTCGCACGCGGATGCCGAACGGCTGCACGGAGGGCTGCTCACCGCCGCCCACAAGCGGACGGCGGACGGCGCGCGTTTCGTCGTGCTGACGCACGAGGTCAAAGTCATGCAGCGGTGCCTGCGCGCCGCCGCGGGCCAATGGCGTGTGGCCGACGAAGTGCGGGTGTTCGCCAAGGGCCACCACCCGCGGATCTGGGTGCTAGACCGCGTCGGCTGACCGCCGCGCCCGCGACGAGGGCTCGGCGGCGCCTGCGCGCTCCGGCTGCGCGTCCGGCTCCTGCTGCGGCTGCGGCTGCGGCTCTGGCTGTGGCTCCGGCGGCTTCGACGACGAGGCGGGCGCCTGCGACGCCGAGTTGTAGTCGTCGATCCAGCGGTCGATGCGCAGCCAGTGGTCGAACAGCCACGACTCCTGCTCGGCTCGCTCGCGCGGGATGTCGGCGGGCTGCACCGACCACCCCTTCATGATGATCCGCTTGTCCATCGGCAGCTCACGCCAGATGTCCCGCACGGTGACCAGCCGGTCCAGCCCGGTGTGCGCGACGAACACCACACCTGCCGCGGGCGCCTCGTCGAGCGCCGACAACACCCCGCCCGCATGCGGCGCCATCACGTTCGTCATCTGCTCGGCCTGCGCCGCGAGCTCGGGGCGGCCGTCGGCGCGCAGCGCCTCGATGCGCGCGATCCGCCGGTGCGGCGTCACGTTCCCGCCCTCGGGGAAGATCAGCAGCGCGCTCTCGTCGTCGAGCCCGTGCGCCAGCTGCCCGACGGCCGACGCGAGGCCGGGCGACCCGTGCCGCCGCGCCTTGCGCGGGGTGATGAACTGCGTGGGCAGGCGGTTGAGCAGCACGTCGATCGCCGGGTCCCACTGCAACGTGTCCTTCAAGACGATGCGCGGGCGCCGGTCGAACCAGTTGAGCAGCGCATGGACCAGGATGAACGAGTCGCCCGGGCCCGCGTGGCGGGACGCGACGATGATGGGGCGCCCGCGCAGCACGTTGCCGAGGTCCGCGTCGACCACCTCGATCTCGAGCCGTAGCGTCCAATGCACCTGCCAGAACAGGAAGCGCAGCATCGCGCGGGCCAGCGCGTAGTGCGCGCGCTGGAACACCGGACGCCGCACGGCGTACCCGAACCCCGAGCCGACCCACAGCCCGAACGCCGCCAGCAGCGTCGCCGCGTCCCAGATCACGTACAGGCTGGCCATCCACAGCACGCGCGGGATGCGCAGCTTGCCGGGGGTGATCCAGCTCAGCACGCCTCCGACCAGCACGATCAGCATGAGCGTCGTCGGGATCAACGCGGCCGCGATCACCACCACCGCGGGCGCGAGCACCACGCGGCGGATCCATCGGGGCGGCAGCCGCCAGCTCATGCGCCCACTGTGCTCTCTGCGCTCATGCGTCCTCCAGTGGTCAGGCGTCCTCGAGGTACGCCTTCGTCGCGGAATACGCGCGCTCGATGCGCGCGCGGGTGGCGTCCATGCGGCGGTACGCGCTGATCTTGTCGTCGCCCTTGCCCGGGCCGCCCGACGGCAGCACGTGCACGGACACGCCCTCGGGCAGGTCGTCGATCTCACGCGAGAACCTGTGGCGGCGCGCGATCTCGAAGCTCACGCGCGCGACCTGGCTGGGCTTGTCCGGCGCGACCAGCTGCTCCTCGACCCTGCCGACCTGCAGCACGTAGATCCTGGTGGCGCCGCGTCTGACCGCCTCGCCCAGCGGGATGGAGTTGACGATCCCGCCGTCGACGAAGTGCTCGCCGTTGATCTCGGTGGGCGGCAGCACGCCGGGCACCGACGACGAGGCCAGCACCGCCGGGATGACCAGGCCCTCGTCGAACCAGCGCTCCGCGGCCCGCTCGATGCACGCGGCCGCCACCGCGAGCGGCACCTGGAGCTCCTTGAACTCGGTGTCCGCGCCGATCATGCCGGCGATCAGCTCGCGCAACGGCGCGGGGTCGTTGAGGTGTGTCCGGGACTTGGCCAGGCGCGCGAGCTGCTTGGGCCACGAGTCCCCGTACACCGCGGCGGCCGCCGGGGAGGCCCACGCCTCGACGAGCTTGTCGACGACCCCGGGTGTCGGGTCCGCGGCCAGCGCGGCGCCGTTGATGGCCCCGATCGACGTCCCGACGATGGTGTCCGGGCGCACGCCGGCCTCGAACAGCGCCTGGATCATGCCGACCTGCACGGCGCCACGCACCCCGCCGCCACCGAGGACGAATCCGACAGTCACGGCCCGATCGTGGCACACCGCCCCCGCCCGCGCCGTCCCGCACGGTCCCACGCGGCCCCGCGCCGTCGCGTTCGGACCGGATCGCCGGCCCCGGACCGAATTGGTGGCCCCGGACCAGTGCATGCCACGGTCCGGCGCTACGGAACCGGTCCGGCGGCGGGGAACCGGTCCGGCGGCGCGGAACCGGGGGCGGGCGGGGAGCCCGGCCGGGGGGCGTCGGGGAGAATGGGCGCGTGGAATCCCGGGAGCTGCCTCGTGTTCGTGCGTCCGAGCTGGTGGGCCGGGGGTGGCTGAACACCGGCGGGCGGGCGGTGACCCTCGCGGACCTGCGCGGCAAGGTCGTCGTCCTGGACTTCTGGACGTTCTGCTGCGTGAACTGCCTGCACGTGCTCGACGAGCTCCGCGCCGTCGAGGAGGAGTTCAGCGACGTCCTCGTCGTCGTCGGCGTGCACTCCCCCAAGTTCGCGCACGAGGCCGACGCCGACGCGCTCGCGGCCGCCGTCGAGCGGTACGAGGTGCACCACCCCGTGCTCGACGACCCTGAGCTCGTCACGTGGCAGGCGTACACCGCGCGCGCCTGGCCGACGCTCGTGGTGATCGACCCCGAGGGGTACGTCGTGGCGCAGATGGCCGGCGAGGGCCACCGGCACAACGTCGAGGTGCTGGTGCGGCGGCTCGTCGCGGAGCACGAGGCCAAGGGCACGCTGCACCGTGGCGACGGCCCCTACGTGCCGCCGGCCCCCGCCGAGGGGACCCTGCGGTTCCCCGCGAAGGCCGTGGTGCTGCCCGGCGGGAACCTGCTGGTCGCGGACGCGGGGCACCACAGCCTGGCGGAGTTGGCGCCCGACGGCGAGACGCTCGTGCGGCGCATCGGCTCCGGCGCCCGCGGTCTCGTGGACGGCGGCCCCGACGACGCGCGCTTCAGTGAGCCCAACGGCCTGTGCCTGGCGCCCGACGACGTGCGCGCCGCGCTCGGCTACGACGTGGTGGTCGCCGACACCGTGAACCACGCGCTGCGCGGGGTGCGGCTGTCCGACGGCCAGGTGCGCACGATCGCCGGGACGGGCTCGCAGTACATGGTCGGGGCCCCGGCCAACGGGCCGTCGGCCGGCGCCGCTCAGGTCCCCTACCTGGGGGCGCCCACCGGAGTGCACCTGTCGTCGCCGTGGGATGTGGTCTGGTCGGCGGAGCTGGGGGCGTTCGTCGTCGCGATGGCCGGGCACCACACGCTGTGGGCGTTCGACCCGACGGCCGAGACACTGCGGCACCTCGGCGGGACCTTCAACGAGGGCTTGCGCGACGGCCCGCTCGCCGACGCATGGTTCGCGCAGCCGTCCGGGCTCGCGCGCGACGACGACGGCCGCCTCTGGATCGCGGACTCCGAGACCTCCGCGCTGCGCTGGGTGGATCCGACGACCGGCACTGTCCACACCGCAGTCGGCGCGGGGCTGTTCGAGTTCGGGCACCGCGACGGCGCCGCGGCCGAGGCCCGTCTGCAGCACCCCCTGGGCGTCGCCGTCCTACCCGACAGCTCGGTGGCGATCGCGGACACCTACAACGGCGCCGTCCGCCGCTACGACCCCCTCGCCCGGACGGTCTCGACGCTGGCCAGCGGCCTGGCGGAGCCGAGCGGGCTGATCGTCGTCCCCGCCTCGGCCGGTGCGGACGCCGGTCCGGAGGCGGGCGAGTCGGCGCGCGGCGGTGCGAGCCTGGTCGTCGTCGAGTCCGCCGCGCACCGGATCACGCGGCTCCCGGTGGATCTCGCGGCGGCCGCGTCGGTGGACGGCGGCGCCCACCGGACCGCCCGGCCCGTCACCGACGTCGGCGTCGAGGTCGCGCTGGACGTCGTGTTCACCCCGGCCGCGGGCCAGAAGTACGACGACCGGTACGGCCCGTCCACGCGGCTGCAGGTCTCGTCGACACCGCCTGCCCTCCTGTTGGCAGGCGCCGGGGAGTCGGTGCCGCTCACGCGCGCGCTTCGCCTGGACCCCGAGGTGGGCGGCGGCGTCCTCCACGTCACCGCGCACGCGGCCAGCTGCGACGACGACCCGGCCATCGAGTACCCGGCGTGCCACCTGAACGCGCAGGACTGGGGCATCCCGGTGACGGTGACCCCGGCGGGCGCGGCCACACTCACGCTCCCGCTCCACGGCTGACAGCGGCCCCTGGCCGGGGTCAGCTCGCGCCGTCGATCGCGATCGCCAGCAGCGCGTGCAGGGCCGTGGTCACCGGCGCGTCGGTGGCCGCCGTCGTCGAGGCGCCGATCTCCACCGCCCACGTGCCGTACGCGACGCGGAGTGTGATCTGCTCGCGCTCGATGTCCCCGGGCGCGCCTCCCCGGGACACCGCGGCGTCGTCGCCGTCGCGCTGCATGTAGACCGCCCAGTTGGCGCCGCCCAAGGTCTCGGTGCTGGCCGCCGCGAGCGCCGTCAGGCGCGGGAGGACACCGGGCTTGGCCTGCGCGATCGCGGCGCTCGCGGACACCACCACGCGTTCGGCGGTCACGGCGGGGTCCGCGAGGACCGGGACGGTGGCCTTGCGGGCGCGCGCGCGGGCTCGCTTGGCCTTGTACTGCGCGACGTCGGCGTACCGGAAGAGGTTGCGCGCGGAGGTCGCGCCGGACAGGGCGGTGGTGGCCACGCCCCAGGAGATCGCGGCGCCGTGTGGGAGCGGGTAGTCGGCGATCGTCGTCGTCAGCACCTCGGCGACGGCCGCGCGACGGTGGCCCACCGTGACGAGGCAGAACTCGTCGCCGCCGATGCGGGCCGCGGTCGAGCCGGGGAGCCGGTCGGAGACTCGTCGCAGCACGTCGGCGACGGTGCGGAGCAGGTCGTCGCCGGCCTCGTGGCCCAGGTGGTCGTTGACGCGCTTGAGGCCGTCGACGTCGCACATCACGATGCAGACCTCGGACCCGGACTCGAGCGCGGACTCGGCGGCGGTGTCGACCGCGCGGCGGTTCGCCAGGCCGGTGAGCGGGTCGTCGGCGACGAGGTGCCGGACCTGCGCGTCGAGGTCGACGCGCGCGATCGCGCTGGCGGCGAGCGCGGCGAGCACCTCCGCGGCCGCGACGTCGTCGACGCCGAAGAGTCCTGCGCCAGGCGCGCGCACCGCGAACACCTGCCCCCACACGGCGCCGTTCACGACGATCGGCGAGGCCAACCCGGTGCCGTAGCCCGCGCGGCGGATGCTGCCGATCTCGACCGCGTCGCCCGCGTCCGGGTCACCGGGCACGGTCGGGTTGCCCTCGACGTCGAACGCGTGGGCCACCCAGCTCTCGCGGTCGCGGATCAGGGCGCGCAGCCCGGGCCGTTCGTCGGCCCGGTAGGACCGCTGCAGCCGCTCGATCTGCTCGGCCTCGGGCAGCGGCGGCTCGATGACGACGATCCGGCACGTGTCCTGCTCGATGCGGCAGAACGCGACGCGGGTGGCCTCCAGCAGCTCGACAGCCATGAGCGAGACGGTTTCGCCGACTTCGTCGACAGTGCTGCACCGCTCGAGCCGGTGGGCGGCCACCGCGAAGCCGCGTACGCCGACGAGAGCGGCGGCGGCCCGACGCCCCGCGCGCGCTCCAGCCGTCGTGCGTCGCGTCACGCGCCCATCATCGCCTCTTCTCGCCCGCCACGGGTACGACTCGGCCCGTCAGAACCGGCGAATCACCCACCTGCGCCTAGTCCGGCGGCAGGCGGGCGGCCGGTGGGGCCAAGTCCGCTGCTCAGGGCGTCAGGCGCGTGCGGCGCACGGCGTCACCCGCGCAGGTGCTCGGCGCCCAGCTCGGCGAACAGCCGCTGGTTCAGCCGGAAGGCGACCTGCGCCTCGGCGACGGTCTCGGCGCGCTGTTCCGCGGTCAGCGGCAGCGAGTCGAGCCGCTCGCGGTACACGTCCTTGAACGGCTTGAGCTTGTGGATCTCGGGGAAGTCGTAGAAGGCGACGCCCGCGTCCGCGAGCCCGTAGTGCCGCTGGACCATGCGCTTGACGACCTGGCCGCCCGAGAGGTCCCCGAGGTACCGGGTGTAGGCGTGCGCGGCGTACCGGCCGAGGTCGTCGCCGCACTCGACGAGGCGCGCGCTGTACTCGCGGGTCGCGGGCAGGAAACGGACGCGGTCGCGCCAGTCGTCGCCGACGAGGTAGGCGAGGTCGCGCTCGATCGCGGGGACGCGGGTCAGCTCGTCGTAGACGAGGCCGCAGTCGGCGCCGGACTCGCGCAGGCGGGCGCCGGCCTCCTCGAGCGCGGTGTAGATCGCGAGCTGCTGCACCGCGAGGTCGGTGTACGCGTCGCGGCCGAGGCGGCCGTCGAGGAGCTGCTCGATGAAGCCGGTGCGCTCGGCGCGCTCGTGCTCGGCGCGGGTGCCCTCGCGCAGCGCGAGCGACAGCGGCTGGTCCACGGGCCCGTCCTGCACGGGCTCGGTGGTGGGGGTGGACGTCGCGGTCACGGTGCTCCTAGAGTCGCTGGCGCCTCGTCTTTGGTGACGAGATGTCAGCACCCTACGGCATGTAGGTAAGCCTTGCCTACATCATCACTCGGCCGGGCGTCGCCGCGCTCGGCGCCGCGAGACCACCACCGCGGCCACCACGCCACCGACGAGCACCACGACGAGCGCCCCCACGCCCAGCCACACACTCGTCGACGACGCCGCCGAGCCGGACTCGTCAGTCGTCGCGAGCGGAGCGCCCGCGGCGTCGTCCGCCCACGCCGCCACCCACGTCAACGCCGAGTTCCAGTTCACCGTCATCTCGTTGGTGGACCAGGACTGGATGCGGTCCAGGTAGCAGAGCTGGGCGACGCAGCCCTGCGGCCACGTCGCCTTGGCCACCGGGTCCTGGATGTCGCTGTTGGGCCCACCCGCGACCGTCCCCTTCGACGGGTGCGGCAGGTCCGGGTCCAGCTCGGCGGCCATCCACCGGTGGTGCTGGTTCTGCGAGAACTGCGTGCCGTAGCCCGTGACGTAGGAGTTGTTGAGCGCGTTGCGGCCCAACAGGTAGTCCAGGCTCTCGAGCGCGCTCGAGCGGTACGCCTCGTCGCCCGTGAGGTCGTACGCGGTGGCGACGACCGCGACGTTGTTCAGGATGATCCCGTTGGAGCCCCACTCGTACAGCGCGTCGGACGGCTGGTACACCTGGCCGAAGAACGCCTGCCGCTGCCGGTCCACCTGGAAGTCCGCGAGCTCCTCGACCGCCGCCGCGGCCGCGGTCGTGAACTCGTTGTCCACCCGCGCCAGGTCGATCGCGCCGAGCGCGGCGGTGCGCTGCCAGTCGAACGACACCCGGTTGAGGAGCGACTCGCCGTTCCACGGGCTGGCTTGCACGGCCGCCGCGAACGGCGCCTCCTTCGTCGTCAGGTACAGCTCGGCCGCCGCCCAGTACTCCTCGTCGGTGACGTCCTTGTCGTCGTACGGGCCGCCGCCGTCCACCCCGTCCTGCGGCAGCGCGAGCAGCACCGGGTTGGCGTGCGCGGCGTCCCAGGCGGTGCGCGCGGCGTCCAGCAGGCTCGCGGCGAAGCCCGCGTCGTACGGCTCCCACAGCCGCGCCCCCTTGGCGGCCACCGCGGCGAAGTTGTAGGTCGCGGCGGTCGACGGGCGGTGGACCTCGCGCTTCTTCGCGTCGTCGGCGGGCAGCAGCGGCAGGCCGGTCCACTCGTCGTCGTGGAGCTTGTGGAACACCATGCCCGCGTACTGCTGGCCCGCGGGCACCTGCATGCGGGCCATCCACTCCAGCTCCCAACGGGCCTCGTCGAGCACGTCAGGCACGCCATTGCCGGCCTCGGGGATCTGCGCCGAGCCGTCCTTGAGCGCGCCGGCCTCCGCCGCGGCGCGCGCGTCGTCGTCTGCGCCGCCCCGCGCCGACGCCCGCTCCCACACATCCAGCAGCTGGTGCACCGCGATCCCGCCGTTCACCACGTACTTGCCGTGGTCGCCCGCGTCGTACCAACCGCCGTGCACGTCGAACGTCGCGTCGCACGTCCACCCCTGGTAGTACAGCTGCGGCGCCTGGCAGCCGACCTGCAGGTCGCCCTGGTTCGGGGCCACCTGAAGGTGTCCAGCGGCACGCGCGTACTGCAGGCCGGCGTGGGCCGCGTCGATCTCGATGCCGCTGCGGGCCAGGTAGAAGTAGTGCAGCGCGTCCTGCGTGAGCGGCCCGTACAAGTCCCCGCCTATCGCGAACGGGTAGCTCTCGGCGCCGTCGACGACGAGCGTGTACCCCTCGCCGGGCTGCTCGACGTCCGTGAACGACACCGTGTGGACGGCGGCGCCCGCGGTGTCGTCGACCCCCCGCGGCACGGTCACGCCCGTGGCCACCTCGGCGCCCTGCGCGTCGCGCAACGTCCAGTCCAGCGGCTGCGCGGCGTCGGTGACGACGGTCGCGTTCTTGGGTCCGCGCGTCGTGTACCCGTACTGGTTCACGCGGACCGTCGGGCCCGTCTCCGCCTCGTACGGCGCCGGCGGCGCGCCGGTGTGCAGGCTCACGTCGTCGAGGCAGAACGTCCACGCCTCGTCGGCGCCGCCCACCTGGAACACCACCTGGCCCTTGGGCCAATCCATCGTGGAGGTGAAGCCCACGTCGTACGGCGTGAGCTCCGGGTTCATCACCGGGTTGATCTCGCTCGTCGCGTCCCACGGCGCCTGGTTCATCTGCACGAGCGCGCGGATCGGGGCCGGCGCGGTGCCGCTCGCCTTGAACGTGAACCGGTAGCTCTCGCCCTGCACCAGCGGCACGTCGTCGATCCCGACGATCGACGACCACGCGGACGGTGTGCCGCCCGGCACGTCGACGCACAGCGCGCCCGTCGAGCCGTCCGCCGTCAGGTCCGGCGTGGTCCACCACGGCGCGGTGGCGCCGTCGTCGAACGTGCCGTTCGGGATCAGCTCGGGGCCGTCGGCGGCGCTCGCGACGAGCGCGGGCACGGCGGCGAGCGGCACGACGAGGGCGGCGACCACACCCGCACGCGCGAGCGTGGCACGCAGGGCGGGGCGGCGCGACGACGACGAGGGCAGCAGCACAAGGACTCCTTCGGCCTGGCGGAAGCGCTCTCACGGTAGGGGATGCGCCGCCGCGCGGGGGGCCTGTTCCGCGGATCGGGCGCCGAATCGTGATCTGGCGTCACCCGGGAGGGGCACACCCCGCGCCGAGCGCGCGCGTCACCCCAGGATCGACGGGTAGCCGGGGGCGTCCGCGCCGGACCGGCCCAGCACGTGCTCGGCCAGGAACGCCTCCACCGTCTGATACCAGACCATCGCGTGCTGCGGCTGCAGCACCCAGTGGTTCTCGTCGGGGAAGTACAGGAACCGGTGCGGCGAGCGGCCCTCGTCGTCGGCGGGCAGCCCGGACCTCGACAACAGCTCGTACCAGAGCCGCAGGCCCTCGCCCACCGGCACGCGGTAGTCGCGGTCCCCGTGGATCACCAGCATGGGCGTGGTGATCTGCTCGACGTGCAGGTGCGGCGAGTTGTCCCGCGCCATCTCGGCCGTCATCTCACGCTGCCAGTAGTACGCGCCATCGGTGGTGGGGCCGAACTGGTCCAACGCCCACAGGCTCGCGTGCGTCACGATCCCCCGGAACCGGTCCGTGTGGCCCGCCACCCAGTTGGCCATATAGCCGCCGAAGCTCCCGCCCATCGCCCCCGTCCGCGTCTCGTCGATGTCCACCCGCTGCTCCGCGGCATCGGTGATCGCCAGCAGGTCCGTGTACGGCGCGGCGCCCCACGCGCCCCAGCCCGCCTGGATGAAGTCCTGGCCGTAGCCCGTGGACAACGCCGGGTCCGGGAGCAGCACCGCATACCCGCGCGCGACCAGCAGCCACGGGTTCCACCGCCACGACCACGCGTTCCACGAGCCCAGCGGCCCGCCGTGGATCCACAGCAGCAGTGGGGCCGGCTCGTCCGGGCCCGCGGTGTCCGGGAGCGCGAGCCACGCCCGGATACGCCGCCCGTCCGAGGCCGTGGCCTCGACCTCCTCCAGCCGCCCCGGGACCTCGGGCGTCGGGGCGGGCGACGCGAGCGGCGTCGCCGGCACGGGCGCTCCGGCCGCCGGGTCCAGGCTCACCGGGTGCGCGGGCGCGGTGTACGACGAGCGCAGCGCGTACGCCCGCCGGCCGTCGGGGGCGATCTGGACGTCGCTGAACGCGGCGTCGTCGCTGGTCAGCCGAGTGACCTTGTCCTGCCCGTCGGCGGACAGGTCGATCCTGAACACCGGCGCGCGGCCCTCGTCGTCGGCCACGACGACCAGACCGCTCGAGTCTGGCAGCCACACCGGCGCATACGGCCAACGGTCCCAGTCGTCGGCGATCGTGCGCCACGCGCCGCCCGCGAGCGGCACGAGCCCGAGCCCCACCCGCGGCGACTCGAACGGCGAGCCGATCGTCTCGTAGCCGAACACCACCCACTGCCCGTCGGGGGACACCGTGGGGGCGCCGAAGTCGGCGTCGGCGGCGACGACGAGCACGCGCCGCTCGCCGGACGCGACGTCGATCGCGACGAGCTGCGTCCGCAGGTCCCCGCCCGCGTGCGCGACGGCCCAGCCGGACACCACCGTCCCCCCGTCCGGGCTGATCGCGGCGCCCTGCTCGACGAGCGCGAGCCGCGCGTCGGGCGTCAGGTCCTCGAGGGCCAGCCGCGTCCCGTCGGCGGCGGTGAGCGCGGCGAGGTCGGCCGTGAACAGGTGCGGCGCGTCGGGGCCGAGGTCGTGGTCCCAGTAGCGGACCGGATAGGAGTCGTGGAGGATCGCCGCGACCTTCTTGTCCTTGCGGTCCTTGCGGCGCTGCTCGTCGTCGGCGGCGTCCTTGGCGTTGCGCAGGACGTCGCCGGCGAGCAGGACTGTGTCCGCGCTCGTCGCCGGCTTGATCCCGCCGAGCCCGCCCGCGCGCGTGGCGATCACGCGGGCCTCGCCGCCGTCGCGCGGCAGCAGCCAGAGCGCCGCGGGCGCGTCGTCGTCGGCGTCCTTGGCGTCCGGGTCCGGGCGCGCGCTGGTGAACAGCAGGTCGCCGCCCCGGGTGAACGCGGCGCCCGACTCGCCCTTCGTCGACCTGGTCAGACGACGTGGCGCACGCTCACCCGCGGGGTCGAGCTCCCAGAGCGCGGTGACGTACTTGGTCTTCTTGTGGTTGAGCGTGCTCACGGCTGTGACCAGCCGGGTCCCGTCGGGCGACAGCTTCAGCCCCGACACCCGCGCGAGCCCGACGTACTCCTCGAGATCCCCGATCCGCATCCCGCATACCTACCACCTCCGTCCCCCAAGGACGCGCTGATCCCCGCCCGGGCAACCACCCACCACCCCCGCGAGTTCGTCGGAGAACGGCGAGTTCGTTGGAGATCTCCGACGAACTCGGCGTTCTCCGACGAACTCGGCGATGAGGGGTGGGGTGGGGGTGGGGTGGGTGGGGAGAGCTAGTCCGTGCGGGGGAGGTTGGCGAGCATCTGGTTGTAGGCGTCGAGTTCCTCGTCTTCTGTTGCTGTGCGGCGGTCACGTTGGCGGGCCCTGCGCTCGTCGTCGCGAGTCCACGCCACCACCACGCCGATCGCGAGGGCCAGGGTCGGCAACTCGCCGATGCCCCACGTCACCCCGCCACCGACCTGCTGGTCGACCAACGCCGAGGCGCCCCACGGCCGGCCCATGAGCCCGAACCAATCCGCCACCAGCAGCGTCTCCCCCGTCACCAGGGACACCCCGAAGAACGCGTGGAACGCCATGGTCGCGAACAGCAGCAGGAGCCGCTGCGGGTAGCCCAGCCGCCGAGGCCCGGGGTCGATCCCCACCAGCGAGTTCACGAACAGGTACCCGGCGAGCGTGAAGTGCACGACCATGAACAGGTGCCCCACGCCGGTGCGCAAGGACCACTCGAAGATGCCGGTGTAGTAGAAGACCAGCATCGACCCGACGAAGTTCACGGCGGCCACGACCGGGTGGGCCAGGAACTGCCCGAGCCGGCTGTGCACCAGCACCAGGATCCATTCGCGCGGCCCGCGCGACGCATCCCCTGGCACCACGGCCGACCGCACCGGCAGCGCCCGGAGCGCGAGGGTCACGGGCGCCGACAGCGCGACGAAGATCGGCACGACCATCGCCAGCACCATGTGCTGCACCATGTGCGCGCTGAACAGCACATGCCCGTACAGCGCGGGCCCGCCGCTCGTCGTCCACCAGAACAGCAGCATCCCGAACGTCCACGACGCGGTGCGCGCCCATGGCCAGGAGTCGCCGCGCCGGCGCAGCCGCAGCACCCAGCGCCAGTACACGACGAGCCCCGCGGCGGCCGCGAGCGCGAACAGCAGGTCCCACTGCCAGAGCGTGAACCAGCGCAGCATGGTCGGCTCGGGGGGCAGCGCGTGGCCGGTGAGCAGGTAGGCGGGGGTCGGCTCGGCGGGCGGCTCCTCGGGGACGGGCGGCGCGGACGAGCCCAGCGCCACCGCGACGCCGGACACGGCGCCCATCACGACGAGTTCCACCAGGACGAGCCGCCAGAACGGCCACACGCGCGCCGCGGACGCGCCGCCGGCCGATCGCTCCGCGAGCGCCGGCATCGTGCGGCGGCGGTGCAGGAGGCCCAGGCCCGCGAGCGCCACGAGCAGCACGACCTTCGCGACGACGAGCACCCCGTACTTCGTCGTGAGCCCGGACCACGAGCCGAGCCGCAGCCACGAGTTCACCAGCCCCGACACGGCGACCGCGGCCAGGCACCAGCCCGCGATCACCGAGTACCGCCCGACCGCGGGCGCCACGTCCGGGCCGAGCCGCGTGGCGACGACGACGAGGGCCGCGAGCGCGCCGATCCACAGCGCGGCCCCGACCAGGTGCACGACCATCGACGACACCGCGAGCGAGTGCCCCGACGCCCCCGCGGCGTGCCCCAGCTGCGCTTGCTGCCACAGCGCGACGAGCGCGAGCGCGAGCGTCCAGGCCGCGCCCGTGGGTGTGCGGACGACGAGCGCGAGCGCCGCGACCACCCCGCTGACCACGGCCGCGGACGCGACCGCGCGGCCCACCGTGAGCTGCGTGACGAACAGCCACACCTGGTCCCCGAACCCGGCCGAGCCGGGCCGCTCGCCCGCGACGTTCGCGTACATCAGGACCACATGCAGCACCGAGAGCAGGGTCCACGCGATGCCCGCGGCGCCGGCCACGCCGAGCGAGCGGGGGTAGGCGCGGCCGTCGACGACCGACACGCGGCGTCGGCGCTTGTCGTCGGGCGCGGCGCGGCGTGGCAGCACCCCCACGGCGAGCGCGAGAGCGCCGACGGTCAGCGACCCGGCGAGCTCGGTGAGGGTCGAGACGACGGGCAGGCCCCAACGCACGGCCGGCCCGGGGTCGAGC
>JAEWOA010000260.1 GCA_023461115.1 Actinomycetes bacterium
TCCCCGCCCCGACGGGATCCGCGCCGGCGGGCACGGCGCCGAGCGCTGTGCCGAGCGCGGCACCAGCCGCGCCATCGGCCGAGACCGGCGCCCAGGTGAGCGGATTCGGCGACTCTGTGCTCTCCGCCGTGGCGACGACCCTGTACACGGAGTTCCCCGCGATCGCGATCGACGCCAAGCCGATCCGCAAGTGGCTCGACGCGCCCGCGCTCGTGGAGGCGTCGTCCGCCGCGGGCACCCTGCGGCCGGTCGTGCTGCTGAGCTTCGGCACCAACGGCGGGTTCCAGTTCAAGGGCTCGGAGGCGGCGCTGAACACGGTGCTCGACGACCTCGGCCCCGACCGCCAGGTGCTCATCCCGACGATCGTCGGCGTCAGCTACTGGGTCCCCGACGCGAACAAGAAGCTCGCTGAGATCGCCGCCGCGCGCCCGAACGTGCACCTGGTCGACTGGAACGCCTACACCGCGGCCCACCCCGGCCTGCTCCACGCCGACCGCACCCACCCGAACATGAAGGGCGCGCGCGCCTACGCCGACGTGCTGCGCGCCGCGCTCGCGGACCTGCCCGCCGGCTGAGCTCGAGCTGCGGCGTCCGGGTGCCCCAGACGGGGTCAGGCCGCGGGGGCGTTGGCCCAGGCGGTGATCACGGACTGGCGGACCGTGTCGGCGTCCAGGCCGAGCGAGGACAGGGCTCGGGATGCGGACGAGTCCGAGTCGCGCACCGCGCCGAGCAGGAGGTGGCCGGTGTCGATGTGGCGGTTCTTGAGCCGGATCGCCTCGCGCAGCGAGAGTTCAAGGAGCTTCTTGGCGTCGGGCGAGAACTGGCGCGGGTTGGTCGCCGGGCGGGGGCTGTCGAGCGCCCCGGCCCCGAAGGAGGCCTCGACCTGCTCGCGCACGGAGTCGAGCGAGATGCCGATGGCCGCGAGGGCGTCGGCGTCGAGCGCGGAGCCGCGGGCCGCGGCGCGGACTCGATCGGGCGTGGCGCCCAGCGACGCCAGGGCGCGTGCCGCGACTGTGCTGGGCTCGGCGATCGTGCCCAGCAGGACGTGCACGGACTCGATGCGGTCGGCGCCGAGAGCGCCGGCCTCGTGCCCGGCCTGCTCGACGGCCGCGCGGGCGTCCTTGGTGAAGCGCTCGAACATCAGCTGAACCTCTTCCCGTACTTCTTGTGGACGGCCTGGCGCGTGACGCCCAGGCAGTCGGCGACCTGCTGCCAGGACCAGCCCTGGCGCCGGGCGCGCTCGACGTGGAGTTCCTCGAGGCGGTCGGCGAGCGCGCGCAGCGATCGGACGGCGCGCAGGCCGTCCGCTGGCTCGGCGCTGGCCGCGGTGGCCATGAGCTGATCGGACATAGCTGTCAATGTAGGTTGACACCTCATCGCATGTCAACAGAAGTTGACACGCGGCGTGGCGGCCACCGTCACCACCCGCAGCGCGTCCCAGGCCGCGGTGCCAGGCCGGGGGAGTCGGCGCGGCAGGCTCCCGTCGGGCAATCGGGTGGCGGTGGTCCCGGCCGGGCCGCTGGGGAGGTGGGGCATCGATGTCCCTTCGTCGTCGAAGCGCGAGGCAGGGCGTTACCCCGCGGTGCCGGCATTGGGGGCAGCCCGGAAGGATTCGGACGAGGATGGGCGTACGTCGCGCCGGACGCGCGGGCCCAGGCGTCGCCTACGCCACATCTCTCGATGTGAAGATATCTCCGCTCGGCGGTTAGCATCGGACCCGGCGTGCCCGGCGACGGAGGCCGGCGCAGCGCGGTCGACGAGAGGAACCGGGACCACAGTGGACCTGTTCGAGTACCAGGCACGGGACATCTTCGAGAAGCACGGCGTTCCCGTGCTGGGCGGCATCGTCGCCACGACTCCTGACGAGGCGCGCGCCGCCGCGGACACGCTGCTCGGCGGCGAGCCGGGCGTCGTCGTCGTGAAGGCGCAGGTCAAGACGGGTGGCCGCGGCAAGGCGGGCGGCGTCAAGATCGCCAAGTCCGCCGACGAGGCGGCCGAGAAGGCCGCCGACATCCTCGGGATGGACATCAAGGGCCACACGGTCCACCGCGTGATGATCGCCGAGGGCGCCAAGATCGCGCAGGAGTTCTACTTCTCGGTGCTGCTGGACCGCGCCGAGCGCAAGTACCTGGCCATGTGCTCGGTCGAGGGCGGCATGGAGATCGAGGAGCTCGCGGTCGAGCGTCCCGAGGCCCTCGCCCGGGTCGCGGTCGACCCGCGCACCGGCATCGACGCCACCAAGGCCGCGGAGATCGTCGAGGCCGCCGGCTTCCCGACGAAGACCACGCCCGAGATCGCCGCGAAGGTCGCGGACGTGCTGCAGAAGCTGTGGCTCGTCTACCGCGACGAGGACGCGACGCTCGTCGAGGTCAACCCGCTGGTCCTCACGGAGGACGGCTCGGTCGTCGCGCTCGACGGCAAGGTCACGCTCGACGCCAACGCCGACTTCCGCCACGCGGACCACGAGGCGCTCGAGGACAAGGCCGCAGCCGACCCGCTCGAGGCGCGCGCCAAGGAGAAGGACCTCAACTACGTCAAGCTCGACGGCGAGGTCGGCATCATCGGCAACGGCGCGGGCCTCGTCATGAGCACGCTCGACGTCGTCGCCTACGCCGGCGAGGCGCACGGCGGCGTCAAGCCCGCCAACTTCCTCGACATCGGCGGCGGCGCGTCCGCCGAGGTCATGGCCGCGGGCCTGGACATCATCCTCACGGACCCGCAGGTCAAGTCGGTGTTCGTCAACGTCTTCGGCGGCATCACCGCGTGCGACGCGGTGGCCAACGGCATCGTCGCGGCGCTCGAGATCCTCGGCGACGAGGCGTCCAAGCCGCTCGTGGTGCGCCTCGACGGCAACAACGTCCTGGAGGGCCGCCGCATCCTCGCGGACGCCGGCCACCCGCTCGTCACCCTGGCCGACACGATGGACGGCGGCGCCGACGAGGCCGCGCGCCTCGCGCACGCCGCCGCCTGAGACCCGCGAAGCAGAGAGAAGCAGAACTGACATGGCGATCTTCCTGACCGCGGACTCCAAGGTCATCGTCCAGGGCATGACCGGCTCCGAGGGCACCAAGCACACGACGCGCATGCTCGCGTCGGGCACCAACATCGTCGGCGGCGTGAACCCGCGCAAGGCCGGCACCACCCAGGCGTTCGGCGAGGCTGACATCCCCGTCTTCGGCTCCGTGGCCGAGGCCATCGAGAAGACCGGCGCCGACGTCTCGGTCATCTTCGTCCCGCCGGCCCACACCAAGGCCGCGGTCGTCGAGGCCATCGACGCGGGCATCCCGCTCGTCGTCATCATCACCGAGGGCGTCCCGGTCGCGGACACCGCCGAGTTCTTCGCGTACGCGCAGGACAAGGGCGTGCGCCTGATCGGCCCCAACTGCCCCGGCCTGATCAGCCCCGGGAAGTCGAACGTCGGCATCATCCCGGCGGACATCACGGGCCCGGGCCGCGTCGGCCTCGTCTCGAAGTCCGGCACGCTGACCTACCAGATGATGTACGAGCTGCGGGACTTCGGGTTCTCGTCGGCCGTCGGCATCGGCGGCGACCCGATCATCGGCACCACGCACATCGACGCGCTCGCGGCGTTCGAGGCGGACCCCGAGACCGACCTGATCGTCATGATCGGCGAGATCGGCGGCGACGCCGAGGAGCGCGCGGCGGCCTTCATCTCCGAGCACGTGACCAAGCCGGTCGTCGGCTACGTCGCGGGCTTCACGGCGCCCGAGGGCAAGACGATGGGCCACGCCGGCGCCATCGTGTCCGGCTCGTCGGGCACCGCTCAGGCCAAGAAGGAGGCCCTCGAGGCCGCCGGCGTGAAGGTCGGCAAGACGCCGTCCGAGACCGCCGCGCTCGCCCGGGAGATCCTGAGCGCCTGACGCGCACGCCCTGAGTCCGACGACACGCCCGACGCGCCGCGCGACCTGCGCCGCGTCCGGCCCGCCGCCGGTGACGATGGGCCGATGAGCGTCCAGACCGAACCGCCGCGCGCCCGCAAGGGTGCGCGGCGGTCGTCGTCTGGCCCGGCGCGGGACCGTCGCCCGGGCTCCGCGCGCTGGGTGCCAGGGGTGCTCGCGGCCGTGCAGGCCGCGGTGCTGTCGCTGCTGGTGCTGGTCGTCCCGGCGGTCGCCGCATACGTCACCACGTCCGTCGACCCGGCCAACGAGGGCGTCGAGTGGTTCCGCGCGGTCGTCGTGGGCGGCTCGCTCTGGCTCATGGGACATGGCGTGCCGCTCGCGGTCGGCGGCTCGTCGATCACGGCCGTGCCCCTCGGAGTGACCGCGCTCGCGGTGTTCTGCTGCTTCGTCTCGGCCTGGCGGTCCGGGTCGGCCACGCGCGCGGGCTTCTGGTCCGCCGTCGCGGTGTACGCGGGGTCCGCCGGGCTGGTGGCGGGGCTGGTCGGCGTCGGCGTCGGCGGGATCGCGCGTGCCGTCGTGGGCGGGGCCGTCGTCGGCGCGATCGGCCTGGGCCTCGGCCTGGCGCGGCGTGACGAGGCGCCGCCGTGGCGCTCGTTGGGGGCACGCTTCACGACGAGGCTCCCGCGCGGGGCGCGCGCCGGGCTGTGGGGATCGCTCGTGGGAGTCGCGGCGGCCCTGATGTGCGCGGCGCTGGTCGTCATGGCCTGGGTGCTGCACGGGCGCACGACCGTCAGCGCCATCGCGGACAGCCTCGGGCTCGACGTCGTCGGCGGCGCGGTGCTGGCGTTCGGCGAGCTCGCCTTCGTGCCGAACCTGGTGGTCTGGGCGCTCGCGTGGCTCGCCGGGCCTGGATTCGCGGTGGGCGCGGGCTCGCACTTCTCGCCCGACGAGGTGCTCGGCGCCCCGATGCCCGCGATCCCGCTGCTCGGGTCGCTGCCCGACGCGGCGCTGTCCGGCGGGCCGTTCCGGCTGGCGCCCCTGCTCGTCGTCGCCGCGGGGCTCGTCGCCGGGTGGCATGTGCGCCGCGGGCTCGCCCGCACCTGGCGGGGGGCGCCGGTGCGTCGCGCATGGGACCCGATCGTCGCCGCGATCGTCGCCGGGCTCGGCGCGGGTGTCGTCACCGGGGTGCTGGTCGCGGCGTCGAGCGGCAGCATCGGCCCTGGGC
>JAEWOA010000261.1 GCA_023461115.1 Actinomycetes bacterium
TCCTGGGGCTGGTCGGCGCGCCCGGCTCGGGCAAGTCGACGCTGTCCGCGCAGCTCGCGCACGCGTTCCCCGCGCGCCTCGCGGTGCTCCCCATGGACGGCTTCCATCTGGCGCAGGAGGAGCTGGAGCGGCTGGGCCGCGCCGGGCGCAAGGGCGCGCCCGACACGTTCGACGCTGCCGGGTTCGTGTCGCTGCTGCGCCGCGTGCGCGGTTTGCCGCGCCAGCCCGTCACCGAGACCGTCTACGCGCCCGAGTACCGCCGTGACCTGCGGCACGGGGTCGCGGGGGCGATCGCGATCCCGCCCGAGATCGGCCTCGTCGTCGTGGAGGGCAACTACCTGTTGCTGGACTCCGACGGCTTCGAGCCCGTCTCCGGGCTGCTCGACGAGGTGTGGTTCCTGGAGCCCGACGACCACGAGCGCGTCGAGCGGCTCGTCGCGCGGCACGTCGAGTTCGGCAAGCCGCCGGACGCCGCGCGCGCGTGGGCGACGGGCCCCGACGAGGCCAACGCGCGCGTGATCGTGCAGGGCCGCGACCGCGCGAGCGTCGTGATCCGACCACGTGCACGCCGGTAGCGTCCGGCGGGGCGGTTTTGGCGTCCGGCGCGCGGGCGGCGAGGATGGGCCGGTGAGCTGGTTCCCCGCGCGCGCGGTGATCGACCTGTCGGCCATCGCCAGCAACGTCCAGAGCCTCGCGGCGCACGCCCCGACCGCGCAGGTCATGGCGGTCGTGAAGGCCGACGCGTACGGCCACGGGCTGGTGCCGAGCGCGCGTGCCGCCGTCGCCGGTGGCGCGGCGTGGTTGGGCACCGCGCAGCTCGGGGAGGCGATCGCCCTCCGGGCCGCGGGCATCGACGCGCGCGTCCTGACGTGGCTCCACACGCCGGGAGCACGCTTCGAGGAGGCCGTCCGCGCGGACGTCGACCTCGGTGTCTCGGCCCCGTGGGCGCTCGACGAGATCGCGGCAGCCGCGCGTGACGCGGGCCGCGCCGCACGCGTGCACCTCAAGGTGGACACCGGCCTCGGACGCAACGGGCTCACGCCCGCACAGCTCGTCGAGCTGCTGCCGGCCGCGCTGCGCCTCCAGGCCGAGGGGGCCGTGGTCGTCGTCGGGCTGTTCTCGCACCTCGCCTTCGCCGACGAGCCGACGCACGCCACGGTGCAGGCGCAAGCACGCGCGTTCGCCGACGCCGTCCGCACCGTCGAGGCCGCGGGCGTGCGCCTCGAGGTCCGGCACCTGGCCAACTCCGCCGCGACGCTCACCGCGCCCGCGCTGCACTACGACCTGGTGCGCCCCGGCATCGCCGTGTACGGGCTCTCACCGGTGCCGCAGCTCGGCGGACCTGAGCACTTCGGCCTCACGCCCGCGATGACCCTCGAGGCCGGGCTGGCCACCGTGAAGCGCGTCACCGCGGGGCACGGCGTCTCCTACGCCCACCAATACGTCACGCCGCGCGACACCGTGCTCGGGGTCGTGCCCCTCGGCTACGCCGACGGCATCCCGCGCCACGCCTCCGGCTCGCTGGACCACGTGGGCGGGCCGGTGCTCGTCGGCGACGGAGCGCGCCGCCGGCTGCTCGGCGTGGCCGGGCGGGTGTGCATGGACCAGGTCGTCGTCGACCTCGGGCCTGACGCCACCGAGCAGGCGGGCGACCGCGTGGAGCTCTTCGGGACGGGCGCCGACGGCGGCCCGACCGCGCAGGACTGGGCGCAGGCGGCGGGGACCATCGCGTACGAGATCGTGACGCGCCTGTCGTCGAGCATCCCGCGGGTGCACGTCGACGCCCCGGCCTCGCTCGCGGGCCTCGAGACGGGAGCCGGCGCATGAGCGACGACGCGGCGGACCTGGTCGTGCGGCTGGCCGACGCCGACGAAACGCGGGCCTTCGGGCGCGCGCTCGCGGGGCTGCTGCGCGCCGGCGACCTCGTGGTGCTCACGGGCGACCTCGGCGCAGGCAAGACCACGCTGACCCAGGGCCTCGGCGCTGGGCTGGGCGTGCGCGGGCAGGTCGCGTCGCCGACGTTCATCATCGCGCGCGAGCACCCGCCGCTGCCGCGCGAGGACGGCACGCGTGGGCCCGGCCTGGTGCACGTGGACGCCTACCGGCTCTCGTCGCTCGACGAGGTCGAGGCGCTCGACCTGGACTCGAGCCTCGAGGAGTCAGTGACCGTCGTCGAGTGGGGCGCGGGCTGGGTCGAGGGGCTGACGGCGGACCGGCTCGAGATCACGCTCTCGCGGGAGCGCGGCACCGCCGGCGCCGGCCTGGGGGACCTCGGCGACGACGGCGGCGCGGGCGTCCGGACCGTGGCCGTGCGCGGGGTCGGCGAGCGGTGGGCGGACGTGTCGCTCGCCGTGGACATGGCAGGCTGAGCGTCGTGCCCATCCTCGCGCTCGACACCTCCGGGGCCGTGACGGTCGCGGTCACGGACGACTCCGGCGCGCCGCTCGCCCGTCGGTCCGACGACCAGCCGCGCCACCACGCCGAGCTCCTGGCGCCCATGATCACCGCGGCGCTCGCGGACGCCGGCGTGGACCGCGCGGACCTGACCGCGGTCGTCGTCGGCACAGGGCCCGCCCCGTTCACGGGCCTGCGCGTAGGCCTCGTCACCGCCCGGACGCTCGCGCTCGCGCTCGGTGTGGACGCGCTCGGTGTGCCGAGCCTGGACGCGTGGGCCGCCTCCGCGTCGCGCCAGGCGCCGGCTGGCTCGACGCTGCTGGTCGCCGCGGACGCGCGTCGGCGCGAGGTCTACTGGGCCACGTACCGGGTGCTCGGCGCCGGGCTGATCGAGCCGATCGCGGCGCCGGCCGTCGGCTTCGCCAGCGAGGTCGCGGGGCAGGTCGATCAGCAGGCCACGGCCGCGGGCGACGAGGTGCTCGTCGTCGGGCCTGGCGTGGCGCTGTACGCCGACGCGTTCGCGGCGCTCGCGCCGGCGCCAGTCCCGGGCCTGGAC
>JAEWOA010000262.1 GCA_023461115.1 Actinomycetes bacterium
CCGCGGTGGTGCGCGGTCGGCGGCGCTGACCGCGGCGACCTGCGTGCGCGATCCCGCCCGCGGCGGCGGTGGCATGGCGAAGCCCCGGCCTGTCGGGGCCGGGGCTCTCGTCCGCCGAGCGGATGAGCGCGGGCTAACGCTCGGTCGCGCGCTGCTGGGGGACACCAGCGAGCAGCTCGCGGACCTCGGACTCCAAGTAGCGACGATGGCCGCCGAGGGTCCGGATCGACGTGAGCTTGCCCGACTTCGCCCAGCGCGTCACGGTCTTGGGGTCGACCCGGAAGAGCGAGGCCACCTCGGACGGCGTGAGCAGGTTCTCGGTCGCGGCTTGCTTGGCGGTCATATGGCGCCTCCTGGCGGGCGTGGGCGGAACGGCCGGCGGACCGGCCCGGCCACCCGGGTGGGACTTTCGTACGGTCGTCCGAAAGTTCGGGCGACCGCGCTCTCTAGCATGAACGAACGGCGTAAACAGCGCATTCCGGGACACGAAATCATCACGAATCGTGTCACACCACCCCCAGTAGCGACGAACCCGCAGGCTGCGGGCGGGGCCGAGGCCCCAGTCGCCACACTCAGGGTAAACGCGACATACCGGACCGCGTGCGATCACGGCCCGCGAGTCTCGGATCGGGGTGACACGCGTCGCGTTCCGCTGAGTGGCCGGAATAGCCGGGGAGCATGTACCGTTGCGGCACGAAGAGACGATTCAGCACCCCGGGGCCGCACGTGTACGCACGGTGCCGCCCCGCATCCACGTAAGAGGGGGTCGATGCCATGGGGCGCGGCCGTCAGAAGGCGAAGCAGACGAAGGTGGCCCGGGAGCTGAAGTACTTCAGCCCTGAGACCAACTACCGCGCTCTGGAGCGCGAGCTCACGTCGCACAGCCACAACGACCTCGACCGGCGCCCGAGCGCGTCCGTCGACACCGATGACGACGAGGACGACTACGGTCGCTGGCTCGACGACGAGCGCTGACGATTGAGGCGGCGGGGGCCTTCCGGCCCCGCCGCCTCGTCATGCGCCGAAGCGTCGTCGAGCGCCCGAAGCGTCGCCACGCGCCCGAAGCGTCGTCGCACGCCCTGCTCGTCGCCACGCGTCGGGCGCCGGCCGCGCTAGACGCGGTACGAGCCCGTCAGCTGGACCGCGCCGCCGTGGACGCCCTTGGTCCCCGCGACGAAGCCCGGCGCGCCCGGCACGTCGCGCTCGAGGTCGGCGTCGCGCACGACGCCGAGCTCCCACGCCGGCAGCCCCAACTCGGCGGCGTGCGCGAGCACACCGTCGACCGCGTCCGCCGCCACCACTGCCACCATGCCGACGCCGAGATTCAGCGTGCCCTCGAGGTCGGTCCACGGCACCTGGCCCAGCGACTGCACCACTGAGAACACCGGCGGCAGCGTCCAGCCGCCCCGGTCCACGTCCGCCACCAGGCCCGCGGGCAGGATCCGCGCGACGTTGGCCGCGAGCCCGCCGCCGGTCACGTGGCTGAACGCGTGCAAGCCGGCCACACCCGCCCGCCGCGAGAGCGCCAGGCAGTCCGCGGCGTACACGCGCGTCGGCTCCAACAGCTCCTCGCCCAGCGACCGCCCGAACTCCGCGACGTGCCGGTCCAGGGCCCAACCGGCCTGGCCGACGACCGCGCGCACCAGCGAGTAGCCGTTGGAGTGCAGCCCCGACGAGCCGAGCGCCACCAGCACGTCCCCGGCGCGCACCCGCTCCGGGCCCAGCAGCTCGTCCGCCTCGACGACACCCGTCGCGGCGCCGGCCACGTCGTACTCGTCGGGCTCCAGCAGGCCCGGGTGCTCCGCGGTCTCGCCGCCGACGAGCGCGGCGCCCGCGACCTGGCACGCCGCCGCGATGCCCCGCACGATGTCCGCGATGCGCTCGGGCACCACGCGTCCGGTCGCGATGTAGTCCGTCATGAACAGCGGCTCGGCGCCCACGACGACGATGTCGTCGATCACCATGCCCACCAGGTCGAACCCGATGGTGTGGTGGATGTCCAGCGCCTGCGCGATCGCGACCTTGGTGCCGACGCCGTCGGTCGACGTCGCGAGCAGCGGACGCCGGAAGCGCGTGAGCGCGGTCGCGTCGTAGAGGCCCGCGAACCCGCCGACCCCGCCGAGCACCTGGGGGCCGTGCGTCGCGCGCACCGCTTCCTTCATGAGCTCGACGGCCTTGTCGCCCGCCTCGGTGTCGACTCCGGCGGACGCGTAGGTGATGGGCCCGTTGGCCACAGGTGCTCCCTGGTGGTGGGGGTCGGTCGAGCGGTCGGTCATGGGGTCGGTCATGGGTGGTTGAGCGCGGACGCGCCGCCGACGCCCGGGAGGATCGACACCAGGCCGTCCTCGGGCGCGCCCAGCGGCAGCTCGTTCTGCTCGAGCAGGTGCTTGCCCAGGCGGTCCGCCGGGGGCAGCTCGATCGGGTACTGGCCGGAGAAGCATGCGGTGCACAGCTGCGCGGCGGGCTGCTCGGTCGCCGCGACCATGCCCTCCTCGGAGATGTAGCCGAGCGAGTCGGCGCCCAGCGACGACCCGATCTCGTCGACCGCGAGCCCGTTGGCGATCAGCTCCGCGCGGGACGCGAAGTCGATGCCGTAGAAGCACGGCCACTTCACCGGAGGCGACGAGATGCGGATGTGCACCTCGGCGGCGCCCGCCTCCCGGAGCATGCGCACGAGCGCACGCTGGGTGTTGCCGCGCACGATCGAGTCGTCGACGACCACGAGCCGCTTGCCCCGGATCACCTCGCGCAGCGGGTTGAGCTTCAGGCGGATGCCGAGCTGCCGCAGCGTCTGCGACGGCTGGATGAACGTCCGCCCGACGTACGCGTTCTTGGTCAGGCCCTGCCCGAACGGGATGCCGGACTCCTGCGCATAGCCGACGGCCGCTGGCGTGCCGGACTCCGGCACCGGGATGACGAGGTCCGCCTCCACGGGGTGCTCGCGCGCGAGCTGCTTGCCCATCTCGACGCGCGCCGCGTGCACCGACCGGCCCGCGATCGACGTGTCCGGCCGGGCCAGGTACACGTACTCGAACACGCAGCCCGCTCGGGGCTGGCCGGCCGCGAACTTCGTCGAGCGCAGGCCGTCCGCGTCGATCGCGATGAGCTCGCCCGGCTCGACCTCACGCACGAAGCTGGCGCCGACGATGTCCAGCGCGGGCGTCTCGGACGCCACCACCCAGCCGCGCTCGAGGCGGCCGAGCACCAGCGGCCGGACGCCCTGGGGGTCCCGGGCCGCGTACAGCGTGCGCTCGTCCATGAACACCAGGCAGAACGCGCCGCGCAGGCGCGGCAGCACCTCGAGCGCCGTGGCCTCGAGCGTGTGGTCCGGGTCCCCCGCGAGCAGCGCCGTCACCAGCGCGGTGTCGGTGGTGTTGCCGCGCGCGAGCTCGCCGCGCCGCTGGCTGCCGTAGCGCTCCGCGACGAGGTCGACGAGCTCCGCGGTGTTGGTCAGGTTGCCGTTGTGGCCGAGCGCGACCGTTCCGGACGCCGTGGCGCCGAGCGTGGGCTGGGCGTTCTCCCACGTGCTCGCGCCCGTCGTCGAGTAGCGCGTGTGGCCGATCGCGAGGTGGCCCTGCAGCGCGTTCAGCGCGGTCTCGTCGAACACCTGCGAGACCAGCCCCATGTCTTTGTAGACCAGGAGCTGGCTGCCGTTGCTCGTCGCGATGCCCGCGGACTCCTGGCCGCGGTGCTGCAAGGCGTAGAGCCCGAAGTAGGTGAGCTTGGCGACCTCTTCCCCCGGAGCCCAGACACCGAAGACGCCACAGGCGTCCTGGGGGCCTTTCTCGCCGGGGAGGAGATCGTGGTTCAGTCGACCGTCTGCGCGGGGGGCCACGCGCCTATGGTCGCACACGTCACAGTGAGCCCGACGCCCGCGTCCGAGCCCGCACGGCCGCGGCGCGACGAGCTAACGCCGGCGCAGCGGGTCCCGGCTGCGCCGGTCCGCCCACACCGCGAGCGCGCCGCCGACGAACCCGCCGACGACAGCCCCGGTGACGCCCATGACCACGTTGACCGTGCCCTGGCCGTCCAGGAACGAGATGAACCCCTGGCCCGCCGGCACGTCCGTGGGCAGGGGGCCGGCGCCGTCCGAGCCGAGCGTCACGAGCACCGCGAGCAGCACGCCGACGACGATGCCCAGCACCGCGCCGACCCCGATGAACACGCTGAACTTCGGCGCCCGGCGGACGGTCGCGGGCGCGGCGATGCGCTCGAGCTCGGCCTCCGAGGGGACGGGCTGCTCGTCGGCGTTCACGTCAGGCTGCGCCTGGGGGCGGTTCTCGTCGGGAATGGACACCCCGCGATGGTAGGTCGTCGCGCGGGGGCGCCGTGCCCACGGCCGGCTCAGGCCCGGTCGCGCGCGGCCTGCAACGGCAGCCACGCGGACAGGTCGGCGCGCTCGCCCGACGCTCGCACGCGGCCGTCGTCGAGCGCGTCCTGCCAGGTCAGCGCGCCGGTGGCGAGTTCCAGCCAGGTCTGCGAGTCGAGCTCGACGACGTTGGGCGGCGTGCCACGGGTGTGACGAGGACCCCGCACCGCCTGCACGGCGCCGTCGGGCGGCACGCGGACCTCGACCGAGTTCCCGGGCGCGACGTCAGCCAGCTCCTCGAGCAGGAACCGCACAGCCGCGCGCCGGGCGGCGACGGGCACGGCCGCGGGGTCGGAACGCCACACCGCGAGCGCGGCGCGCCCCTGGTCGGGCGGGGTACGACGAGGTGGCACCCGCCCATCCTCCCCCACCCGGGGCGAGTCCTCCCCTGGATGTGCGGTCACGGGCGGGGGTCACCGGCTGAGCCCGGGGCCGCGCACCTGCTGCCGGTGGTCCTGCGTGATCCGCTTCCAGCGCGCCTTCTCCTGCGCCGCGGCGCGCGCGTCCGTGCGGCGCTCCTGGTACGCGGCCTCACGTTCCAGCTTGCGCCAGCTCGCGAGCCGGCGCTCCGAGAGCTCACCCGCCTCGAGCGCCGCGCGCACCGCGCACCCCGGCTCGCGCGCGTGGCCGCAGTCGCGGAACCGGCAGCGCTCCGCGAGCTCGACGACGTCGGCGAACGTCGTGCCGAGCGCGTCCGCGTCGGCGACCAAGCCGATGCCACGCAGGCCCGGTGTGTCGATCAGGAAGGCGCCGTCGCGCAGCGGGATCAGCTCGCGGTGCGTGGTCGTGTGCCGGCCGCGGCCGTCGTGCTCGCGGCGCTCGCCGGTCGCCATGACCTCGGCCCCGGCGAGCGCGTTGACGAGCGTGGACTTGCCGGCGCCGGACGGCCCGACGACGACGAGCGTGACCCCGGGCGCCACATGCCTGCGGACCTCGTCGAGCCCGGTGCCCGCCACCACGCTCACGGCGTGGACGTCGACCGCGAGCGCGACGGCCGCGACGTCCGCGGCCATGCCCGCCGGGTCCGGCACCAGGTCCGCCTTGGTGAGCACGACCACCGGCTGCGCGCCCGAGCGCCACGCGAGCGTCAGGAGCCGCTCGACGCGGCCCAGGTCCGGCTCGGGGTCCAGGTGCTCGACGACGAGCACGACGTCGACGTTCGCCGCGAGCGCCTGCACCCGGGACGTGCGGCCCGCGGTGTCGCGGACCAGGGCCGTGCGGCGCGGCTGGAGGCGCGCGGCGCCCTCGTCGTCGATTGTGAGCCAGTCCCCGACGGTCGGGGCATCCCGGCCGCCCTCGTCGTCGACGGGCAACAACCCGTCCCGGTCCACGACGACCCGGACGGGCACACCCGGGTGCTCGGAGGCCTCGTCGACAAGCCCGCCGTCGGGCACCGCGAGGACCGCGCCCTTGTCGGCGCGCACCACCCTCAGCAACCCGGCCATGCCACCGAAGGTAGGCCGGGGAACAGCAGGTGGACACCCAATAAAGCCGCGAGCGCGCGCTCCAGTCCGGGACTGGCGCGCGCGCTCGCGGCGGGAGAGAGGTGGGTCAGATGACGCCGAGGCTCAGCATCGCGTCGGCGACCTTGATGAAGCCCGCCACGTTGGCGCCGACCACGTAGTTGCCCGGCGCGTCGTACTCGTCGGCCGTGGTCAGGCAGCGGTCGTGGATGCTGCGCATGATCTGCGCGAGGCGATCCTCGGTGTACTCGAACGTCCAGGAGTCGCGGCTCGCGTTCTGCTGCATCTCCAGTGCCGAGGTGGCCACGCCGCCCGCGTTCGCGGCCTTGCCGGGCGCGAACAGCACACCCGCGTCCTGCAGGAGCGCGACGGCCTTGGGGGTCGTGGGCATGTTGGCGCCCTCAGCGACCGCGAGCACGCCCGAGTCGATCAGCGCGCGCGCGTCGTCGTCGTCCAGCTCGTTCTGCGTCGCGCACGGCAGGGCGACGTCGCCGCCGAGCTGCCACACGCGCGCGCCCGCGACGTAGCGTGCGCTGTCCCGACGCTCGGCGTACGCCGAGACCGACAGCCGCTCGACCTCACGGACCTGCTTGAGCAGGCTCAGGTCGATGCCCTTCTCGTCGTGCACGAAGCCGGTGGAGTCGGAGCAGCCGACCACGTTCGCGCCGAGCTGCTGCGCCTTCTCGATCGCGTAGATCGCGACGTTGCCCGAGCCCGACACCAGCACGCGCTTGCCGTCGAAGTCCTCGCCGCGCGTCTTGAGCATCTGCTCGGCGAACAGGACCGTGCCGTACCCGGTGGCCTCGGTGCGCACGAGCGAGCCACCCCACGTCAAGCCCTTGCCCGTGAGGACGCCCGCCTCCCAGCGGTTGGTGATCCGCTTGTACTGGCCGAAGAGGTAGCCGATCTCGCGGCCGCCCACGCCGATGTCGCCCGCCGGGACGTCGGTGTGCTCGCCCAGGTGGCGGTACAGCTCGGTCATGAACGACTGGCAGAAGCGCATGACCTCACCCGCGGACTTGCCGCGCGGGTCGAAGTCCGAGCCGCCCTTGCCGCCGCCGATCGGCATGCCCGTCAGCGCGTTCTTGAAGACCTGCTCGAAGCCCAGGAACTTGACGATGCCCAGGTACACCGAGGGGTGGAACCGCAGGCCGCCCTTGAACGGGCCGAGCGCCGAGTTGTACTCGACGCGGAATCCGCGGTTGATCTGCACGCGGCCCGCGTCGTCCACCCACGGCACCCGGAAGATGATCTGGCGCTCGGGCTCGCACAGGCGCTCGAGCACCGCGGCGTCCACGTAGTGGGGGTTCTTGCGCATGACCGGCTCGAGGCTGTCGAACACCTCGTGGACCGCCTGGTGGAACTCGCGCTCACCGGGGTTGCGGCGCAGCACCTGCTGCAGGACGTCGTCGAGCTGGGTGGACATCTAGGCGGGCTCCTCGTGCGCACGTATACGGACCGCTCCTAGGGTCCCGCGGAACGCCCCAGGAAACCTGGGACGATCGACCCCGCTGCTCCAGGGCCCGCCGAGCAGGGACGAGTTTACGAATCCACGGGCCAGCCGTGGCATGCGTCCGAGGATTGAACGACGCCCGGTTGACCGGCCCCGACTCGTCAGCCGAAGTAGCGCGGCAGCGTCGCCTCGTGGACCTCGCGCGCCTCCGCCAACGGGATCGTGAACAGGCCCGCGACCTCGACCGCCGGGCCGTGCTCGTGGTCGCCGTTATCCACCGGCGCGCCCGCGCCCGGCGTGCACGTCTCCGCGGTCTCGCCCAGGCGCAGCGCCGGCACGCCACGCGCCGTGCACAGGTCGACGAAGCGCACCTCCTCCGAGCGCGGCACCGCGACGAGGGCGCGCGCGGTGGACTCCGAGAACAGCGCCTCGAACGGGGTCACGCCGTCGCGCTCGCACAGCGCGTCGAGCGACACCTGCACGCCCACGCCGAAGCGCAGCGACGACTCCACCAGTGCCTGCGCCAGGCCTCCCTCCGAGAGGTCGTGCGCGGCGTCGACGAGCTCGTCGCGCGCGCCGTGCTGCAGCACAGTGGCCAGGCGGCGCTCGGCCGCCAGGTCGACCGCCGGCGCCACGCCACCCAGGTGCTGGTGCACCACGTCCGCCCACGCCGAGCCGTCGAGCTCTCCGCGCGTCGTGCCCAGCAGGTACACGGCCTCGCCCGGGGCGGTCCAGCCCGAGGGCACCGCGTCCGCCACGTCGTCGAGCACGCCCAGCACACCGACGACAGGCGTCGGGTGGATCGCCGAGTCGACCTGGCCCGGCTCGCCCGTGCCGTTGTACAGCGAGACGTTGCCGCCCGTGACCGGGACCTCGAGCACCTGGCACGCGTCCGCGAGCCCGCGGATGGCCTCGACGAGCTGCCACATCGAGTCCGGGTGCTCCGGCGAGCCGAAGTTCAGGCAGTCGGTGACCGCGAGCGGGCGCGCGCCCGTCGTCGCGACGTTGCGGTACGCCTCCGCGAGCGCGAGCTGCGCGCCCGTGTAGGGGTCGAGCTTGCCGTAGCGGCCGTTGGCGTCGGTCGCGATGGCCACGCCCAGGCCCGTCGTCTCGTCGACGCGGATGACGCCCGAGTCGTCGGGCTGCGCGAGCGCGGTGTTGCCCTGCACGAAGCGGTCGTACTGGCGGGTCACCCACTCCTTGCTGGCGAGGTTGGGCGAGGCCAGCAGGCGCAGCACCGTGGCCCGCAGGTCGGCGGGCGTCGTCGGGCGGTCCAGGGCGTCCGACGAGTCCGCGTTCAGCGCGTCCTGCCACGCCGGGCGCGCGTACGGGCGGTCGTAGACCGGGCCCTCGTGCGCGACCGTCGTGGGGTCGACGTCGACGATGCGGTGGCCGTGGTGGTCGATCGTCAGGCGGCCCGTGCCCGTGACCTCGCCGATCACGGCGGTCTCGACGTCCCACTTGCCCGTGATGGCCAGGAACTCGTCGAGCTGGTCCGGCCGGACCACGGCCATCATGCGCTCCTGCGACTCCGACATCAGGATCTCGCCGGCCGTGAGCGTCGGGTCCCGCAGCAGCACGTTCTCGAGGTCCACGTGCATGCCGCCGTCACCGTTGGAGGCGAGCTCGCTCGTCGCGCACGAGATGCCCGCGGCGCCCAGGTCCTGGATGCCCTCGACGACGCGCGCCGCGAACAACTCGAGGCAGCACTCGATCAGCACCTTCTCCATGAACGGGTCGCCCACCTGGACCGACGGGCGCTTGGAGGGCTTGGTGTCGTCGAAAGTCTCGGACGCCAGGATCGACGCGCCGCCGATGCCGTCGCCGCCCGTCCGCGCGCCGAACAGCACGACCTTGTTGCCCGCGCCCGACGCGTTGGCCAGGTGGATGTCCTCGTGGCGCAGGACGCCGACGCACAGCGCGTTGACCAGCGGGTTGCCCTGATAGGACGCGTCGAAGACGAGCTCGCCGCCGATGTTCGGCAGGCCGAGCGAGTTGCCGTAGCCGCCGACGCCCGAGACCACGCCGTGCACCACGCGCGCGGTGTCCGGGTGGTCGATGGCGCCGAACCGGAGCTGGTCCATCACGGCGACCGGGCGCGCGCCCATCGAGATGATGTCGCGCACGATGCCGCCGACGCCCGTGGCGGCGCCCTGGTACGGCTCGACGAAGCTCGGGTGGTTGTGGCTCTCGACCTTGAACGTCACGGCCCAGCCGTCGCCGATGTCGACGACGCCCGCGTTCTCGCCGATGCCGACGAGCAGGTGCTCCTTCATGGCCGGGGTCGTCTTGTCCCCGAACTGGCGCAGGTGGGTCTTGCTCGACTTGTACGAGCAGTGCTCCGACCACATGACCGAGTACATCGCGAGCTCGGCCGCGGTGGGCCGCCTGCCCAGGATGTCCCGGATGCGCTGGTACTCGTCGGGCTTGAGCCCGAGCTCCGCGTACGGCTGCTCGAGGTCCGGGGTCGCCGCGGCATGCTCGACGGTGTCGGCGGTGTGCGCAGGCGGGGTGGCGGGCACGGTGCTGGTCATGGAAATCCCTCGAAGAGTGCTCGCGGCCGTCGTCGCGAGCAGGATACCCGCGCCCCGGACACCGCCCGCCCCGCGGTCCACCGGGTGACCGGCGTTGCGCTCTTCGGGTGACCGCACGGCTCCGACTACCCCACGCCCTACACCGTCACCGCCGAGTGGCTCATCCTGCCCGCCGGCGCGACGTTCGGCGACGGCGACCACGTCAACGTCCACTACCTCGACAAGGGCCGCACCGGCTCCGCGCAGCTCCACATCGCCCGGGGGACCAGGCAGGAGTCGTTCGCCGGGCGGCACGACGTCAAGTGGACCGAGCTCGGCGTCCCGAGGACCGCGTGCATCTCCTGGGTGCAGGTCAGCGGCTACAACGAGCACTTCGGGGAGGCGGGCCAGCCGTGCGTGTGCCCCAAGCCGCAGCCCAGCCCCCGGCCGACGCCGTCGTCGAGCCCGACGCCTTCCGCGAGCCCACCCGTCGAGACCACCGCCGTGCCAACCGCTGTGCCGACCTCTGTGCCGACGTCGATCGACGCCGAGGTGATCTCCCAGGTGCTCGGCGCCGACACCCCGGCCGGCGTGGCGGACCTGGCCACGACCGGCGCCTCCGGGGTCGTCGGGGCGATCGTCGGCGGCGTCACCGCGATCGCGGCCGGCACGGTGCTGCTGCTGCTGTACCGGCGCCGCCGCACGGCTTGATCGGCTCGGGCGGCCACCCTGTTGCCCGCGCGCGGTACTCAACTTCGCCGCGCCGGGTATCGGGGAGCGCGTGCACAGGTCGGCTTTGGCGCGGAGGGCGCCGCCGCGCGCCTACGCTGGATCGAAGCGATTCGATATCGGTCGAGCCGCACGAGCCCTCGGGAGGCGTGCCATGTCAGCCCCGACGCACGTGCCGGAGCGCAGCACGGAGTTCGAGGCTGCTGCGATCATCTCCGACCCAGTGCTGCGCCGCCGTGCCGCGGCGATCACGCTGGTGCATCGGTGGATCCGGAACACGTACGAGGTCCAGGAGCAGGCCGTGCTCTCGATCGGCGAGTTCGCGCTGATCTACCTACGCGCCGCCGCCCTGACCGAGCGGGAGCTGGAGACGGGCACGTTCCACGACGCGGGCCGCGCGCTCTTCCAGCCCGGCACGGTCCTGCCGTCCGGCCAGCCGCTGACCGAGCTGAACACGCCCCCGGAGTTCATCGCGGCGATCCTCGAGGACGCCGCCCAGCTCGACCACGCCGCCACCTACGAGGGCCGGGCCGTCGTCGAGGAACGCCTCGCGCGCGGGATGGACCGGTGGGACTCCCCGTGGCCCGGGATGCCGGACTGGGGCCCGACGGTCGACCGCCTCTGCGACGCCTTCGCGGCCGGGAACCACCCGCCCGAGACCGCGCGCACCTGGGCTCGGCTCGCCGCGAGCCCCCCGGACGACGCCCGCGACCTCGAGGCCGTGCGCAAGCAGCTGCTCGAGCGGCCGCAGGAGATGTCGGTCGAGCTGGCGGACTGGGCGACCCGCGGCTTCCGCCTAATCGCCGCCGAGAAGGCGTCCGCGGGCTGAGCACGACGACACGAGGGGCGCGGCACGGGGCTTCCCCCGGCCGCGCCCCTCGTCGTGCGTCGACGTCAGCGGACGTGCTTCTCCGGCACCGGGGCGTCACCGGACGCGCGCTGCGCGCGGTAGTACGCGCGCGACTCGTCCTGACGCTCGAGCTCGACGCCCGACGAGACCGTCGCGCGCAGGTGCTCCGGGCCGAAGCCGAACGCGTCCACGAGGTCCTGCGCGTGCGGGCGCAGGCGGACCAGCAGCCGGTCGATGTACGACGAGACCGTGCGCGCACGGCCGGCAGAGAGGCGCCCGTGCACCAGGTACCAGGCCAGATGACGCTCGACGAGGCTCAGGCCGAACAGGTCGCGCAGCCACGTGAGGACCTGCTTGGTGCCGGGGTCGGTCGCGGCGTGCACACCCCGCGTGAACGCCTCCCACTGCACGCGCTCGGCGTGCGCGCGGGCCGCCTCGACGAGCTCGTGCTGGTGCGCGTTGAACAGGGTCGCGGCGTCGGCGGGCTCGAGCTTCGACGCCGGACGCAGCGCCATCGCCAGGTCGGCGACCATGGCCTCCACGCGGTCGGTGAGCAGCTCGCGCTGCGTCTCCTCGTCGCGGAGCTGGCCGGCCGAGCGGCGCGCGTCGCCCGCGTCCGCGAGGGTCTGGACCGCGCGGATGAGCGGCGTGCGGTGCACCGCGCGGCCCGCGACGAGGCGGGCCACGTCGCTGGCGCCCCCGGCCTTGAGCGCCTTGCTGTACTCGGTGAGGAGGCGCTTGCCGACCAGCTGGCACAGGACGGTGTTGTCGCCCTCGAACGTCACGTAGACGTCCATGTCCTGGTGCAGCCCGACCAGCCGGTTCTCGGCGAGGAAGCCGGCGCCGCCGCAGGCCTCGCGCGCCTCCTGGATGGTGTCCATCGCGTGCCAGGTCGACGACGGCTTGAGCGACGCGGCCAGTGTCTCGAGGTCCTCCCGGCCCTCGGGGGTGTCGCCACGGCCCGAGAACACGTCGTCGAACGCCGCGAGCAGCTCCTCGTGCGCGAACGTCACGGCGTAGGTCTCGGCGAGCCTCGGCAGCAGGCGGCGCTGGTGGCGGCCGTAGTCCAGGAGGACGACCTCGTCGGACCCCGCGCCCGCGAACTGGCGGCGCTGGTTCGCGTACGTGATCGCGATCGCGAGCGCGACCTTGGAGGCGTTGGCGGCGGCGCCGTCGAGCGAGACGCGGCCCTGCACGAGCGTGCCGAGCATCGTGAAGAAGCGGCGGCCGGGGCTCGCGATCGACGACGAGTAGGTCCCGTCCTCGGCGACGTCGCCGTAGCGGTTGAGCAGGTTGGCGCGCGGGACCCGCACGCACGTGAAGTGCAGGCGGCCGTTGTCGATGCCGTTCAGGCCACCCTTGAGGCCGTCGTCCTCGCCGCCGACGCCCGGCAGGAACTCGCCCGTCTCGGCGTCGCGGATCGGCACGTAGAACGCGTGCACACCGTGGTTGACGCGCTGCTTGCCGGGCGCGGCGGTGACGAGCTGCGCGAACACCACGGCGGCGGTGCCGTGCACGCCTGCGTTGCCCAGGTAGTCCTTCCACGCGTTGCGGAACGGCGTGTGGATGACGAACTCCTGCGTCTTCGCGTCGTACTCGGCCGTGGTGCCGATCGACGCGACGTCCGAGCCGTGGCCGGCCTCGGTCATCGCGAACGCGCCCGGGACCTCGATCGACATGGCGCCAGGCAGGAACGTGTCGTGGTGGTACTCGGTGCCCAGGTGCAGGATCGCGGAGGCGAACAGGCCCCACTGCACGCCCGCCTTGATCTGCAGCGACGGGTCCGCGACGACGAGCTCCTCGAACCGGGCGAGGCTGCCGCCGTGGTCGTCGGCGCCGCCGAGGCGGGCCGGGAACGCGCGCAACACGTCGTGGTGCGCGACGAGCTCGCGGAGCTGGTGCAGCACGCGCTCGCGGTGCTCCACCATCGGCTGGCCCTCGATCTTCTGGAAGTCGGGGTCGGCGACGACGGCGCGCGCTTCCTTGCGCAGCGGCGCGTACTGGCCGAGGAGCTGCTCGGCGAGCGCGGCGACATCGACACGGGCGTCGGCGGCCGGTTCGACGACGGCCGCGGGCCGGTCGGTGGTGGCGGTCATGGCTGGTCTCCTGAGGAAAGGTCGAGGTGGATGTCGTCGAACGCGATCTCGTCGGGGCGTGGCCCGTGGCCGGGAGGCGGCAGGTCACGCTTGTGGTCGCGTGCCAGCAACCCCACCGGGCCCGCCCACAGCCACGCCGCGACCTGCGTGGTGAGCTCCTGCCGGTCGGGGCTGCCGGGCTCGTCGCGGTGCGCGAGCCACCACTCACCGGCGCCGCGCACGAATCCGACCGCGCCCGCGGCCCACGACTCGGCGAGCGAGATGCGCGGATCGCGCGCGTGCGCGACCGACTCGTCGGCCTGCGGCGCGTCGGTGCCGGGCTCGTGCGCCTCGGCCTCGGGGCGCCGCGCGCGCTGGCCGTCCGCGGTGTCGTGCGTCAGCCCACGCGCGAAGGGCGCGGCGACGAGCTGCGTGACCGAGTCGAGGAAGTGGCCGAGCGGGCCGCCGGACTCCACCGAGCCGTTGCGCGTGACGAACTGGTAGACGTTCGGCGAGGACTCGATCATCTCCAGGTACACCGCGACCATGGCCCGCAGGCCCTCGCGCGGCGTCGGCGAGACGCGCAGCACGCCCTCGAGCGCGCCTTGGATCTGCAGCACGACGGCCTCGGCCACGGCGATCTGCAGCCCCGTCTTGTCCGCGAAGTAGCGGTAGACGATCGACTTCGACGTCCCGGCGGCGCTGGCGATCTCCTCCATCGAGACGTCCGGTCCGCGGTGGTGGACCGTGCGGCGCGCGATGCGGACCAGCTCGCCGCGGCGGGCCTCGCGATGGTCGGCCCAGCGGGTGGACCGGCCGTCGGCCGCGTAGCGGTCCGCGGTGCTGGCGCGAGGGCTCGTCGCGCGTGGGACGGCGCGCAGCAATGGGACGTCAGGCTGCGGCGGGGAGGCGGCGTTGCCTGGCGTGGGACCTGTGGTGGGGTTCGTCGACGTCGACGAGCCCGGCGTGATCGGACTCACGGAACCGACGGTATCAGGTACCGTGGGTAGCGGACACCACCCCGGGACGAACGTCCCTTGAATCGTCCGGAATCGCGACGAAGCGAGAGGAACCTCCTCATGGCCCCGACCAAGCAGGGCTCGACGAAGGCCGAGGCGCCCCGGCGCGCGCTCGTCCTCGGCGGCAACCGCATCCCGTTCGCCCGCGCCGGCGGCGCCTACGCGCACGCGAGCAACCAGGACATGCTCACCGCCGCGCTCGAGGGGCTCGTCGCCCGCTACGGCCTGCAGGGCGAGCGCATCGGCGAAGTCGCCGCGGGCGCCGTGCTCAAGCACAGCCGCGACTTCAACCTCACGCGCGAGTCCGTGCTGGGCTCGTCGCTGTCCGCGACGACGCCCGCGTACGACGTGCAGCAGGCATGCGCCACGGGCCTGGAGACCGTCGTCTCGCTGTCCAACAAGATCCGCCTGGGCCAGCTCGAGTCCGCGATCGCGGGCGGAGTCGACACCACGTCCGACGCCCCGATCGCGGTGAGCGACCGCCTGCGCCGCGCGCTGCTCGACCTCTCGCGCGCGCGCTCGGTCGGGCAGAAGCTCGCGGCGGCGTCCAAGATCCGCCCCAAGGACCTCGCGCCCGCCACGCCCCGCACGTCCGAGCCGCGCACGCACCTGTCGATGGGCGAGCACCAGGCCGTCACCACCGCACAGTGGGGCATCACGCGCGAGGCGCAGGACGAGCTCGCGCTCGCGTCCCACCAGGGCCTCGCGGCCGCGTGGGAGGCCGGGTTCTTCGACGACCTCGTCACGCCGTTCAAGGGCCAGGCGATCGACGGCAACCTGCGCACGGACTCGTCGCTCGAGAAGCTGGCCAAGCTCTCCCCCACGTTCGGGCTGTCGCTCGACGCGCCCGCGACCATGACGGCCGGCAACTCCACACCGCTCACCGACGGCGCGTCCACCGTGCTGCTGGGCTCCGACGAGTGGGCCGCCGCGCACGACCTCACGCCGCTGGCCGCGGTCGTCGACGCCGAGGCCGGCGCCGTCGACTTCGTGCACGGCGAGGACGGGCTGCTCATGGCCCCGGCGTTCGCGGTTCCGCGCCTGCTGGCCCGCAACGGCCTGACGCTCGACGACTTCGAGTACGTCGAGATCCACGAGGCGTTCGCCGCCACCGTGCTCTCGACGCTCGCGGCGTGGGAGTCCGAGTCGTTCGGACGCGACCGCCTGGGCCTGCCCGGCGCGTTCGGGACCGTGGACCGCGCGCGGCTCAACGTGCACGGCTCGTCGCTGGCGGCGGGCCACCCGTTCGCCGCGACCGGCGGGCGCATCGTCGCGACGATCGCCAAGGAGCTCCACCAGCGCAAGCTGCGCGACGGCGGCACGCCCCGCGCCCTCATCTCCATCTGTGCGGCCGGCGGACTCGGCCTCACCGCGATCCTCGAGGCGGCCTGACCATGGCGAAGTCCCTGTCCTCACTCGTCTCCGCGAAGGTCGCGGAGTTCCTCGGGTTCTCCGCCCCCGTGACGCTGCGGCGCCACGAGCCGGGCCAGGCGCTCGTCGAGGGGCCCGCGCTCGTGCTGGGCGCGGGGCCCGACGCCGACGCGGTGGGCGCGCAGCTCGTCGCGTGGGACGTCGAGGTGCACCGGCACCCGACGCCCGAGCAGCGGTACGGCGCGGTCGTCGTCGTGCTCACCGGCGCCGAGCACCCGTCCGACCTGGGCGGCCCGCTGCTCGAGGCCGCGTCCACGCTGAAGAAGCTCGGCCGGTGCGCGCGCATCGTCACCGTGTCACGCGCGGCGACCGCCGACGACGCGCCCGCGGTCGCCGCCGCCCGCCAGGGCATCGACGCGGTCGTGCGCACCATCGCGAAGGAGTCGCGCGGCGGCACGACGACGAACGGGCTGGTCCTGGGCGCCTCCGTGCCGGTCACCGCCGCCTCGGTGGTCGGCGGGCTGCGGTTCCTGCTGTCGTCGAAGTCCGCGTTCGTGCACGGCCAGCTGCTCGCCGTGGACTCGTCGGCGGGCTCGCTGCCGGCGTCGTGGGAGAAGCCGCTCGAGGGACGCGTGGCCGTCGTCACGGGCGCCGCGCGCGGCATCGGCGCGTCCATCGCGCGCGTGCTGGCCCGCGACGGGGCGACCGTGGTGTGCGTCGACGTGCCGCTGGCGGGCGAGCAGCTCGCGGCCGTGGCCAACTCGATCAACGGCACCGCGCTCCAGGCGGACATCACCGCGGCCGACGCGGGCGAGAAGATCCTGGCGCACGCGCTGCAGCGGCACGGGCGGCTCGACATCGTCGTGCACAACGCGGGCATCACGCGCGACAAGCTGTTCGCCAACATGACGGCCGAGCAGTGGGACGCGGTGCTGAACGTCAACATCGCGGCGCAGCTCGCGATCAACGAGGCGCTGCTGACGTCCGGCGACTTCACCGACGCCCCGCGCATCGTCTCGATCTCGTCGACCACCGGGTTCGCGGGCAACCGCGGCCAGGCCAACTACGCGGCGACGAAGGGCGGGGTCATCGGCATGGTCCGCGCGACCGCGCCGCTGCTCGCGGCCTTCGGCGGCACCGCCAACGCCGTGGCGCCCGGGTTCATCGAGACCGAGATGACCGCCAAGATGCCCGCCGTCCCCCGGCAGGTCGCGCGCCAGTTCAACTCGCTGCAGCAGGGCGGCCGGCCCGTGGACGTCGCCGAGGCGGTCGCGTTCCTCTCGTCGCCCGCGGCCGGCGGGATCGTCGGGCGCACGCTGCGGGTGTGCGGGCAGAACATGGTGGGCGCGTGAGCGTCGTCGTCCTGCCGTCGGTCCCCGGCCTCGGCGGGCTCTACGCCCGCGGGGCCGCGGCCGCGGCGCGGTTGGCCGTCGCGCGGCGGGCCGGGCGGGCGCCCTCGTCGCTGCCGTCCGTCACCTACGAGGTGCGGGGCGTGCGGGCCTCGTCGTCGGCGCTCGAGGCGTACCAGCGGCTCGTCGGGGAGCCCGCGAATGACGTGATCCCCGCCGGGTACGTGCACGTGCTGGCCTTCCCGGTGGCGACCGCGCTCATGGTGCGCCCCGACTTCCCGCTGCCGCTGCCCGGCATGGTGCACCTGGCCAACCGCGTGACGCAGGTGCGGCCGGTGCTCGTCTCGGAGTCCTTGGACGTGTCCGCGACCGCGACGGGCCTGCGGGCCCATCGCTCCGGCACGCAGCTCGACCTCGTGGTCGAGGTGCGCGTGGGCGACGAGCTCGTCTGGCGCGGGGTCTCCACCTACCTGGCCAAGGGCGTCCGCCTCACCCCCGCGGGCGCACCCAGCGGATCGTCGAACGAGCCCGCGGCGCCCACCGCGTCGTCGAACGAGCCCGCGCCGTTCGTCGCGCCGCTGCCGACCGCGCAGTGGCGGCTCGCGGCGGACACCGGGCGGCGGTACGCGGCGGTGTCCGGGGACCGCAACCCGATCCACCTGTCGAAGCTGTCCGCCAAGGCGCTGGGCTTCCCGCGGGCGATCGCGCACGGCATGTACACCGCGGCGCGCGCGCTCGCCGAGGTCGGCGCGGTGCGTGGGGACGCGTTCGAGTGGTCGGTGGAGTTCGTCAAGCCGGTGCTACTCCCCGGCACGGCGGCAGTCGCGATCCGCCGCGAGGGCGACTCGTACACGGTCCAGGCCTGGAACACCCGCACGGGCAAGCCCCACCTCCTGTCAAAGATCACCCCCCGCTAGCCCCATCGAGCCCCCCCCCCCCGCGCGAACCTCGCGGGGCGCGTGGATGAGGCGATGGGTGGGTGAGAAGTGCCCGTGATGGGCCTTGTCCCCGCATCCATCAGCCCAGCCATGGGAGGACGCGCGGCGCGCGCGGGGGTGGGGGCGGGGAGTTATGCGGTGGCGGTGAGCCAGGCGGACTCGGCGCGGTCCGTGGGGTACCAGCGGGGTTCTGCGGCCTCGGCCAGGCGGGCCGCCAGGGCCGTGCGGACCGTGGGCCACTCGTCCGCCAAGATCGAGAAGTAGGCGGTGTCGCCCACCGAGCCGTCGGGGGCCACGCGGTGCGCGCGCAGCACGCCCTCGGGCCGAGCGCCCAGACGCTCGATCGCGGCGATCGAGCGGACGTTGCGAGTGTCGGCGCGCAACGCGACCCGGCGGCAGCCCCACACCTCGAATGCGTGGGACAACAGCAGCGCCTTGCACGCGGGGTTGTTCGTCGTGCCCCACCAGCGCGGCGCGTAGTAGGTGTAGCCGATCTCGACGCGCGGCACGGCGGGCAGCCAGTCGTAGAACGACGTGCTGCCGCGGACCTCACCGGTGAAGTCGTCGAGCACGGCGAACGCGATGCGGTCGGTGGTGTCGTGGGCCGCGCGGATCTCCGTGAGGACGTCGTCGACGCCCTGCGGGGTGCGCGTGCGCATGCCGCGCCAGAGGCGTTCGTCGATGAACGCGGCCAGCGGCTCGGCGTGCTCGTCGTCGAGCGGGACCAGTCGGACGCCGTGCCCGACGAGGGTCAGATCGTGCTGCACCGGAGGATGGTGCCATGCCGGGGCAGGGCTCCGGACCACACGTCGGGCGACCGCCAGATGAATTGCCGGTGAAGCACCTCTGAGTCCGTTTTCGCGGCCTCCCGTCGCGGTCCACGCGCGGTCGGACGGCACACTCGGGGCAACCGGAGAGCGCTCAGACGAGACCCGGCAACCAGCCTGCAAGACGGGCGATCTGCTCCGCGATCTCCGCCGGCGCACGTCCCGCGGTCGGCACGCGGTGCACGGCTGGCGGAGTGCCGTCGTCGAGCGCCCGGGCCGCCGCGTTGCCGCGCGTGACGTGCGCGTCCAGCTCGGCGCCGTGCTCGCGGCGGGCCAGCCGCGCGGCGGCGGTCTGGTCGTCGGCAGTGAGCAGGATGGACGTGACGAGCGGGCGGTCGCCCATCGCCGCCGCGAGGTCGTCGGCGTACTGCACGCTCACGGTGTTGGTGTAGACCAGGCGGCGGTAGCCGAGCTCGCGGTACGCCGACCACACCGCCGCCAGGTTCCGCTCCGCGAGGCGCTCGGCGTGCGGCGCGGGGTGCGCGAGGTCCAGGTAGTCGCCCTCGACGACCGCGTGCCGCACGTCGCGCTCGGTGAGCAGCGCGTGCAGCGCGGACGCGACGGTCGTCTTGCCCACGCCCGACCGGCCGCCGACGAAAACGACGTGGCTGCGCTCGTCGTCGGGCCCGGACTGCCGCGAGCCCGACGCGGCCTGCCCGGCCACGGCGTCATCGCCCAGCCGCGCCAGCAGCCCGTCGCGGACGGCAGGCCACTCGGGCGCGAGGATCGAGAAGTACGCGGTGCCGCCCAGCGACCCGTCGGGTGCGCGGCGGTGCGCGCGCAGCACACCCTCGGGCCGCGCGCCCAACCGCTGGATCGCGGCGACCGAGCGCGCGTTGCGGGCGTCCGCGCGCAAGGCCACGCGCTCGCAGCCCCACTCCTCGAACGCGTGGCGCAGCATCAGGTACTTGCACGCGGGGTTGTTCGTGGAGCCCCACCAGCGGGGAGCGAAGTACGTGTGCCCGATCTCGACGCGCGGCACCTGCGGCGCCCAGTCGTAGAACGACGTGCTGCCGCGCACCTCGCCGGACTCGGCGTCGAGCGCCGCGAACGCCAACCGCGCCGGGTCGGCGTGCGCCTTGGCGATCTCGCCACGCAGGTCGTCGGCGCCGCGCGGGACGGCGGTGGTCATGCCGCGCCACACGCGCTCGTCGACGAACGCCGCGAGGCCCTCGGCGTGCTCGGGCGCGAGCGGGACGAGGCGGACGCCGAAGCCACTGAGCGTGAGGTCGTGCAGCATCCGGCGATGCTGCCACAGCGCCGCGGGCGCCTGACCAGCGGTTTCCGCTGTCGGACGGGCGTGGCAGGGTGTGCGCATGCGGCTGGAGGTCGGCGGGGACTACGACGGTGAGGCCTGGACCAGCGAGGACGCGTCACGCCAGGACGCGTCGGAGGCGCGGTTCCTGGAGTGCGCGTTCGTCGACTGCGTGCTCGACGACGTGCGGCTGGACCACGCGCGGCTCGCGGACACCACGTGGACCGGCGTGCGCGCGCCGGTGCTGATCATGGGCTCGTCGCAATGGCGCGACTGCCTGTGGACGGACTGCCGGCTCGGCGCCGTCGAGGCGTACAACACGCAGTGGACGCGCGTGACGGTGTCCGGGGGGAAGGTCGACTACCTGAACCTGCGCGGAGCGACCCTCGAGGACGTGTCCTTCGTCGGCGCGGTGATCGACGAGCTGGACCTGGCCCAGGCCCGCGCGCGGCGCGTGCGGTTCGACGACTCCCGGATCCGGACCCTCACGCTGAACGGCGCGACGCTCACCGATGTGGATCTCCGCGGCGTCGTCGACCTGGCCCGCATCGAGGGCATCGGGTCGCTGCGCGGCGCGACCATCAGCGAGCCCCAGCTCGTCGAGCTCGCGGGCGCGCTGGCCGCGGAGCTCGGCGTCACGGTCGCGGCGGACTAACCGGCCCACGATGAGGCTGCGCAACGGCGAGCACGGCTACGGCGTCGTCACGCGCGCACTGCACTGGCTGACCGTCGGGCTCCTCGTCGTCCAGTTCACGCTCGGTTACCTGCTCGACGACGACGGCGGCGGCCGGGGGCGAGGCCGAGGGCGCGGTGAGGGATCCCGGGCTGACGCTGCTCCTACTCGACGACTTGCTCGGCCTGCACATCGCGAGCCACCTGGCGTTCTTCGCGGCGCTGGCCGTGCACGTGGGCATGGTGCTCCGGCACCAGCTCGTCGTGCGGGACGGCTTGCTGCGGCGGATGACGCGCGGCCACGCCTGACCCAGTGGGGTCAGTCGTCCAGCGCCGGGCCGCACGCCGCGGCGGCGGTCGCGGCCAGGTGGTCGAGCCCGTGCACCGCGAGCAGCGGGCGCGTGTCGTCGACCACGGCCCAGCAGCCGTCCACCACCTCGTACGACGAGCGCGGCCCGTCCCCCAGGTAGTCGCGCAGCGCGACGAGCAGCCGATCGACCGCCTCGCTCGTCGTCCCGACGCCCACCGACGCGCGCAGTGCGCCCGTCGACGCGCCGAGCCGCGCGAGCAGCGGGTGCGCGCAGAACCGCCCGTCGCGCACCCCCACACCGTGCTCGGCGGCCAGATACGCGGCGACCAACCCGGAGTCGTGCCCGGGGACGGTGAACGTCACGACGCCCACGGGGTCGGCGGAGTCGGGCCAGATCCGCGCGACCTGCACGCCGTCGATCGAGTCGAGGCCCTCGACGAGCCGCGAGCGCAGCGCGTCCTCGTGCGCCGCGAGCGCGCCCGCCGGAAGCGCCGCGAGCTGGTCGCACGCCTCCGCGAGCGCGATCGCGCCCAGCACGTTGGGCGAGCCCGCCTCGTGCCGCGCCGGCGCCGGCTGCCAGACCGTCCGCTCGGCCCGCACGTCGCGCACCGCACCTCCCCCTGCAAGGTACGGAACGCCCGTGTCGAGCCAGTCGCGACGGCCGACGAGGGCGCCTGCGCCGAACGGCGCGTAGGTCTTGTGCCCGGAGAACGCCACATAGTCAGCGCCGGTGTCCGCGAGCGAGAAGCCGCGGTGCGGGACCAGTTGCGCGCCGTCGACCGCCACGCGGGCGCCTTCGGCGTGCGCGATCGCGACGACCTCCGCGATCGGCAGCGCCTCCCCCGTGACGTTGGACGCGCCCGTGAGCGTGAGCAGCGCATACGGCTGGGACGCGAGCTCGTCGCGCAGCGCCGCCAGGGTCTGCGCCACCGTCCGTGCGACCGGAAGGATCGTGGTGCGGTGGCCGTGCGGGTCCGACGAGTGCAGCCAGGGCAGCAGGTTGGCGTGGTGCTCGAGGTCGAGCACCAGGACTCGGCCGCCCGCGGGGACGACGCCTGCGAGCAGGTTGAGCGAGTCCGTGGTGTTGCGCGTGATGATCGCGACGTCGTCGTCCCGCGCCCCGACGAACCGCGCGATGGTCTGGCGCGCGGACTCGTACAACGCGGTGGACACCTGCGAGAGGTACCCGGCGCCGCGGTGCACCGAGGCGTAGAGCGGCAGCACCTCGGTGACGCGCTCGGCGACCTTGGCCAGCGCGGGCGCGGACGCCGCGTAGTCCAGGTTCGCGTACACGCGTTGCGTGCCGTCGACGAGCGGCACCGTGGTGTCGGCGCCCACGACGGGGAGCAGGGCGTCCACGGCTCGACAGGTCGTGGGCTCGGCGAGAGCAGTCATGGCGGGACCTCCGGTACGTCTCGGGGTCGCCGACCGTGGCGTGCCCCGCGCTTGCCGCACGCCTGGTGGCGCGTGGCCTGGTCGTCACCCGGGGCACCCCGCCGCGGAGGGAGGGTTGCCGGCCAGCGAGCCGGGGCTTCGCGCTGGCGCTCATGACCTGGGAGCACCTTGGCGAAACCGGGCGCCGGGTGTCAACGGGACACGGCGCTCGTCTCACCCCGCGGGACACCGTGTTCAGTGGGTGGATGCGTGCGTCGGCGGCGCGCTAGTCTCGCCCCACCATCCAGAGCGGCCGAGAGATCTGGCTCGACGACGCCGCAGCAACCCGCGATGCCGTGGACTCCACAGCATCGGCAGCCGCTCCGCCGGCACAGGGTGCTACCGCCAGGACCGATGGAGGCTTTCATGGCATACGCGGGCGACCTCACTCCACATCAGGCGTGGGACCTGCTGGCATCCGACTCGGGCGCCCTGCTGGTCGACGTGCGCACGGTCGGCGAGTGGCAGCAGATCGGCATCCCGGACCCCGCGGCCCTCGAGGGACGCGCGGCGTTCGTCGAGTGGGTCACAGCTCTCGGGCCCAACCCGCACTTCCTGTCGCAGCTCGCACAGGCCGGCCTCGAGCCGGGCGACGGGCGCGCGATCGTCTTCCTGTGCCGCTCGGGCGTCCGCTCGATCGCCGCGGCCGAGGCCGCGACGGCCGCAGGGCTCGGCCCCGCATACAACGTGCTGGAGGGCTTCGAGGGCAGCGTCGGCCCGGACGGCCAGCGCGGGCACGAGGGCTGGCGCGCCGCGGGCCTGCCGTGGACGCAGGCATGAGCGCGGGGCCTTCGTCGTCGGCACGTCCCGACGACGAGCGCCGCGTGCCCGGGCCGTCGGACTGGGACGCGCGCCGCGTGGACCGCGCATCCTTGCGCCCCGACACCCTGGCGGTGCGCGGCGGCCTGGTGCGGAGCCAGTTCGGCGAGCTCTCCGAGGGCCTGTTCCTCACGCAGGGCTACACGTACGACTCCGCGGCCCAAGCCGAGGCGGCGTTCGCGGGCGACGTGGACCGGTTCCTGTACTCGCGCTACGCCAACCCGACGGTCGCGACGTTCGAGGAGCGGCTGCGCCTGATCGACGGCGCCGAGGCCGCGGTGGCCACGGCCACCGGGATGTCCGCGGTGTTCACCGCGCTGGCCGCGCTGGTCAGGCAAGGCTCACGGATCGTCGCGTCGCGTGCGCTGTTCGGCTCGTCGGTGGTGATCTTCGACGAGATCCTCGCCGGCTGGGGCGTCCGCACCGACTACGTGGACGGGCACGTGCTGGAGCAGTGGGCCGCCGCGCTCGCGACACCCGCCGACGTCGTCTTCTTCGAGACGCCGTCCAACCCGATGCAGGACCTCGTCGACATCGCGTCGGTGTCACGGCTGGCGCACGACGCGGGCGCCGTCGTGGTGGTCGACAACGTGTTCGCCACCCCGGTGCTGTCCAAGCCGCTGACGCTCGGCGCCGACGTGCTCGTCTACTCCGCCACCAAGCACATCGACGGCCAGGGCCGCGTGCTCGGCGGCGCGATCCTCGGTCCCTCGTCGTACATCGACGGGCCCGTGCAGACCCTCATCCGCAACACGGGCCCGTCGCTGTCGCCGTTCAACGCGTGGGTGCTGCTCAAGGGCCTCGAGACCATGTCGCTGCGAGTGAGGCACCAAGCGGCGTCCGCGCTGCGGCTCGCGTCGTGGCTCGAGTCGCACCCGGCCGTCGCGGCCGTCCGCTACCCCTACCTCGAGTCCCACCCGCAGCACGCGCTCGCGCTGCGGCAGCAGACCGGGGGCGGCACCGTGGTGACCTTCAACCTCGCGGTGCCGGCGGACGCGCCGGCCGACGTCGCCAAGAAGGCCACGTTCGCGGTGCTCGACGCGCTGCGGATCGTCGACATCTCCAACAACCTGGGCGACGCCAAGTCGATCGTCACGCACCCCGCGACGACGACCCACCGCAAGCTCGGGCCGGACGGCCGCGCGCGCGTCGGCATCGCCGAGACGACGGTCCGGTTCTCCGTCGGCCTGGAGGACGCCGACGACCTCGTGGAGGACCTGGACCAGGCCTTGGGCTTGCTGCCCACGCGCTGACGCGCCGACCTCTCGCCCGCGCCGGCATCCCGGCGCGGGCGTCGTCGTGCGTCACGCGGTGGCGTGGGCGCCCAGGTGGTCGAGGGCCCATGCCAGGGACTCGTCGGCGACCTGCTCCCAGCCGGCCTGCCCGACGATGTGGTGCGTACGGTCCGGGTACTCGCGGAAGTCGACGGTCGCGGCGCCCTTGGCGTACCGGCGGTACATGGCCCGGTTCAGCTTGGCCGGGACGATGTGGTCCGCGCCGCCGGCGACGAGCAGCAGCGGCGCCCGGTCAGGCTTGCGGTAGTCGACCGCGGTGACGCCCTTGCGGACCGCCCCGAACGCGCCCTCCCAGAGCACGTGCCCGACTGCGGGGACGTGGAGCTCGTCGTACACCTTGCGCGAGTCCTCGTCGGACAGCTCGTTGGTGAACGCGTAGTGGAACTGCTCCGGGGTGAGCGGGACAGCCTTCCGGAAGGTGGTCGGGTGGCCGAGGATCGGCGAGGCCGCCTTGATCGTCGAGAGCGGCAGCGCGTACGCGCCCGCGGGCTGGCCGGCGTCGATCGCGACGCCCGCGTCCCCCGCCCCCCGCTCGAGCAGGAGTTGGACGATCAGGCCTCCGAACGAGTGCCCCATCAGGACGACCGGTCCGTCGATGCCGCGGACGATGCGCTCGTAGTGTTCGACGACGGTGGCGAGGTCGAGCGCCGCGATGGGCGACGGGTCGGCGTTGAGCTCTGCGACCGGGCGGTCCAGTCCGGGCCAGGCCGGCGCGAGCACGGGGTAGCCGGCCTGCTCGAACCGGTCGATCCACTGCTGCCAGGACTTCGGGGTCATCCAGAGGCCGTGGACCAGGACGACGGTCGGGTTGGTGTGCTGCGTGGTGCTCATGGTGTCCATCCCTCTCGGTTGCGGTAGAACGCTCGTTCTTGCTTGGTGTCAACATAGAACGATCGTTCTCTATTCCGCAAGAGGAAGAACGAACGTTCTGTAGAGTGGCGGCATGGCGACGACTAACCCGGCGACCCCCACGACGAGCGCGGCCCGCGAGCGACTCCTCGACGCCGCGCAGCGGGTGTTCTACCGGGAGGGGATCCACGCGGTCGGTGTCGACCGCGTGATCGACGAGGCCCAAGTCACCCGCGCGACCTTCTACCGGCACTTCCCGAGCAAGCAGGACCTCGTCGTCGCCTACCTCCAACGAGAGAACGACCAGATCCGCGCGCTCTTCGACTCCGCCGCCGCGCAGTCCGACGAGCCGCGCGAGCTCCTCGAGGCGACCGTCGCAGGGCTCGCGCAGGACGTCGCCGAGCACCACACGCGCGGCTGCCCGTTCATCAACGCGTCCGCCGAGTTCCCCGACGCCGGCCACCCCGTGCGGCAGCTCGTCCGGGAACACCGCGACTGGTTCCGCGGCGCGCTCGAGCACCTGCTCACGCAGGCAGGCGCCGACGACCCCGTCGGCCGGGCCGCCACGCTCGTGCTGCTCCGGGACGCCGCGCTGGTCGGCGGCTACCTGGACGGCCCCCAGACCGTGGTCCCAGCGTTCACCCGCGCCGCCCGCACCGCCGCAGGCCTCACCCACTGACCCACCCACCCCACCCCACCCCACCCCGCCCACCTCGCCCCGCCCCGCCCCGCCCCGGCGAGTTCGTCGGAGACCGGCCAGATCGTCGGAAATCCCCGCCGATCTCAGCGGACTCCGACGAACTCGGCGGGGTGGGGGGTGGGTGGGGGGTTAGGAGACCAGGGTTTTTAGGACGCTGGTGAAGAAGCGGAGGCCGTCTGTGCCGCTGCGGGGGCCGCGCGCGCCGTCCGGGCCGAAGCCCGGCTCGACAGCGTGCTCCGGGTGCGGCATCAGGCCCACCACGTTGCCCGCCTTGTTGGAGATGCCCGCGATGCCACGACGCGACCCGTTGGGGTTCCAGTCCTGGTAGCGGAAGACCACGCGGCCCTCGCCCTCCAGCTCGTCGAGCGTGCGATCGTCCGCGACGTACTGGCCGTCCTGGTTCTTCAGCGGCACCGTGATCCGCTCGCCCTGGGCGTAGTCGCGGGTCCACGCGGTGTCGGTGTTCTCCACCGAGAGCACCTGCTCGCGGCAGACGAAGTGCAGGTGGTCGTTCTTGATCATCGAGCCCGGCAGCAGGTGCACCTCGGTGAGCACCTGGAAGCCGTTGCAGATGCCGAGCACCGGCAGACCCTTGCCCGCGGCCTCGACGATCGAGCCCATCACCGGCGCGAACCGGCTGATGGCGCCCGCGCGCAGGTAGTCGCCATAGGAGAAGCCGCCAGGCAGCACCACGGCGTCCACGCCGTGCAAGTCGGCGTCGGCGTGCCACAACGCGACCGCCTCGGCGCCAGCCAAGCGGACCGCGCGCGCTGCATCGCGGTCGTCGAGTGTGCCCGGGAACGTGACGACGCCGATGCGGGACATCAGGCGCCGGCCGTCTCGTCGGGCGCCTGGTCCGCGTACACCGCGACGACGTCCTCGATCACCGGGTTGGAGAGCACCTGCTCACCGGCCTCGCGGGCCGCGGCGAGCACCTCGTCGGTGACCTCGCCGTCCACCGTGAGCTCGAACCGCTTGCCCTGCCGCACGGCCTGGAACTGGCCGAAGCCCAGGCGGGCCAGCGCGGACGCCACGGCCTTGCCCTGGGGGTCCAGGATCTCGGGCTTCAGCATGACTTCGACGACGACTCGTCCCACAGGGGAGCTCCTTGGCGCTGGCGCGGAGGGGGTCGGCCGCGAGTCTACCGAGCGTCACGGGGCGCCCTGCGCACGCGTCCACGCTCCGGCGCCGCGCGCCGCTCGTCGGCCGCGCGTCACACCGTCAGGTGCGCCCACCGCC
>JAEWOA010000263.1 GCA_023461115.1 Actinomycetes bacterium
CCCTCCAGCCGGGCACACGCCTCGCGTGTGGATTCGCCGCGAGAGCGACGGGTTCAGTCGACCGCGAGCGCGGCGACGGGTGGGGTGCGCACCGCGGACCGCGCGGGAAGCACCGAGGCCAGCAAGCCCGCGGCGAGCGCGACCGCCAGGACGATGCCCAGGTCGGCCCACGGCACGGCCAGCCGGAGGTCGCCGAGCCCGCCGAACACGATCGACGCGCCCGCCCAGCCGTAAAGCACCCCGAGCGCGAGCCCCAGCAGGGCCCCGACGCCCGCGATCAGCATGCCCTCGACCGCGAGCATCCAGCGCAGGCTGCGCCGGGTCAGGCCGACCGCTCGCAGCGTGGCCGACTCGCGCCGCCGCTCGAGCACCGAGAGCGACAAGGTGTTGGCCACGCCGATCAGCGCGATGAGCACCGCGACGCCCAGCAGCCCGACGACGATCGCGAGCATCGTGTCGATGATCCGCTCGTACTGCGCGCGCTCGGCGGCCGGGCTGACCACGCCGACGGGGAACCCGTCGAGCGCGCTGCGCACGTCCTCGGCGACCACTCCGGCGTCGGAGTCGGAGCTGATCCGGACCCACAGGATCGTCGCGGCGGTGTCCGGCGCGACCTCGTCGAACGTCGACCACGTCGTGTACGCGTCGGCGCCGGTCACCGCGTCGGAGTAGACGAGGTCGGGCGCCGTCGTCGCGCCACTCGTGGCGCCCGTGCGGTCCGTGACGGCGACCTGGCTGCCCAGGTCCCGGCCCGGGTCCGCGACGACGATCGCGCCGTCGGCGAGCGCGGAGCGCAGGCCGTCCGAGCGCACCATCGCGGCCGCCTCGGGGCTCACGCCGTACAACGAGTAGGTGCGTCCAGCCGGGTCGTCGACGAAGCGGAGGTCCGTCTGCTTGACGGGCTCGGCGGCCTCCACGCCCGTGACCGACTCGACCGCCGCGACGATCGCGGGGTCGATCCCGGCAGTCGCGCCGTCGTCGCCGCCCATCACCTCGACCGAGAGGTCGACCGGGAAGTGGCTGTCGAGCGTGGTCGACAGCGACGAGCGCGCGCTCGCGGCGCCTGTGCTCATCAGTGCGACGAGAGTGACGCCGATCAGCAGCGCGGCGCTCGTGGCCGCGGTGCGGCGCGGGTTGCGCACGGTGTTGGCCGCCGCGAGCCGGCCCGCGGGGCTGGTGCGGGCGATCAGCCGCCCGACGAGCCCGACGACCTTCGGCACCCAGAACACGGCGCCGACCAGGACGCCGACGAACGACAGCGCGCCGCCCAGCATGCCGAGCCCGAGCCACGTGACCGGATCCGAGGCCTCCGCCCGCGCCCCCGCGACCGACCCGACCAGGAGCACGAGCCCGCCGATCGTGAGCAGCAGCGCGAACGCCAGCCGGACCTTGCCACCGCGCGTGCCGACCTCGGGGTTGTCGGCCGGCCGGAGCGCCGCGACCGGCGAGACCCGGGTGGCGCTGCGCGCCGGCACGAGCGAGGCCAGCACCGTGACGAGGGTGCCGACCACGAGCGGCACCACGACGACGGCCGGCGTCATCGTGATGGTCGCCGGCAACGGCACGTCGAGGTCCATGCGGCCGAGCACGGTGAGCGCGCCCTGCGCGAGCCCTGCGCCCGCGAGCAGCCCCGCGGCCGACGCGGTGAAGCCGAGGATGGCCGCCTCGAGCAGCACCGACCGGCGCAGCTGGCCCCGGACGGCGCCGACGCAGCGCAGCAGCGCGAGCGTGCGGGTGCGCTGGGCCACGAGCACCTGGAAGGTGTTCGCGATCACGAGCGCCGCGACCACGAGCGCGAGCGCCGCGAAGCCGAGGACGAACGTGGTGATGATGTCGCTGTCGTCCGCGAGCTGCGCGACCGCGTCGGCGGCGGCCTCGTCGCGCGTGACCACCTTGGCATCCGGATTCGCCACGGCGATCGCGGACTGCGCCGCCGCGGTGTCCTGCGGCGCGGCCACCAGGATCGTCGTCGAGCCGTCGTCGAACGACCACGAGGCGACGGCCGCGGGCGTCGCGATCGCCGCGCCACCCTGCTGCGTCCACGCGCCCGCGGGGTCCTCGCTGAGCCCCACGACGGTGACCGGCGAGGTCACGTCCTGGTACGAGCCGTCGTCGGCGGGCTCGCTGGTGACGATCTCGATCGTGTCGCCGACCGCGACGCGGAGGCGCTCGGCGGCGGACGGCGGCAGCGCGATCTCGTCGTCCGCGCTCGGCTCCCTGCCCTCGCCCACCGTGACCGTGGACAGGCGCTCGTCGGGCATGGCCGCCAGGACGAACAGCCAGGTCAGCCGGCTGCCCGTGGTCGCCTGGACCCCGGTCGCCGCGAGCTCGTCGGCGGCTTCTACGCCGGGCACGCCGCGGACGCTCGTCAGGAGCTCCTGCGTCTCGCTCGTGCTCGCGGCGCTCGTCACCACCAGGTCGGCCTGCGCGAACTGGGCCGTCACGGCGTCGTAGCTGGTGCGCTTGATCACCTCGCCGGTCAGCAGGGTCGCGGCGACGAACGCCGTGCCGATCGCGATCGCGATCGCCGCGGCCGTCAGCCGTCCCGCGCTACGGCGCATCTGCGCCAGGGTGAGCCGGATCATCAGGCGTCCACCCCGCCGCGTGCCGCCGTGAGCGCGCCCACGGGCGACTCGAGCGTGCGCAGGGCCTCGAGCCCCGCGAGCACCGACTCGGGCGTCGGGTCGGCGATGTCGCCCGCGATGCGCCCGTCGGCCAGCAGGACCACGCGATCGGCGTACGCGGCGGCCGTCGGGTCGTGCGTGACCATGATGACCGTGCGGCCGAGCTCGCGGACCGAGCGGCGCAGGAAGCTCAGCACCTCGGCGCCCGAGCGCGAGTCGAGGTTGCCCGTGGGCTCGTCGGCGAACACGACCTCGGGCTTGGCGATCAGCGCCCGCGCGATCGCGACCCGCTGCTGCTGACCGCCCGACAGCTCCGACGGCCGGTGCGTGAGGCGCTGGCCCAGCCCGAGCGTCGCCACCAGCGTGTCGAGCCACTCGCGGTCCGGCTTGGCGCCCGCGAGGTCGAGCGGCAGCAGGATGTTCTGCTCCGCCGTGAACATCGGCAGCAGGTTGAACGACTGGAAGACGAAGCCGACGCGGTCCCGCCGCAGGCGCGTGAGCTGGTCGTCGCCCAGGCGCGTGAGCTCGGTCTCGGCGAGCCGGACCGTGCCCGCGGTCGCCTGGTCGAGCCCCGCGAGGAGGTGCATGAGCGTCGACTTGCCGGAGCCGGACGGGCCCATGATCGCCGTGAACTGGCCCGCGGCGAAGTCGACGTCGACGCCGTCGAGCGCGCGCACGGCGGCGGCGCCGGCGCCATAGGTCTTGGTCAGCCCGCGTGCGCTCGACGCGGCGGGGGTGGTCGTGGTGTCCACGAGTGGCTCCTTCGGGTGGGTGTCTCGACGACAACCACGAACCTACGAACCGCGCTCGCCGCGCCGCGTCGGGCTGAGGTCGGCACCTGCGTTCCCGGGGCTCATCCCCAGGGCTGACGCCGGGGCTCGGCCCCTCGTCCCGTGGGAGGCTCGGCCGCGTCGTCGCGGGGCGACGTCAGCCGCCAGGGCGCACCAGCCCCGCCTCGTAGGCGGTGACGACCGCCTGCACGCGGTCGCGCGCGCCGAGCTTGGCCAGGATGCGGCCCACGTGCGTCTTCACGGTGGCCTCGGCGACGAACAGGTCGCCGGCGATCTCGGTGTTGGACCGGCCGCGGGCCATCAGCACGAGCACCTCGCGCTCGCGCTCGGTGAGGTCGCCGATCGCCTGCGCGGCGTGGGACGCGGGTTGGTCGGGGCCGGGCTGCGGCAGCGCGGTGACCAGGTGCTCGATCAGCCGACGGGTCGACGAGGGCGCGATCACCGCGTCGCCGCGGTGGACGGTGCGGATCGCCGCGAGCATCTGCTCGGGCGGCGCGTCCTTGAGCAGGAACCCGCTCGCGCCCGCGCGGATCGCGGCGAGCACGTACTCGTCGAGGTCGAAGGTCGTCAGCACGATCACGCGCGGCGCGGGGTGCGCCTCGGAGCCGCGCTCGACGATCCGGGCGGTGGCCTCCAGGCCGTCCATCGTCGGCATGCGGACGTCCATGAGCACGACGTCGACCGCGCCCAGGGCGGTGCGCGCGGCGGGGTCGAGCTCGCGCACGGCCGAGGCGCCGTCGCCCGCCTCGAGCACCACCTCGAGGTCGGGCTGGGAGTCGATGACCATGCGGAAGCCCGCGCGGACGAGCTGCTGGTCGTCGACGAGCGCGACGCGGATCGGCGGGCCCGGGGGCGTGGTCATGGCGACTCCTGCGGGGCGGTGACGGTGGGGATCAGGGCGTGCACGCGGAACCCGCCGCCGGGCCGGGGGCCCGCGGTCACGGCTCCGCCGAACATCGTGGCGCGCTCGTGCATGCCGCGCAGGCCGTTGCCGTGCCCGTCGGTGTCGGCGGCCGCGCCGCGTCCGTCGTCGGTGACGTCGAGCTCGATCGACTCGGCCCGCCATTGCACGAGCACCGTGACCTTGGGGTCCGGGCCCGCGTGCTTCAACACGTTGGTGAGCGACTCCTGCGCGATCCGGTAGACCGTGAGCCCGACCCCGGGTGGGAGCGCGCGGGGCGTGCCCATGCGCACGAAAGAGACCTGCGCCCCGCTGCCGCGCACCTGATCGACGAGCTGCTCGAGCTCGGCCTCGCCGGGTTGCGGCGTGGTCGCGCCGACCTCGGCGCGCGGCGCCGTGATCACGCCGGGGCGCCGTCCCTCGTCGGGGCGCTCGGCGCGCAGCACCCCCAGCAGGCGGCGCATGTCGGTGAGCGCGGCGCGCCCGGTCTCGGCGATCGTCTCGAGCGAGCGCGTCGCGGCGCCCGGATCCGCCTGGGCGGCGTAGCGGCCGCCGTCGGCCTGCGCGATCATCACCGACAGCGAGTGGGCGACGATGTCGTGCATCTCGCGCGCGATCCGCGCGCGCTCGGCGGCGGTGGCGATCACGGCTTGCTGGTCCCGCTCGACCTCGAGGCGCCGGGCGCGGTCGACGAGCGCCTCGAGCGTCTCGCGGCGGGACCGCCGCAGCAGCCCGAACGCCCACACCGTGAGCGAGGTGGTGGCGATCAGCATGGCGACGACGGCCGCGGCGGGCGCGTAGAAGTCGTCGACGAACGCGTAGGGCACGACGACCGCGGCGACGAGCGCGCCGCCGATCGCGACGCGGTACGCCCAGCGCGGGCCGTGCACGGTGACCGAGTAGAGCGCCGCGAGCACCACCAGGTCGGACGGCAGGATCACGCGCGGCCCGAGCACGAGCTGCGCGAGCACGATCGTGTACACGGCGGCGGCGGACGCGGTGGGCGAGACCCGGCGCCACGCGAGGGGCACGGTCATGGCGACCGACCAGAGCATCGCCACGGCCGGGCTCGCGGCGGGGTAGGCGGCCGCCGCCCCGGCGTTCACGACCGTGACGAAGAGGACCCAGATCCCGGTCAGCACCGCGTCGACGGCGAGCTTGTGCTCGTCGCTCCAGTGCCACAGCCGGTCCCAGAAGCCCACGCGCGCAGCCTAGGCGGCGCCGCGGCGCCGGGGCTTGCGCCCGGGGGCGGACCGGGCGCCGCGGCGCGTCATCCCGCGGTGGCAGACGGCGCGCGGGCGGCTCCGACGAGCGACGCGGCGGACGCGCCCGCGGGAAGTCTGGCGGGGAATACCCGGTCGTGACCTAGCATGAGCAAATGACCCAGGTGCTGCTGGCGGAGGACGATCCCGCGATTGCCGAACCTTTGGCTCGCGCGCTCGGACGTGAAGGTTACGACGTGCGCGTGCAAGGAACTGGTCAAGGCGCGATCGACGGCGCCGCCAACGCGGACCTCGTGGTGCTCGACTTGGGCTTGCCCGACATGGACGGCCTCGACGTGGCGCGCGCGATCCGCAACCAGGGCCTGACCACCCCGGTGCTCGTGCTGACCGCGCGCGCCGACGAGGTGGACCTCGTCGTCGGGCTGGACGCGGGCGCCGACGACTACGTGACCAAGCCCTTCCGCCTGGCCGAGCTGCTGGCGCGCGTGCGCGCGCTGCTGCGGCGCTCGGTCGGCGACGCGGGCGACGAGGACGAGCTGCACGCGCAGAACGTGCGCGTGGACGTGGCCGCGCACCGCGCGTTCCAGGGCGAGCGTGAGCTGCACCTGACCGCCAAGGAGTTCGACCTGCTTCGGGTGCTCGTCTCGGCGGCCGGCGCCGTCGTCGCGCGCGAGTCCCTCATGCGCGAGGTGTGGGACTCCGACCCGTCCGGCTCGACCAAGACGCTCGACATGCACGTGTCCTGGCTGCGCCGCAAGCTCGGCGACGACGCCAACGCCCCCCGCTACATCACCACGGTGCGCGGCATGGGCTTCCGCTTCGAGACCGGCGCCGGCGCGCCGGCCTGACCGGATGCGCCGCCGCGTCCTGCAGGCGACCATCGCGGCTGTCACCGTCGCGGTGGTGCTGCTCGGCTTCCCGCTCGCGTTCCTGGGCGCCCAGTTGGTGCGTGAGAACGAGATGCAGGCGCTCTCGGCCCGCGCGCAGTCCGCCGCGCGAGCGGTCGACTTCCGGCTCAGCCAGACCAGGCCGCTCACCGACGACATGTTCGAGCCGTACGCGGCGGTCGACGCGACCGTGCCCGGGCACGTGCTCGTGCACGCGCCGAACGGCACGTCGTACCAGGCGGGCCAGCCCGTCACGGGCCGGTCGATCACGTTCAGCGCCGTGCCTGACGCGGGCGGCCTGGTCGTCATCGAGGTGTCCTGGTGGGACGTGTTCTGGCTCTCCGCGCGGGTGATCGCGCTGGTGGTGGCCGCCGCGGTCGTCGCGTTCGCGGCCGGCATCGCGATGGCGATCTGGCAGGCCAACCGCCTTGCCGCGCCCCTGGTGTACCTCGCGGCGTCCGCCGAGCAGCTCGGCTCGGGTCAGGTGCGCCCGCAGCTCGAGCCGTCCGGAGTCGAGGAGATCGACCTGGTCGCGGCCGAGCTCGCGCGCAGCGCCGACCGCATGGCGGGGCGCCTCGCGGCCGAGCGGCAGTTCGCCGCCGACGCGTCGCACCAGCTCCGCACCCCGCTGACCGCGCTGTCCATGCGGCTCGAGGAGATCATGCTCGCGTCCGACGACGAGGAGGTGCGCGAGGAGGCCCGCATCAGCCTGGAGCAGGTCGAGCGCCTGGTGCGCGTCGTGGACGACCTGCTCATCTCGTCGCGTCGCGCGCAGGGCGGCACCACCGAGGCCGTCGCGCTGAGCGAGGTGGTCAACCAGCAGCGCGAGGAGTGGGACCCCACGTTCACCTCGGTCGGGCGCCGGCTCGTGATCGACGTCGACCCGGGGGTCCAGGTGCTCGCCACCCCGGGCGCGCTCGCGCAGGTGCTCGCCACGCTCATCGAGAACTCGTTGCGGCACGGCGCGGGCACGACGACGGTGCGCACGCGCACCGGCGGGCCGTCCGGCACGGTCGTCGTCGAGGTCGGCGACGAGGGTAAGGGCGTGCCCGACGAGCTTGCGGGCCGGATCTTCGAACGCGAGGTGACGTCGGGCCACGGCACAGGGCTGGGCCTCGCGCTCGCACGCGACCTCGCGTCCGCCGACGGTGGGCGCCTCGAGCTCGCGCAGCGCCGGCCGGCGGTCTTCGCGGTGTTCCTCTCGAGCGTGCCCGCGTCGATGCGTCCCGAGGTGGTGCTGCCGCTCGGCGCAGTCGTCTCGGCCCGCCCCGATCGCCGCCGCCGCTAGCCTGGGCCGATGCTCCGGATCGCGCCCGCCCTCCAGCACTACGACTGGGGCTCGACCGACGCGCTTCCGGACCTCCTGAACGTGCCCGGCGGCCAGCCCGTCGCCGAGGCGTGGTTCGGCGCCCACGCGAGCGCGCCGTCCGTCGTCGACGGCGGGGCGGGCCTCGACGCGCTCATCGCGGCGGACCCCGCGGCGGCGCTCGGCCAGGACGTCGTCGTCCGCTTCGGCCCGCAGCTTCCGTACCTGCTCAAGGTGATCGCGGCGGTGCAGCCGCTCTCGTTGCAGGTGCACCCGACGAGGTCGCGCGCCGCCGAGGGCTACGCGCGTGAGGACGCCGCGGGGGTGCCGGTGGAGTCCGCGATCCGCAACTACCGCGACCTCAACCACAAGCCCGAGATGGCGTACGCGCTGACCCGGCTCGAGGCGATGGTCGGCTTCCGCGCCCCGCGGCGCGCGGCCGAGCTCCTGGTCGGGCTCGACAGCCCGCTCGCGGCCGGGCTGCGGGAGCGGCTCGTCGAGCGGCCCGACGCGCACGGCATGCGCGCGGCATTCGAATGGCTGATGGCGCCGGACACCCGGCCCGGCGCCGACGCGCTCGCGGAGTTCGCGGTGGCGTGCGCGAGCCGAGTGCACGCCGGCTCGCCGTCACCGCGCACCGACCGCACCGTGATCCGGCTGCACGCGCTGTACCCGGACGACCCCGGCGCGGTCACGTCTGTGTTGCTCAACCCCGTGACGCTCCGTCCCGGCGAAGCGCTGTTCATCCCCGCGGGCGCCGTGCACGCGTACCTCGAGGGCACGGCCGTGGAGATCATGGCCAACTCCGACAACGTGCTGCGCGCGGGCCTGACCAGCAAGCACGTCGACCTGCCCGAGCTCCTCGACAACCTGGACTCGGTCGCCGCGCCGCCCATCCGGATCGCGCCCGAGCACGTGTTCACCCACACCGACGTGTTCTACGCGCCGGTCGACGACTTCGAGCTCTCCGTGACGACTCTCCTGCGGGACAGCCCCACACGCGTGCCCGGGCGCGGGCCGCGCATCCTGCTGTGCCTCGAGGGCAACGTGCGCGTGTGCGACGCCCAAGGCGTCGAGCTCGAGCTGGCGCGGGGTCAGTCGGCGTTCGTGCCCGCGGGCGACGGCGCGCTCACGGCGAGCGGCGACGGCACGCTCATTCAGGCCGACGTGCCGTGACCGGCGCGGGCTCCTGCTCGGCCGCGTGCTGCGCGCCGCCCGGCCCATCCGGCCCGCCGGTGAACACCCAGCGCTTGTAGCCGAAGTACCGCAGGATCGTGCCGAGCGCGATGCCCAGGATGTTGGCGGTGTTGTCCGGCAGCGGGCCGTCCAGGTGCAGCACGTACTGCGAGAACGCGAGCGGCGCGGCGCCGATCACCAGGCCGGCGACGTTGACGGCGCCATAGAGCACCAGCTCGCGCCCGCGCCGCGACGTGCGGTGCGACGAGAACGTCCAGAGCCGGTTGCCGATCCACGACACGAGCGTGGCGACGATCGTCGAGACGACCTTGGCGGTGATCGGCTTCTCGTCGAGCAGGCCGCCGGGCCCGAACCGCAGCAGGTTGTACAGCCCGACGTCCACCACGAACGCCGCGCCCCCCACCGAGAGGAAGCGCGCGATCTCCACGAGTCGGCCCGAGCTGAGCCAGCGGTCGAGCGCCGGGTTCGTCACGGTGGCGAGGATAGCCCCGCACGCTGGGTAGGGTGGGCGCCCGTGAGTGCTCCTGTGGTGGCGGTGGTGGGTGGTGGCCAGCTGGCCCGGATGATGGCGCCGGCGGCGACCGCCCTCGGGGTGCGGCTGCGGGTGCTCGTCGAGAGCCCGGCCGCGTCGGCCGCGCAGGTGGTCGTCGACGCGCCCGTGGGGGCCGCGTCCGACGAGGCCGCGATCCGCGCGCTCGCCGACGGCGCCGACGCGCTCACCTTCGAGCACGAGCACGTGCCGAACGCGTTGCTGGACTCGCTCGCCGCGAGCGGCCACGCGGTGCGGCCCGGCGCCGCCGCGCTCGTGCACGCACAGGACAAGATCGTGATGCGCCGGCGTCTGTCCGAGCTCGGCGTCCCCTGCCCGCGGTGGGCCCCGATCGAGTCAGCCGACGACCTGGGGGAGTTCCTCGCGCAGGTCGGCGGGGTCGCGGTGGCCAAGACCGCGCGCGGCGGGTACGACGGCAAGGGCGTGCGGGTGGTGCGCGACGCGCACGGCGCCGACGACTGGCTCGCCGCCGCCGCCCAGCCCGGCGGGGTGCCCGTGCTCGCGGAGGAGAAGGTGCCGTTCCGGCGCGAGCTCGCGGTCCTGGTGGCGCGCCGCCCGTCGGGCGAGCTGCGCACGTGGCCCGTCGTCGAGTCCGTGCAACGGGACGGCGTGTGCGCCGAGGTGGTGGCGCCCGCGCCCGACCTGCACCCGGACACGCGCGCGCAGGCGCTGGACGTCGCTGAGCGGGTGGCGCAGGGGCTGGGCGTCGTGGGCGTGCTCGCGGTCGAGCTTTTCGAGGTCGACGGTGAGAGTGCTGGTCACGGCGACGCCCCGCGCGTCCTGGTCAACGAGCTCGCGATGCGTCCCCACAACTCGGGCCACTGGACCATCGACGGCGCCGTGACCAGCCAGTTCGAGCAGCACCTGCGCGCGGTGCTCGACCTGCCGCTCGGCGCCACCGAGGCCCGCGCGCCCTGGACGGTGATGTCGAACGTCCTGGGCAGCACGCTCGACGAGCTCACCGACGCCCTGCCGGCGCTCGCCGCCGCTGACCCGGGCGCCAAGGTGCACCTGTACGGCAAGGAGGTCCGCGCCGGCCGCAAGCTCGGGCACGTCACGGTGTGCGGCGACGACCTGGCGTCGGTCCGGGCCCGCGCGTCGGCCGCGGCCGCGCTGCTGCGGGGCGAGAATGGCGGCGGTCGAGTGGACGGAGGACTCTGATGGCTGCACACGCCCTCGTCGGGATCGTCATGGGCTCGGACTCGGACTGGCCCGTCATGGAGGCCGCCGCGTCCGCGCTCGCGGAGTTCGACGTGCCCGTGGAGGTCGACGTCGTCTCGGCGCACCGCCAGCCCGAGAAGATGGTCGAGTACGGCCGCAGCGCCGCCGAGCGCGGGCTGCGCGTGATCGTCGCCGGGGCCGGCGGCGCCGCCCACCTGCCCGGCATGCTCGCCGCGGTCACGCCGCTGCCCGTCGTCGGAGTGCCCGTGCCGCTCGCGCACCTCGACGGCCTGGACTCGCTGCTCTCGATCGTGCAGATGCCCGCAGGCGTGCCGGTCGCGACCGTCTCGGTGGGCGGCGCGCGCAACGCCGGGCTGCTGGCGGCACGGATCCTCGCGTCGGGGACGGACCCGCTGGCCGAGGGGTTGCGCGCGCGCATGGTCGAGTTCCAGGCGGGCCTGCGTGCCCAGGCAGACGCCAAGGGCGAGCGGCTCCGGGCGCTCTCGTCGGGCCAGACGCCCACGGGCTTCCAGGCGCGCTGAGCGCAGTCCACGGCGGGCCGGTCAGCCCTGCGGGATGCCGCCGACCTTGCCGGGCGGCAGCTTGCCGTCGCGGATCGCCGCCCAGAACGCGGGGGCCTGGTCCTCGTCGAGCAGGACGGTCGAGCCGACGCGCCCCGGGCGGTAGTTCAAGTCCGCGATCGGGGGCGTGCCCGTGATGCCCTCGGGGCCGTTCGCGGCACGGAACGCGAGCGCGAGCCGGCCGATGTCGAGGATCCCGCTGTCGTCGTCGACCGTGAGCGCACCCGTCCCGGCCTTGACGAGCGCGACCTGTTGCGACGGGTGCTTGACCAGCTCGCCGAACTTGATCTGCGACATCACGGCGCTGATCAGCTGCCGCTGCCGCTTGGCGCGCCCGATGTCGCCCTCCGGGTCCGCCTTGCGCATGCGCGCGAACGCGAGCGCCTGCGTGCCGCCGACCGTGTGGCAGCCCGCGGTCCAGGTGAGCTTGGAGTCGCGGTCGTCGACGTCCTTGTCGTAGCAGAGCCGGACCCCGCCGACTCCGTCGACCACGTGCTGCACCCCGCCCATGCCGATCTCCGCGTAGTGGTCGATCGTCAGGCCGGTCAGCCCTTCCACGGTCTGCACCAGGAGCGGCGGCCCACCCCAGGCGTACGCCGAGTTCAGCTTGCTCGGGTCGTGCCCGGGGATCTGCGTGTAGGTGTCACGCGGCAGCGAGATCAGCGCGGTGGGGCCGCTGTCCGGGACGTGCAGCACCAGGATCGTGTCGGTCCGCTCGCCCTCGGTGCCGTCGTCCTTCACCGAGCCGTCCGCGCGGGAGTCCGACCCGGTGAGCAGGTAGGTGGTGCCCGGCGTGTCCGCGGCGCCCGAGAGCGCGGCGGTGTGCTGTACCTGCTTGTCCGCCCAGATCACCAGGCCGACCGGCCACGCGAGCAGCGCGACCAGCACCACGGCGAGCGTCAGCACCGTCCACCGCAGCCAGTGGCGGCGCCGGCCGGGCGCGGCTGGCTGTTGCGGCGTGGTGGCGCGTTGCGACGAGGGTCCCCGGTCGGGCCGTGTGGCCGACGACGACGACCCGCGCGCACCCGACGAGGCCGAGCGGGGGCTCGACGCCGGCGGCGGTGTCGTCGGGCGCTGCGCTGACGACGGTGCGGACGACGGTGCGGACGACGGTGCGGACGACGAGCGTGCCGAGCGCGGCGCGGACCCGGCGGGCGGGATCGCGGCCGGAGCCGCGGTCGGGCGTGCCGGTTGAGCCGGACGTGCCGGTTGGGCGGGGCGCGCTGGTTGAGCCGGGCGTGCCGGTGGGGCCGGCGGCTGGCCGATCCGCACGGCGTCGTCTGCGCGCGGTCGCGCTCCTGTGCCGCCGGGCGAGAAGCTCGGCGGGCGCTCGTCGGGCTTCATCGACGTCGGCCTAGCAGGTGGCCGTGGTGTCGTCGAGGGTGAACGCCTCGCGTCCGGCCTTCTTGGTGGAGCCGGGTGTCGGCGTCACGGGCTCGACGGTCGCCGGCGCGGTCGCGCTCGGGTCCACGGCCGGGACGGTCGTGGCCGGCGCGGGCTCCTGCGACGTGCCCGTCAGCATCGGGATGTCCGCGGCCATGTTCGCCCAGATCGTGTCCGCCTCCCCGGTCCACTCGACGCGGTAGTGGTTCGCCGGGTACGTCCTGACCGGAATCGTCATGAGGGTGATGTTGCCACCGCGGACCGAGCGCATGCTGTAGGCGAGGCCGGCCATGTCGTTGACGCTCATCGACGTCGTGAGCGATCGGGACGCTGCGCTGAGCAGCCCCAGCAGGTCGGTCCAGTCCGTGAGGAGGTTCTTGCTCAGCGCCTCCTGCGCCATCGCCGCCACGAGGCGCTGCTGGTTGCCGATGCGGTTGAGGTCGGACCCGTCGCTCAGGTTGTTCTTGCGCGACCTGGCGAACGCGAGCGCGTCGCGCCCGCTGAGCTTCTGGTAGCCGGCCGGAAGGTCGAGGTGCGCCTTCTTGTCCTTGATCGCCTGCGGGATGCAGATGTGGACCCCGTTGAGCGCCCGGACCATGTGCTGGAAGCCCGCGAAGTCGACCACCGCGAACGCGTCGAGCGCGACGCCCGTGTTCGTCTCGACCGTGAGCCATGCGCACGCGGCGGCGGACTCGAGGTCGTGGCCCGTGTCATAGCCGTACGCGAAGCCGTTGTTGAACATGTCGACGTCCTGCGCCCACGTCTTCTTGCCGTTGGACGTCGGGCAGGACGGCAGCTTCACCATCGAGTCACGCGGGATCGAGACCATCTCGACGCGCGATCGATCGGCGGATACGTGCATGACGATGGCGGTGTCGGATCGCATACCGCCCGTGACGTTGCCGCCGATCTTGCCGTTCTCCCCGCCGCGCCAGTCGGAGCCCAGCAGCAGGATGTTGACGGGCTTGCCGGCGTTCGGGTCGTCGCCGTGCTCGGGCGTCTTGCTCGGGGTCGGCCTGGGCTGCTCTGCCCGCGCCAGGAGCCCGGAGATGTCGGCCTGGTTCACGTTGCGGTAGATCATCGCGTACGTGGCGTAGGCGGCGCTCGCGCCGAAGGCGAGGATCGCGACGGTCACGAGGGAGATGCCCCTCAGGACGCGGTGGGTGCGACGACGGCGCGCGTGGCGGATCCCCGAGGGGCGCTCTGGCACGGCGTGGCGGGGCGCGAATTTGGCGGGCACGGGCCCGATCCTATGAATGGCATGGCCTCAGTGCGCGGAGCGCCGGTTGTGGCACGGTGGAGAAACTGTGCAGATCACGGCGCACCTGTGACGACGCCGACCGGCGCCGGATCCCTGCAGGACATCGGTCCAGGTGCGGCACCGAGCGCCGCGGGGGCGTCCGCGCCGTGGGCTACCCTGGTCCGCGATGTCTCCCCTCGAACCCGCCGCGGACGAAGGCGCCGCGTGGACGGCCCGCGAGTCCGCTCGGCAAGCGCAGCCGCCCGTCTCGGTGATCCTCGTCGTCCGTAACGAGGAGAAGCACCTCGCCGCGGCGATCGACGGCGTCCTCGCCCAGGACTACGCGGGCGAGTTCGAGGTTGTCGTCGCCGTCGGTCCCAGCGGCGACCGCACGCGTGAGATCGCCGACGAGCTCGCGGCCGGCGACCCGCGCATCCACGTCGTCGACAACCCGACCGGGCGCACCCCCGCGGGGCTCAACACCGCGATCGCCGCCGCCCGCCACGACGTGCTCGTCCGCGTGGACGGACACTCCGAGTTGTCGGATGGGTACATCGGCAAGGCCGTCCGCCTGCTGCATCGCACGGGAGCCGCCAACGTGGGCGGACGGATGGTGCCGGTCGGCGTCACACCCTTCGAGCAGGCCGTCGCCCGCGCCATGAGCACGCCGCTGGGCATCGGCTCGGCACAGTTCCACACCGGTGGCGACGCTGGCCCGGCGCCCACGGTGTACCTCGGCGCGTTCCGGCGGGACGCGCTCGAGGCCGTCGGCGGGTACGACGAGCACTTCACGCGCGCCCAGGACTGGGAGTTGAACCACCGCCTGCGCCGAGCGGGGGAGACCGTGTGGTTCGACCCCGAGCTCGCGGTGACCTACCGGCCGCGTGGATCGTGGAAGGCGCTCGCCCGCCAGTTCTTCCACACGGGCCAGTGGCGGCGGCAGGTGATCGCGACCTACCCGGAGACGGCTGGCGCGCGGTATCTGGCGCCGCCCGCGCTCGTCGTCGGGCTTGCCGCGAGTGTGGCGTGCGCCGCAGTCGGCGCGGTCGTCGACAACGACGCGCTGCGCGCGATCGGGTGGCTCGCGCCGGCGTACGGCGTCGCCGTGATCGGCGGATCTGTGCTCGTCAGCGCGCGGATGCCGGCGTCCGCGCGTGCCGTGCTGCCGCTCGTCGTCGCCACGATGCACGTGGCCTGGGGACTCGGTTTCCTCCGGGGAGGGGCCGCCACCGGCGCCGGGGCACCACTTGGCAGCCACTATTCTGGGTCGGCTGCCGTGCCCGACGCGGCGGCCGGGACCCCGTCCTCGGAGGATTAGGACCACATGACCACCGCGCAGACGGCTCCAGCGCCGAACTGGGACGCCGACCTCCAGGTCTACGAGCCCCACCGCGCTGGGCTCCCCAAGTTCCGGCCGTACTTCCGCGACCTCTTCTCGCGCCTGGAGTTCGCCGCCGAGTTCTCGCGCTCGGGCATCCGGGCCGCCCACACGCAGACCGTCTTCGGGCAGCTGTGGCTCGTCCTCAACCCGTTGCTGCTCGCGTGCGTGTACTACTTCCTGGTGGCCGTGATCGGGTCGGGCGGCGGGCTGCCCCTGCTGGCGCACATCACCGCGGGCCTGTTCATCTTCAACCTGGTCGCGCAGAGCCTGTCCGGCGGCGCCAGCTCCGTGACGGGCGGCGGCCGGCTGATCCTCAACATGGCGTTCCCGCGCCTGCTGATGCCGCTCTCGGCGGTGCGCACGGCGTTCTTCCGGTTCCTGCCGACGATCCCCGTGTACTTCGTCATCAAGGCCATCGCGGGCACGCCGTGGAACTGGTCGGTGCTGTGCGGCCTGTACTTCCTGCTGATGTGCACGATCTTCAGCCTGGGCGTCTCGGCGCTCATGGCGACGCTGCAGGTGTACTTCCGTGACGCGACCAGCTTCCTGCCGTTCTTCACGCGCATCTGGCTCTACATGTCGCCGGTCCTGTGGACGATCGACTCCATCGACAAGGATGGCGCCTGGGCCAAGTTCCTTCCCCTGGAGCTCTACGGCAACCCGCTGTTCTCGCTGATCGGCGGCTGGACCGAGTCGACGCTGCTGGGCAAGACGCCGCCGCTCGCCGTGTGGATCATGGCGGCGGTGTGGGCCTGCATCGCCCTCGTCGGCGGATCGTTGTACTTCATGTCGAGGGAGCGTGATTTCGCTGTCCGCATCTGACACCACCCAGCAGGCGGTCGTCGACACCCCGGCGGACGACGCCGAGGCCAAGGGGCCGCTGCTCAAGCAGACCCCCCTGCCGGGCGAGCCGCCCACGGTGAGCGTCCAGAACGTCTCGATCACCTACCGGACGACGTTCGAGAAGGTGCCGACCTTCAAGAGCGCGATCGTGCGGTTCGGCCGCGGCGAACGCGCGGTGCGCGAGGTCGAGGCGCTGTCCGGGCTGTCGTTCGACGTCCCGCGCGGCACCGCGATGGGCATCATCGGCGCCAACGGCGCCGGCAAGTCCACGCTCATGCGCGCGATCGCCGGCGTGCTGCCCCCCAACAGCGGGCGCATCGAGGTGCGCGGCAAGATCAGCTCCCTCCTCGCCCTGGGCGTCGGCTTCAACGGCCAGCTCTCGGGCCGCGAGAACGTGGTCCTCGGCGGACTCGCCGCTGGCCTGTCGCGCGAGGAGGTCGACGCGCGCGCGGACGCTGTCGCGGCGTTCGCCGAGATCGGCGAGTTCATGGACTTGCCGATGCGCACGTACTCGTCGGGTATGTACCAGCGCCTGGCGTTCTCCGTCGGCGTGCACATGGACCCGGACATCCTGCTGATCGACGAGGCCCTCTCGGCCGGTGACGCGGCGTTCAAGGTCAAGGCGAGCGAGAAGATGAACGAACTCATGTCGTCGTCGCGCGCGATGTTCTTGGTCAGCCACTCGCTCGGCAGCATCCAGGAGCTGTGCACCGACGCGATCTGGATCCACAAGGGCCGCCTGATGATGCACGACACGCCCGAGCGCTGCATCAAGGCGTACACGCAGTTCCTCAAGGTCGGTGAGAACGCCTTCACGCTCGAGGACATGTGAGCACAGCGGGCCTCCGGCCGGACGTCTCCATCGTCACCTCCGGGCATGACGTCGCCGACGCGCGGCTGCATCGCGAGGTCGCGGCGCTCCAGGCGCGCGGCCTGACGGTCGAGGTGCTCGGGCTCGGCAACGCGGCGAGCGCCCCCCCGGGGGCCGCGGTCCGCGTGTGGCCGAGGCGCGGCGCCCTGGGCCGGTCGTGGCTCGCGCTCGCCATCCCGGCGCGCGCGCGGGGGAGGGTCGTCGTCTCGCTCGACCCGGACTCCGC
>JAEWOA010000264.1 GCA_023461115.1 Actinomycetes bacterium
ACCCGCACCCGGCCCAGGCGAGGGCCCGCCGCCAGCGCCGCCGCCAGCACGGCCTGGATGGCGCCCTCGCCCGGTTGCGGCTGTGGGGCCGTGTGCGGACCCGGCGTGGGTGGGCCGGCGGTCTCGGCGGGCGTCATTCGTCGAGGGCTCGCCAGGCTACGCGGACCAGCCGCGCAGGTCGTCGAGCCGCGATCGGACCCGGCCCAACTGTTCGGCGACCCGCGCGGGCGCCGTGCCGCCGTAGGCCGAGCGGGACGCGAGCGAGCCCTCGACCGAGAGCACGTCGCGGACCCGCGGGGTCAGGTGCGGCGAGATGGCCGAGAGCTCGTCGTCGGTGAGCTCCCAGAGCTCGATCGCCGGCGAATGCGCCTCACATGCGCGCACGCACTCCCCCGCGACCTCGTGCGCCACGCGGAAGGGCACGCCCTCGCGGACCAGCCACTCGGCGATGTCGGTGGCGAGCGAGAAGCCCTGGGGCGCAAGCGCGGCCATGCGCTCGGTGTCGAACGTCAGCGTCGCGATCATGCCCGCGAACGCGGGGAGCAGGACCGTGAGCTGGTCGACCTGGTCGAACACCGGCTCCTTGTCCTCCTGCAGGTCGCGGTTGTACGCGAGCGGCAGGCCCTTGAGCGTGGTGAGCAGGCCCGTCAGGTCGCCGACGAGGCGCCCGGCCTTGCCGCGTGCCAGCTCGGCGATGTCCGGGTTCTTCTTCTGCGGCATGATGCTCGACCCGGTCGAGAACGAGTCGTGCAGCCGAACGAACCCGAACTCCTTGGTCGCCCAGAGGATGACCTCCTCGGCGAGCCGGGACAGGTCCACCGCGAGCATGGCCGCGACGAACGCGAACTCCGCGACGACGTCGCGCGACGCCGTGCCGTCGATCGAGTTCTCCACCGGGCCGTCGAAGCCGAGCTCGCCGGCGACCGCGGCCGGGTCGAGGCCGAGCGACGAGCCCGCGAGCGCGCCCGAGCCGTACGGCGAGACCGCGGCGCGCTTGTCCCAGTCCACCCAACGCTCGACGTCGCGCAGCAACGGCCACGCGTGCGCGAGCAGGTGGTGCGCCAGGAGCACCGGCTGCGCGTGCTGCAGGTGCGTGCGGCCAGGCATCGGCGCCTCGCCCGCGGCGTCGGCCTGCGCGACGAGCGCGTCGACGACGTCCAGCGCGAGCGCCGCGAGCGCTCGGGCCTCGCGGCGCAGGTACATGCGCACGAGGGTGGCGATCTGGTCGTTGCGCGAGCGGCCCGCGCGCAGCTTGCCGCCGAGGTCCGCGCCCGCGCGCTCGATCAGGCCGCGCTCGAGCGCGGTGTGCACGTCCTCGTCGTCGGGACTCGCGGTGAACGCGCCCGAGGCGACGTCGGCCCGGAGGCGTTCGAGCGCGGCGAGCATGCCGCGCTCGTCGTCGTCGGACAGCAGGCCGGCCGCGTGCAGCACGTGCGTGTGCGCGACCGAGCCCGCGATGTCGACGTCCGCGAGCCGCCAGTCGAAGTGCGTCGAGCGCGACAGGTCCGCGAGCGCGGCCGCGGGCCCGCTCGCGAACCGGCCGCCCCAGAGGGCGAGCGCGCCGCCCTCCGTGCCGCCGGCCTGCGGGGACTCAGGCATTGATTCCGCCCTGGTGGCCGAGGTCCACGCCGTTGCCGAAGCGGACGTCGCGCGCGGCGGCGAGCTTGGACGACAGGCCGTAGATCTCGATGAAGCCCTTCGCGGCGGACTGGTCGAACGTGTCGCCCGTGTCGTACGTCGCCAGGTTGAAGTCGTACAGCGAGGCGTCCGAGCGCCGGCCCGTGACGGTCGCGCGGCCGCCGTGCAAGACGAGTCGCACGTCGCCCGACACGTACCGCTGCGTGTCCTCGATGAACGTGTCGAGCGACTTCTTCAACGGGCTGAACCACTGGCCGTCGTAGACGAGCTCGGTCCAGCGCTGCTCGACCTGGCGCTTGAACCGCGCCTGCTCGCGCTCGACGGTGACGTTCTCGAGCTCCTGGTGCGCCGCGATCAGCGCGATCGCGCCCGGCGCCTCGTACACCTCGCGGCTCTTGATGCCCACGAGGCGGTCCTCGACGATGTCGATGCGGCCGACGCCCTGCGCGCCCGCGCGGCGGTTGAGCTCCTGGATCGCCTGCAGCGGCGTGACCGGCACTCCGTCCAGCGCCACCGGGATGCCCTGCTCGAACGTGACGACGACCTCGTCGGCGACCGGCGGGAAGGTCGGGTCGTCGGTGTAGGTGTAGACGTCCTTCGTCGGGCCGTTCCAGATGTCCTCGAGGAAGCCCGTCTCGACCGCGCGGCCCCACACGTTCTGGTCGATCGAGAACGGGTTGTGCTTGGTGGTCGCGATCGGGAGCTTGTGGCGCTCGGCGAACTCGATCGCCTTGTCGCGCGTGAGGGCCAGGTCGCGGACGGGGGCCAGGCACGTCAGGTCGGGCGCGAGCGACGTGATGCCGACCTCGAAGCGGACCTGGTCGTTGCCCTTGCCCGTGCAGCCGTGCGCGACCGTCGTCGCGCCGAACTGGCGCGCGGCCCGGACCAGGTGCTTGACGATCACCGGGCGGGACAGCGCCGAGACGAGCGGGTAGCGGTCCAGGTACATGCCGTTCGCCTTCAGCGCGGGCATGCAGTACTCGGCGGCGAACTCGTCGCGCGCGTCGGCCACGTACGCCTCGACCGCGCCGCAGTCGAGCGCGCGCTGGCGGATCACGTCGAGGTCCTCGCCGCCCTGGCCGACGTCGACCGCGACCGCGATCACCTCGGCGCCGGTGGCCTCGGCGATCCAGCCGATGCCGACGGAGGTGTCCAGACCGCCGGAGTAGGCGAGGACGACGCGCTCAGTCATGGTTCTTCCTTCGAGGGTGTGGTGTACAGGTTCGTGGATGTACAGGGTCAGTGTGCGGGAGTCTGGCTGGTGCGGGAGCCGTCGGCCAGGGCCAGGAAGCGCGCGGCCAAGGACTCGCCGCTCCCGGGTGCCGAGTCACGCGCGATGACCAGCACCGTGTCGTCGCCCGCGATCGTGCCGAGCACGCCGGGCAGCACCGAGTGGTCGATCGCCGACGCGAAGAACTGCGCGGCGCCCGGGGGGGTGCGGAGCACGACGAGGTTCCCTGACGCCTCGGCCGTGAGCAGGAGCTCGGCGCACAGGCGCGCGAGACGCGCCGCCAGGTGCTCGGTGTCGCCGGCGGCCGGGCGGACCTCGCCCTCCGGCGGCACCGCGTACGCGAGCGCGCCAGACGAGGTGCGCACCTTGACGGCCTGCAGCTCGACGAGGTCGCGCGAGAGTGTCGCCTGCGTGACGCTGACCCGCTCCTCGGCGAGCAGGTCGGCGAGCTGTTGCTGCGATGTGACGGTGGCGCGCGCCAGCACACCGGCGATCAGCGCGTGGCGCGCGGCCTTCGTCTGGGGCACGGGCGACGTCATGGCCATAGTCATCGCCCCGCGAGCAGGAACGTCAGGAGCGCCTTCTGCGCGTGCAGCCGGAACTCGGCCTCGTCCCACACGATCGACTGCGGGCCGTCCAGCACACCCGCCGTGATCTCCTTGCCCCGATACGCCGGCAGGCAGTGCAGCACGTGGGCGCCGGGGGCCGCGAGCGCGAGCGCGTCCTCGTCGAGTCGGAACGGCACGAACGGCGTCTCGCGCTGCGAGGCCTCGTCCTCCTGGCCCATCGACACCCAGGTGTCGGTCGCGACGACGTCGGCGCCCGCCACGGCCTCGTCGCGGTCGTGCAGGACCTGGACGGAGCCGCCCGTCCGCGTGGCGATCCGGCGCGCGTCCTCGACGACTTGGGCGTCCGGGAGGTAGCCCTCGGGCGTGCCGACGCGCACGTGCATGCCCGCGGTGGCGCCGCCGAGCAGGTACGAGTGCGCCATGTTGTTGGCCCCGTCGCCGACGTACGCGAGTGTCAGGCCCGGGAGCGACGACGTGCCACCCCGGTGCAGCGCGACCGCCGCGAGGTCCGCGAGGATCTGGCACGGGTGGAACTCGTCCGTGAGCGCGTTGACCACCGGGACCCCCGCGCACGCGGCCATCTCGTCGAGCCGGGCCTGCGCGTGCGTGCGCCACACGATCGCCGCGACCTGACGCCCCAGGATGTGCGCGGTGTCCGGGATGGACTCGCGTGTGCCGATCTGGGCCAGGCGGCCGTCGACCACGAGCGGGAAGCCGCCCAGCTCGGCGATGCCTGTGGTGAACGAGACCTGCGTGCGCAACGTCGGCTTGTCGAAGATGACCGCGACCGAGCGTGGGCCCGCGAGCGGGGTGTGCAGGTGGCGGTCGGACTGGAACGCGAGCGCCAGGTCCAGGACGTGGCGCTGCTCGTCGGGCGTCAGGTCGTCGTCACGCAGGAAGTGCCGGGTCACGAGCGCACCTCCGCCGGGTCGAGCGCCGCCAGGAAGTCGACGAATGCGCCGGCCTGCTCGTCGGTCAGGATGAACGGTGGCGCGAGGCGGATCGACGACGGAGTCGGCGCGTTCACGATGAACCCGGCGGCCAGGGCCTTCGCCGCGAGCGCGGGCGCCACGGGCTCCGCGAGCGCGATGCCGATCAGGAAGCCGTCGCCCCGGACGCCCACGACCAGCGGCGAGCAGGCCGACAGGCGCTCCCGCAGGCGCGCGCCGAGGTCCCGCACGTGCGCCAGGAGGCCGTCGCGCTCGATCACACCGATCGTCGCGAGGCCTGCCGCCGACGCGACCGGGTTGCCGCCGAATGTGCTGCCGTGCTGGCCGCGGCCGAGCAGCGTGGCCACCGGCTCGCCGAGCGCGATCAACGCGCCCACCGGGAAGCCGCCGCCGAGCCCCTTCGCGACCGTGATGGCGTCCGGCGTGATCCCGCCCCCCAGGTGCGGGTGCTGGTGCGCGAACCACTCGCCTGTGCGGCCCATGCCGGTCTGCACCTCGTCGAGGACGAGCAGCGTGCCGTGCTGCCGGGTGAGCTCACGCGCGCGCGCCAGGTAGCCGGGCGGGAGCGGCAGGACGCCGGCCTCGCCTTGGATGGGCTCGACGACGAGCGCCGCGACGTCACCCGGGGCGAGCGCGGCGTCGAGCGCCTCGTCGTCGCCGAACGGGAGCCACTCGACCCCACCGGGCAGCGGCTCGAACGGCTCGCGGTACGCGGCCTTGTGCGTGAGCGCGAGCGCGCCCATCGAGCGGCCGTGGAAGGCGCCCTCGAGCGCCAGGATGCGCGGACGGCCCGTGCGGCGGGCCAGCTTGAACGCGGCCTCGTTGGCCTCGGTGCCGGAGTTCGTCAGGAACACGCGCGAGCCTGCGGGCGCTTGCGCGAGCTCGAGGAGGCGCTCGGCGAACGCGATCTGCGTCGGGCTGCCGAAGAAGTTGGAGACGTGGCCGAGCGTGCCGAGCTGCGCGCTGATCGCCGCCGTGAGCGTCGGGTGCGCGTGGCCAAGGCTGTTCACCGCGATGCCGCCGAGCAGGTCCAGATAGCGGTTGCCGTCGGCGTCCCACACGTACGGGCCCTCGCCGCGGACCAGGACCCGCTGGGGCGCGCCGAACGTGTCCATCACCGCGTGGGTGTAGCGGTCGGTCCACTGCGCGACCGAGCCGTCCGCGGCCGGGATCGGCAGCGCGTCGGGCGCGGCGGGGGCACGGTGGCGGGCGCTGGGCGACGCGGGCTCGGCCGCGGTCTGCTCGCTCTCGCTCACGGTCTGGTCGCTCACGGGGCCTCCGGCTTCGAGTGGACGATCGGGACGGGTGCGGTGAAAGGCGCGTCGGCGGGCTCCTCGTCGGGAAGCACCATCGTGCCGATGCCGTCGCTCGTGAAGACCTCGACCAGGATCGAGTGGGCCGAGCGGCCGTCGATCACGTGGGCGCGGCCCACCCCGCCCTCGACCGCGCGCCAGCAGGCCTCCATCTTGGGCCGCATGCCGGAGTCGAGCGTCGGGAGCACGTCGGCGAGCTCGGCCGCGCGCAGGCGGCGGACCAGCGACGACTTGTCCGGCCAGTTCAGGTACAGGCCCTCGACGTCCGTCAGGACGATCAGCTTGCGGGCGCCCAGCGCGACCGCGAGCGCCGCGGCCGCGGTGTCGGCGTTGACGTTGAGCACCTGCGTGGGGTCGTCGATGTCGGGCGCGACCGTGCTGACCACCGGGATACGGCCCGCGTCGAGCAGGTCCTGCACCGCGCTCGGGTTGACCTTGACGACGTCGCCGACGAGGCCGACATCCACGTGTTCGCCGTCGACGACCGCCGTGCGGCGCCGCGCCTGGAACAGGCCGCCGTCCTCCCCCGAGAGGCCGACCGCGTGCGGGCCGTGGGCGTTCAAGAGTCCGACCAGCTCACGCGACACCTGGCCCGTGAGGACCATGCGGACCACGTCCATGGCCTCGGGCGTGGTGACGCGCAGGCCGCCTCGGAACTCGGACTCGATGCCGAGGCGGTCCAGCATCGCGTTGATCTGCGGGCCGCCACCGTGCACGACGACCGGGCGCAGGCCCACCTGGTGCAGGAACACCATGTCCTGCGCGAAGGCGCGCTTGAGGTCGTCGTCGATCATCGCGTTGCCGCCGTACTTGACGACGACGAGCGCGCCGTTGAACTTCTGCAGCCACGGCAGGGCCTCGATGAGGACCTCGGCCTTCTGGTCGGCGCGCAGGTCGGTGCGGGTGTCGAAGGCGAAGTCCTCGGCCGGGCTCGGCATCGGGTTGCTCACGTCGAGTACTCGCTGTTCTCGGTGACGTAGTCGTGGGTGAGGTCGTTGGTCCAGAGCGTGACCACCTCGTCGCCCGCGTGCAGGTCCACGAGCACGTGGACGTCCCGCCGGCCGGCGAGCCGGACCTTCGAGCGCGGCTCGTGGGCCCCGCCCGCCTGGCAGATCATCACGCCGTTGACCGTGACGTCGAGCTGCTCGGGATCGAAGGCCGCGACCTCCTCGGGCACGGTACCGACCTGCGCGACGATGCGACCCCAGTTGGGGTCGTTGCCGTAGATCGCGGCCTTGAACAGGTTGGACCGCGAGACCGCGCGGGCCACCGCGAGCGCAGCCTGCTCGGTCTCGGCGCCGGCCACCGTGATCGCGATGTCGTGCGTCGCGCCCTCCGCGTCGGCGATCAGCTGGCGTGCGAGCTGTGCGGCGACCGCGGTCACCGCGGCGCCGAAGGCCGCCGGATCGGGCGCGACGCCCGACGCGCCCGACGCCAGGAGCGTCACGGTGTCCGAGGTCGACATGCAGCCGTCGGAGTCGAGCCGGTCGAAGGTCTGGCCCGTCGCCGTCCGCAGGGCCGCGTCCGCGGTGGCGGCGTCGACGACTGCGTCGGTCGTGATGACCACGAGCATCGTCGCGAGTCCCGGCGCGAGCATGCCCGCGCCCTTGGCCATGCCGCCCACGCGCCACACGCCGTCGTCGCCCGGGATGGTCAGGTCGGCCGTCTTCGGGACCGTGTCGGTGGTCATGATCGCGGCCGCTGCGGCCGGGCCGCCCGTCTCGGAGAGCGCGGCCGCAGCCGGCTCGATGCCCGCGAGCAGCGCCTCGATCGGGAGCCGCTCACCGATCAGGCCCGTCGAGCACACCACGACGTCTCCCGGCGAGACGCCGAGCGAGGCTCCGACGGTCTCCGCAGTGCGGTGCACGTCCAGGAACCCGTCGGGGCCGGTGCAGACGTTCGCACCGCCCGAGTTCAGGACGACCGCGCTCACGACGCCGTCGCGGACGGCCTGGCGCGACCACGTGACGGGGTGGCCGACGACGCGGTTCGTCGTGAAGACCGCGGCGCCCACCTGGAGCGGGCCGTCGTTGACGACGAGCGCCAGGTCCGGGCGGCCCGAGGCCTTGAGGCCCGCCGTGACGCCGCTCGCGCGGAAGCCGAGGGGGGCGGTGACGCCCGGCGACACCTGCGCGGTGTCCTCGTCGGTGATCACGCTCACTGCTCCTCCTCGTGCGGTGCGGTGGTGGCGGACGTCATGGCGCGACGCCGTCGATCTCGAGCCCGAGCGACTCCGGCAGGCCCAGGGCGACGTTCAGCGACTGGACCGCCCCGCCCGCGGTGCCCTTGACCAGGTTGTCGATCGCGGTGACCGTGACGACGCGGCCGGCGCGCTCGTCGACTGCCACCTGCGTGAGAGCCGTGTTGGCGCCGAGCACCGCGGCCGTGGTGGGCCACTGGCCGGCGGGCAGCAGGCGGACGAAGGGCTCGTCGGCGTAGGCGGCCTCCCACACCTGGCGCACCGCGGCTGGGTCCGCTCCGTGCGCGAGGCGGGCCGTCGCAGTGGCGAGGATGCCGCGCGACATCGGGACGAGCGTGGGGGTGAAGCTAATCGTGACGTCCGCCGCGCCCGCCGAGCGCAGGTTCTGCGCGATCTCGGGGATGTGCCGGTGCGTGCCGCCCACCGCGTACGGCTGTGCGGAGCCGAGGCCCTCCGCCGCGAGCAGGTGCGTCTTGAGGCTGCGCCCCGCTCCCGAGTACCCGTTGGCCAGGACGGCGACGAGGTCGGTGGGCTCGACGACGCCCGCGGCGATGCCGGGCTGGAGGCCGAGCGTCACCGCGGTGACGTTGCAGCCCGGGACCGCGATCCGGCGGGTGCGCGCGAGCTCGTCGCGCTGTGCGGCCGCCGTGCGCTCGCCCGCGTGCAGGAGCTCGGGAAGGCCGTACGTCCAGGTGCCCGCGTGCGGGCTGCCGTAGTAGGCGACCCAGTCCTCGGCGCTCACGAGCCGGTGGTCTGCGCCGAGGTCGAGGACGATCGCGTCCTGTCCACGTTCCGCGAGCTGGGCTGCGACGGCGCCGCTGGCGCCGTGCGGGAGCGCGAGGACCACGACGTCGTGGCCCGCGAGCGCGTCGACCTGCGTGGGCGCGAGCACGCGGTCCGCGAGCGACCGCAGGTGCGGCTGGTGCTCGCCGAGCGCCGTCCCGGCATTGGAGTGCGCGGTGAGGGCGCCGATCTGCGCCTCGGGGTGCTTGAGCAGCAGACGGAGGATCTCGCCACCGGCGTACCCGCTCGCGCCTGCGACGGCGACAGAGAACGACATGCGCATGAATATACGCTCGGCCGCAGATCGATGCACTACCGGATTTCGGCGTGTCCCGGAATGCGGGCGGTCATCAGGCGCGTTGGCCTGGGCATGCGCGCCGTGATCGCCACCGAGGCCGGTGGCCCCGAGGTCCTGTCCGTCGTCTCCCGCCCCGATCCGGAGCCTCGCGCCGACGAGGTGCTGGTGCGCGCCACGGCGGTCGGCGTCAACTTCATCGACACCTACCGGCGTGCCGGGGTCTACCCGATGCCGTTCCCGCACATCGTCGGGTCCGAGGGCGCCGGAACCGTCGTGGCCGTCGGGCGAGACGTGACGCGAGTCGCCGTGGGCGACCGGGTCGCATGGGCGTCGGCGCCGTCGTCGTACGCCGAGCTCGTCGCGGTCCCGGAGTCCGCGGCGCTCGTCGTCCCCACCGACGTGCCCGACGACATCGCGGCCGCGATCCCCCTCCAAGGCATGACCGCGCACTTCCTCGTCACGTCGACATACGAGGTGCGGCCGGGATCCACCGTGCTCGTCCACGCCGCCGCCGGAGGGGTCGGGCTGCTGCTCACCCAGCTCGCGAGCCAGCGGGGCGCCCGCGTGATCGCGACGGTCGGAAGCGCGCAGAAGGAGGCGCTCGCGCGCGAGGCCGGGGCCGCCGAGGTCATCCGCTACCGCGAGCTCGACTCGCTCGCCGACGACCTGCCCGCGCTCGTGCGCACCCTGACGGACGGACGCGGCGTCGACGCCGCCTACGACTCCGTGGGACGCGACACCTTCGACGCGTCGCTCGCGTCCGTGCGCCCCCGCGGCACGGTCGTGCTGTTCGGCGGCTCGTCGGGCCCAGTGGAGCCCTTCGACCCGCAGCGGCTCAACCGCGCCGGCTCGCTGTTCCTCACGCGGCCCAAGCTCGACGACCACATCGCGTCGCCCGACGAGCTCGAGTGGCGCTCGCGCGAGGTCTTCTCCGCCGTCCGGTCGGGCGCCCTGAGCGTCCGGATCGGCGCCCGATACTCGTTGGACGACGCGTCCGACGCCCACCGCGCGCTCGAGTCGCGCTCCACCACCGGAAAGGTCCTGTTGCTGCCGTGAGCATCCCCGTCCTGAACGCCGTCCGCACGCTCTCGGTGGAGGTTTGGTCCGACATCGCCTGCCCGTGGTGCTTCATCGGCAAGCGCCGGTTCGCCGAGGCTCTTGCCGCCTTCCCGCATCGCGCGCACGTCTCGGTCGTCTGGAAGTCCTACCAGCTCTCCCCCGACACCCCGCGTGGGCCGGGCCGGCCCGAGGTCGACGCGCTCGTCGAGATGAAGGCCATGCCGCGCGAGCAGGTGCAGCAGATGTTCGCGCACGTCGCCGGCGTGGCCGCGGGCGTGGGCCTCAGCTTCGACTTCGCGACGACGCTGGCGTTCAACTCCTACAACGCCCACCGCCTGGTGCACCTGGCCCGCGAGGCCGGCGGCGCCGCGGTCGCGGACCGGCTCATCGAGGCGCTGTTCTCGGCGCACTTCGAGCAGGGCGCGGACCTGGGCGTCGACGAGTCGCTCGTGCGGCTCGCGCGCGAGACCGGGCTCGGCGAGCTCGGGTTCGACGACGACGCGATCGCCTCCTTCCTCGCGGGGTCCGAGCAGTCCGAGGCCGTCGACCGGGACATCGCCGAAGCCCGCTCGCTCGGCGTGAACGGCGTGCCATTCTTCGTCGTCGACCGCCGCATCGCCGTCTCGGGCGCCCAGCCTGCCGAGGTCTTCACCCAGCTCCTCGAGGTGGCCTGGCGCGAGGCCAACCCCCTCACCACGCTGACAGGCGACCCTGCCGCTGAGGCCTGCACTGACGACTCCTGCGCGGTCTGAAGGCGCCGCGACGGACAGCGGCGCACGCACATCGCGGGGCAACGGTGCGACGTGCGTCGCCAACGCTACAAGTCTCAAAGCCACCGCATGACGCGGCGGTGCGTTCACAGCATGCTTGCACCATGGCGGCGATTCGGACGCAGGTGTACCTCGACGACGAGAAGTGGGTTGAGATCCCTCTGCCGGTTCCAGTGGACGACATCGTCGTGCATCACTACACGTCGGCGAGCGGCCTAATCGGCATTCTTGCCTCGAATAGCCTGTGGGCTTCGTCGCCCGTGGCGCTCAACGACCTGTCGGAGGTCGAGTACGGGATCGAAGTCCTCCATCGCGTCTGGGAATCAATTCAGTCCGAGAAGAAGCTATCCTCCGAGCAAATCACGATTGTCAATTCCACCCTGTCGCCCGAGCACCTGCGCCTGTCAATTGGTCGCGTCTATTTCGTGTGCGCGTCAGAGGCGTCCGATTCACTGAACCAGTGGCAAAGCTATGGCGCACCTCCGGGTTACGCACTTGGTATCCAGACCGGGCATGACCTGAGTGTCATGGTTCCGAGCGCGCTCGCGTCCTTCACCGAGTGGACCTCGACCGGCACGCACATGCGGTCCGGCTGGTATCGCGTTATTTACGCTCAAGCGGAACAGGACGCCGCCGCCAGGGCTGTGCTTAACTTCGTGCTTGACCATCCGCTTCTTTGGCAGAGACCGGACCTCCTCGGCAACTACGTCGCTCCGATAATTCCTCAAATGAAGAATCCAGCCTTCTCCGCCGAACACGAGGTTAGATACATCGCGCAGAGCCTCGTCGAGATTCCCGAGGAGTTCCGAGCGGGCCCGTTTGGTGTCGTACCGTATATCAGCATCGCAGCCGGGGAGGATCACCACAGCTTCGTGGTCGAAGACACGCGGGGCCGACTGCCCATCGTCAGTCTCACGTGTGGTCCGGTGGGCGACGGCGAGAAAGTGCTGGTCAACTTGGCGGCTGTGCGCCTCCTCGCAAAGCACGGGTACACGGATGCCGTGGTGAAGAGTTCGGAGGTTCCCTACCGCGTCCGGTGAGTGAGGGCGCGCCGGGTGGGCGCTCTTCGCTTGTACGCCGACGCGTCGTTGTCGATGCACTCCTCAGCCACCACCCAGCCTCGCTCCCGGCGAACCTGCGGTAGTCCTCGAACTGCCGCTCCGCCCCCAACGCGGTGCCAGTCGGGTCCGATGAGATGCGGGCATACACCGCCGCTGCCTGGGGAGTCGTCACGAGGGGTCACCTTAGCGACCTGGCACAACGCGACGCCGGTCGCACGTTGGCCAGCGGCGGTTCGCTCGCGCGCTGCTGGTCAAGTGCGGAACACCGTCTGGCGGGCTCGGAGCGTGTGCAGGAAGCGTGCCGGGGAGCCCGTGGCGCGGCGCCATCCGTCGTCGACCGCCGCGGGTGAGCCGATGCGGCTCGAGCCATCCGAGCGCGCCGGAGGTCCGGCGGCTGGCGGCATGGCCAGTCGGCGCAGGCGTGCCGGTGGCCGGACTTCGGGGATGCCGGCGCGGATGCGGATCTGCCAGCCGTTGGTGTCCAGCGTGCGGTGGTGGTGCCAGCACAGGAGGACGCCGTTGTCGGTGTGCGTTCCGTCGTGGTCCTCGGCGTGCGGAGTGACGTGGTGGACCTCGCACCAGGCCGCGGGGACGTGGCAGCCGGGGATCACGCAGCCGCCGTCGCGCAGCGCGATCGCCCGGCGCTGGGAGCCGGTGAAGCACCGCTGCGGCGATCCGATCCCTGCGATCCGGCCGTTGGGCGCCACCAGGACGCGCTGCACGGCGCCGGCGCAGCCCACGCGCCGGGCGGCGGCCAGCGACACGCTCACGGCGCCGTCACCCGCTCCGGCGCCGCCCAGGATGAACGCCCGGCCGCGGTTGGCGTCGAGGTCCTCCTGGCGTACCGCGACCAGCAGAGTCGGCGCGTTGCCCGCGACCGAGCGCTGGTCGGCCACCCGCGCCGCCACGTTCAGCGCCGAGGCGAGCACGTCGTGCAGCACCTGGGCACGCGTGCGGGCATCGGTTTGCGACTCGACGCGGGCGACCGTTTCGTCGGCGCCCGAGGAGGTCGCGTCGTCGCTGGACTCGCCAGCGCCGTCACGGCTCGCGGCGGCGGCGTGGGCGGCGGCTCGGTCAGCGGCAGCAGTCGACGGCGTCGGGAGTTCGGGCGTGCGGGGGTTCGTGCACGCGTCGGCGAAGGCCTCCAGCGCGCCGGCGACCTCGGGCAGGAGCTGGCCCGCGATCCGGACCAGGCCGCCGCGGCCCGGGCGCAGGGTCAGGTAGCGGCGCGCGCCGTCGGCATCTTCGGGCGGCGCGCCGTCCTGGTCGAGCACCATCGCCCAGGCCTTGGCCTGGACCCGCACCTCGTCGACATCCAGCGGCGGCAACGTCCCAGGCTCGCACTGGGCCGCGGCGACCAGCTCGCCGCATGCCACCTCGACCGACTCGCGCGCCGCGACACGCAACGTCGGCTTGAGCTGGTCGATGATCACGGCCGCGGCCTCCACCGAGACGCGCCCCTCGTCGAGAGCCTCCCCCAGCGCCGCGAACCGCCGCGGCCGGGGTGTGCCATCCAGCCGCAGGTCCACGCGCAGGAACTGGCCCACCCGCATCCACCGCGACACCGTGATCCCCGGCGCGCCCGTCAGCCGCTGCACCAGCTCGTGCGCCGAGCGGCAGCCACGGCGCCGCGCCAGAGACTCGGCCCCGAGCTCCCGGCGCGAACGCTCCGCGATCTCGGCCACCAACGCGACCCGCACCGCGTCGACACGGCGCGCCTGGCCCTCGACCTCGAGCAGCCACTGCAGCACGGCGTCGTCGGGCAGCGCCGCGATGGCATCCGTCGGCGGCAGCGCCGCGATGGCATCCGTCGGCGGCAGCGCCGCCCAGCCCGCTCGCACGGCTCGGACCTCCGCCAGTCCCGCGTCCGGCGACGGCGCCCCGGGTACGGCCCAACCGCCCACCGCATCACCGGCGGGCGGCTCGTGGAGCGTCCCGGAAACTGACATATCGGAAGTCTCCCACCGACCACTGACATGCGATCGAACATCTGTTCGTATCGTGAGATGTGGACGCGGCCGCCACCCGGGCGTGGACTGTTGTGGCCTACGTCACTCGTCGGGCCGTACTCTGCGCGTGCGTGCCGCACGACGAGCGAACCGAGGCACCGCCAGGCGAGCACCTCGTCGGGACGCGCCCGTCCCACCGCGCGCCCGCGGCGCGCCGCACGAGAGGTCGACGATGACCAGTTCCCCCGACGTCAGCATCGCGACGCCGCCCGCCACCCGCCCACGCACCGAGCCCGTCGGCACGGTCGTGCCCTCCACCGTTCCGACGCACTGGTACAACCTGGCCGCAGACCTGCCCGAACCGACTCCCCCGGCGTTGCATCCCGGGACGCGCGAGCCGCTCGGGCCCGACGACCTGGCGCCCCTGTTCCCGATGGCGCTGATCCTGCAGGAAGTCAGCACCGAGCGGTGGATCGAGATCCCGCAGACGGTCCGCGAGATCTACGCCCTGTGGCGTCCGAGCCCGCTCGTCCGCGCGCATCGACTGGAACAGGCGCTCGGCACCCCCGCGCGGATCTACTACAAGTACGAGGGTGTGAGCCCGGCCGGCTCGCACAAGCCGAACACCGCGGTGGCGCAGGCGTACTACAACGCGGCCGAGGGGATCACCAAGCTCACCACGGAGACCGGCGCCGGGCAGTGGGGCGCCTCGCTGTCGATGGCGTGCGCGCTGCTCGGGCTGGACTGTGAGGTCTGGCAGGTGCGCGCGTCGTACGACTCCAAGCCGTACCGCCGGATGCAGATCGAGACCTACGGCGGCGTGTGCCACCCCTCGCCCTCTGACCTGACCGAGGCCGGCCGAGCGATGCTCGCAGCGGACCCCCACACCACTGGCTCGCTCGGCATGGCGATCTCGGAGGCCGTCGAGGCCGCGGCCACCGACCCGCAAGCGCACTACGCGCTCGGCTCGGTGCTCAACCACGTGCTGCTGCACCAGACGGTGATCGGCCAGGAGGCGCTCGACCAGCTCGACCAGCTCGGCGAGACCGCGGACATCGTGTTCGGCTGCGCAGGCGGCGGCTCCAACCTGGGCGGGCTCTCCTTCCCGTTCCTCGGCCGCAACCTGCGCGAGGGCACGACGACGAGGGTCGTCGCGTGCGAGCCGGCCGCGTGCCCGTCGCTGACGCAGGGCGAGTACCGGTACGACTTCGGCGACGTCGCGGGCCTGACGCCCCTGCTCAAGATGCACACGCTCGGCAAGGACTTCGTGCCGCCGCCGATCCACGCCGGCGGCCTGCGCTATCACGGCATGGCGCCGATGGTCTCGCACGCCGTGAACCTCGGGCTCATGGGGGCCATCGCGGTGGACCAGGACACCGCGTTCGCCGCGGGAATCGAGTTCGCCCGGGCCGAGGGGATCATCCCCGCGCCCGAGTCGACGCACGCGGTGGCCGGTGCGATCGCACACGCTCGGGCCGCCACCACCGACGAGACGATCGTCATCGGCCTGTCCGGGAACGGGGTGCTGGACCTGCCCGCGTACCACGACTTCCTGTAGCGCAACCCTGGAGCGGCCCCGGCCGACGACGAGGGCGGCGCCCCTGATCCCGGCAGGGACCAGGGGCGCCGCCCTCACGTCGCCACTGGCGTCAGCGGCGGACCTTCAGGGTCTTCGAGACAGCGACCGGCAGGTACCGGGCGTCGCCCTGGTAGGTCGCCGTGACGGCGCGGGTCGCGGTCGCCCTCGGGAGGATGACCACCGCCTTGCCGTTCCTCACTGGCGCCGACAGGGTCCTCGATCCGTACTTCACCTTGACCACGCCCGTGGGCGCCGCGACGCCCTTGGGCCCGGACACGACGACGGTGACCTTGAGGCGGGCGCCGGAGCGCACCGTCCACGACGACGCCGACATCGCGATCGCGGGCTTCGCCTTGACCATGGTCAGCCGCACGGCCGGCGACGCCGAGGCGTTGGTGAGCGCCCCGCCGAGGTACCGGGCCGTGAGGTTGTGGGCGCCGACTGCGAGGCCGTTCGGCACCGCGATGGTCAGCTGGCCCTTCTTGCCCGTCACCGCGAGCGTGCCCACGGCGATGATCTTCGAGCCGTCGCGGAGCTCGACCTTGCCGGCGGGCGCGGCCGAGGCTCCGGTGACGGTGACGACCGCCTTGACGGGCGAGCCGTAGGGCGCCGCCGCCTTCGAGAGCGCGAGCTTCGTCGTGGACGCCGACTTCGCGATCGTCACGGCCTTCGTCGTCGACGACGACGCGTACTCGCCGGCCGCCGGGGTGAAGATCGCCCTCAGCGTGTGCGCGCCGACTCCGAGCGAGACGGTCGCGCTCGCCTTGCCGAGGCGCACGGGGACGTTCGCGACGAACAGCGCGCCGTCGACGAACGTGACCGAGCCGGCGATCGCAGGCGACACGGTCGCCGTGATCGTCTGCTGCGACCCGACCACCAGCGAGCCTGTGACGGCCAACGCGACCGACGTGGCCGCCGGCTTGGCGACCGTCAGCGGGATCGACACGGTCGTGCCCGAAGGCGCCGCGACGAGCGTCAACGTGTGCGCGCCCGCCGCGGTGTCCGCGGGGACGACGACCGCGACAGTCGCCTTGCCCTGGTCGACGGTCGCCGTGCCGATCGACTGCCCTGGCGTTGCCGCCCTGGCCGCCGCGCCCGCCGCGCCGAGCCGGATGTCGAGCACCGTGTTGGCCGGCGAGCCGAGGCTCGTCAGGTCGAGCCCGGACACCTCGAATACGACCGCGTCACCCGCGAACGCCGACGTCGGCTGGCCCGTGACCGCGACCGCGTGGCGGGCGAAGTCCGGTGACAGCGCCGGATGCGTGGAGAGGTACTCCATCCACCCGTCACGGTCGATCAGGCCCGAGTCCCGGGTGTTCGCGCCCTGCGTGAACACCCGGAAGTTGTCTCCGCCCGTGGCCAGGAACGAGAACGTCCCGATCCGGTAGGACGCCG
>JAEWOA010000265.1 GCA_023461115.1 Actinomycetes bacterium
TCGCCGCCTTACGCCGGTCCTGGCGGTTGCCGCCCGCCGGAGCGGGGGCGGCGTCCTCCGCGCTCGTCACCACGGCCCCGTCGCCATCGGTCGACGGCGCCGAGTACTGCAGCGGCGCGCGCTCCTCGGGACCGTCGATGCCCTTGGCGACGAGCCGCGGGCCGCCCGCCGCCGCCTGGGCAGCCGACGCGGCGTCGAGCACCGGCGCGTCGGCGGCGGGCTGCTCGCCCTCGACCTGCACCTGCAGGTTGAACAGGAAGCCGATCGTCTCCTCCTTGACGGAGTCTGTCATCGCGTTGAAGAGCTGGAAGCCCTCGCGCTGGTACTCGACGAGCGGATCACGCTGGGCCATCGCCCGCAGGCCGATGCCCTCCTTGAGGTAGTCCATCTCGTAGAGGTGCTCGCGCCACTTGCGGTCCAGCACGGAGAGCGTCACCCGGCGCTCGAGCTGGCGCATGTTGTCCGAGCCGATGGCCGCTTCACGGTCGGCGTAGGCGTGCTCGGCGTCGGAGAGGACCTCACGCAACAGCAGCTCCGACGTCAGGCGCGGCACACCGCCGGCGGCGTCCACGACCTCCTCGGGCGTGATCGAGACGGGGTACACGCCGCGGATCGCGGTCCACAGCGCATCGAGGTCCCAGTCCTCAGGGCGCCCCTCGGCGGCGGCGCCCTCGATGTACGCGCTCAGCACGTCGCTGCGGAAGTGGCCGATCTGCTCGTGCAGGTCCTCGCCCTCCAGCACGCGGCGGCGCTGGTCGTAGATGACCTCGCGCTGCCGCGACATGACGTCGTCGTACTTCAGGACGTTCTTGCGGATCTCGAAGTTGCGCGCCTCGACCTGCGACTGCGCCGACTGGATGCCGCGCGTGACGATCTTGGACTCCAGCGGCATGTCCTCCGGGAAGCCCGCGCGCGTCATCATCGACTCGGCCAGGCCCGAGTTGAACAGGCGCATGAGGTCGTCCTGCATCGACAGGTAGAACCGGGACTCGCCCGGGTCGCCCTGACGGCCGGAGCGGCCGCGCAGCTGGTTGTCGATGCGGCGCGACTCGTGGCGCTCGGTGCCCAGCACGTAGAGGCCACCGAGCTCGACGACCTCGTCGTGCTCGGCCGCGACGGCCGCCTTGGCCGCCTCGAGCGCGCCCGGCCACGCGGCCTCGTACTCCTCGGGGTTCTCCGCGGGGTCGAGGCCCTTGTCGGCGAGCGCCGCGACCGCCATGAACTCGGCGTTGCCGCCGAGCATGATGTCGGTGCCGCGGCCGGCCATGTTGGTGGCCACCGTGACGGCGCCCTTGCGGCCCGCCTGCGCGACCACCGAGGCCTCGCGCGCGTGCTGCTTGGCGTTGAGGACCTCGTGCGGCACGCCCTGCTTCTTGAGCATCGACGAGAGCAGCTCGGACTTCTCGACGCTCGTCGTGCCCACCAGGACCGGCTGGCCCTTGGCGTGGCGCTCGACGATGTCCTCGACGACCGCGTCGAACTTGCCGGACTCGCTCTTGTAGACCAGGTCCCTCTGGTCGATGCGCTGCATCCCGCGGTTCGTCGGGATCGGCACGACGCCCAGCTTGTACGTGCCCTGGAACTCGGCGGCCTCGGTCTCGGCGGTGCCGGTCATGCCCGAGAGCTTGGAGTACAGGCGGAAGTAGTTCTGGAGCGTGATCGTGGCGAGCGTCTGGTTCTCCGCCTTGATCGCGACACCCTCCTTGGCCTCGATCGCCTGGTGCATGCCCTCGTTGTAGCGGCGGCCCGGCAGGATGCGGCCTGTGTGCTCGTCGACGATCAGGACCTCGCCGTTGAGGACGACGTAGTCCTTGTCCCGCTTGAACAGCTCCTGCGCCCGGATCGCGTTGTTCAGGAAGCCGATCAGCGGCGTGTTGAGCGACTCGTACAGGTTGTCGATGCCGAGGTAGTCCTCGACGCGCTCGATCCCGGGCTCCAGCACGCCGACCGTGCGCTTCTTCTCGTCGACCTCGTAGTCGCGCTCGGCCTGCAGGCGGCGCACGACCTTCGCGAACTCGGCGTACCAGCGGTTGGTGTCCCCCGAGGCCGGGCCCGAGATGATGAGCGGCGTGCGGGCCTCGTCGATCAGGATCGAGTCGACCTCGTCCACGATCGCGAAGTTGTGGCCGCGCTGCACGAGCTCGTCCGTGCTCCACGCCATGTTGTCGCGCAGGTAGTCGAAGCCGAACTCGTTGTTGGTGCCGTAGGTGACGTCCGCGGCGTACTGCGCGCGACGCTCGGCCGGCGTCATGGTCGCGAGGATGCAGCCGGTCTCCATGCCGAGGAACCGGAACACGCGGCCCATGAGCTCGGACTGGTAGCCCGCGAGGTAGTCGTTCACGGTGACGACGTGCACGCCCTTGCCCGACAGCGCGTTGAGGTACGCGGGCGCCGTGGCGACCAGCGTCTTGCCCTCACCGGTCTTCATCTCGGCGATGTTGCCGAGGTGCAGCGCGGCGCCGCCCATGAGCTGCACGTCGAAGTGCCGCTGGCCGAGGGTGCGGCGGGCGGCCTCGCGAACCGCCGCGAACGCCTCCGCGAGCACGTCGTCGAGCGTCTCCCCGTCCGCGAGCCGGGCCTTGAAGCGGTCCGTCTCCTCGCGCAGCTCAGCGTCCGAGAGCGACGTGAAGTCGTCCTCGAGGGCGTTGACCTGATGGGCGATGCCCGACAGCTTCTTGAGGACCCGGCCCTCACCGAGACGCAGGACCTTCTCGAGGATCGCTGACACGCATGACTCCTGGTGTAGGCGCCCCGGGCACTGCCGGCGCGGGGTGACTGCTGAGCCCGGCCGCATCGCCGAGCCCGACCATCCTAGGCGAGGCGGCTCGCCGTGGACGCAGAACGACCACGGCGGCCACCAACAGCGCGGCTCCGAGCCAGCTGACCAGGCCCATCCGCTCGTCGCGGAACACGACCGCGCCGACCGCGGCGGTGAGGGGCTCGAGCAGCGCGAGCAGCGTCGCGGTGGTCGGCGAGACCGTGCGCAGACCGGTGAAGTACGCGGCATACGCGCCCGCGGTGGGCACCGCGGCGAGATAGAGCAAGAGCGCCCAGCCCGGCGCCTGGACCGGCAGCACCGGTCCGCCGAGCGCGGCCAGCGGGAGCAGCAGGAGCCCGCCGAGTGTGAACGCGGCGGCGGTCACCGGCAGCGGCCCGAACCCCTGGACCGGCGTGCCGTTGACCGCGGTGAGCGACGCGAACGCCGCCGCCGCGACGAGCGCGAGCAAGAGCCCGAGCGCCGGGACGCCCGCGCCCGACGGCCCGGGGCCGCCC
>JAEWOA010000266.1 GCA_023461115.1 Actinomycetes bacterium
GCGTCACGGCGCTCGCGGCGGGGTTCGGCGCGGCGGTGGGCGACGTGGCGGCGCGCGCCTCGATCTGGCGTTGGGCCTCACGGATTGCGAGCTCGGTCGACGACGCGCTCGGCGCGGTCGCGACGACGACGAGGGTCCCGAGCACCGCCAGCGCCCCGAGCGAGGCGACGACCTTCGGCGCCCGCGCGGGCCCGACGACTCGCCCGACGACGGACCGAGCGCACGCCCGGAACCCGTCGCGCCGCACCGGCGCCTCGACGAGGCGGTGGCTCAGCGCCGCGAGCCCGAAGGTCAGCACCAGGGCCACCAACGGCGTCCGCCACCACATCGGGGACCCCGGAGCGTCGCCGAACACGGCGCCGACCAGCAGGATCAGGGGCCAGTGCCACAGGTACAGCCCGTACGACCGCTCCCCCACCCACACCGCGGGCCGCAGGCCGAGCACCCGCACGAGGGTGGGCGACGAGCGGAGCGCGCACCCGACGACCAGCGCCAACGCGGCGAGCGAGCCCAGGAGGATGCCGCCGCGGTAGGCGAAGGCGGAGTCCGCCCGAAGCACGGCGAACAAGACCGCGAGGACGACGAGCCCGGCGAGCGGGACCCACTTGGCGAGACGTTCCCACCGCGGGCCCGGCACCGTCGGCGCATCGCGGCCACCTGGTCCGGTGCTCCCTGGACCCGACTGCGATGCCGCGGGCCGCCCGGCCCACGCGAGCGCGGCCGCGCACCCGGCCAGCAGCCCGAAGGCGTGGGTGTCGGTGCCGTAGTACACCCGGGTCGGGTCCGAGCCGGCGGTGAAGAGGAACGCCATGAGCAGCGCGGACGCCGCCGCACCGGCCGCGACGATCCACGCGCGCCGCCGCCAGGACGGCACCAGCACCAGCGACAAGACCAGGAGCACGGGCCACACCAGGTAGAACTGCTCCTCGATCGCGAGCGACCAGAACGGCTGGAACAGCTCGGGCGCGGTGGCGTCGAAGTAGCTGGAACCCGCGGCGATCTCGAGCCAGTTGGTGGTGAAGGTCAGCGCGCCCAGGAACTGACGCTTGATCCCCACCAACAGGTCCGGCTCGACGACGCGCGCCGCGAGCACGCAGACCACCATCACGACGACGAGCGCCGGGACGAGCCGCCGCGCGCGTCGTCGCCAGAAGTCCGTGAGCCGGGCGCGGCCGTCGCGGCTGACCTGCCGCACCAGCAGCGTGGTGATGAGGAACCCGCTGACGACGAAGAACACGTCGACGCCGAGGAACCCGCCGGGAACGGCGGAGGGCCACAGGTGGTAGGCGATTACGGCGAGGACCGCGAGCGCGCGCAGCCCGTCGAGCCCGGGGATCCGGCCGGTGGACGACGACCGCACCCGCACGCTCTCGTCGACCGCGCGCGGCTGCGGCGTGCCCCGCGCGGTGGTCGTGGTCATGGCACCTCGCCACATGACTCGGTCCGGTTCGTCCTCGCCCACGGTAGGCCGCGTCACCGGGCGCCGACGAGGGGACACTCCGCGTCCGCCCGATCGCGGCCGGCTGGCTAGAGCTTGGTCACCGGGGAGAACCGCAGGAGCAGGCGCTTCTGGCCCTCGGTGCCGAAGTCCACCTTCACCACCGCGTTGGGCCCGGAGCCCTCGAGCGCGATCACGGTGCCGAGCCCGTACGCGTCGTGCGTGACCTTGTCCCCGACGTCGAGCGCTGGCACGTCGCCAGCCGCCCGCGGGCTCGCGGATCCGAAGGTGGCGCCGGTCTTGGGGAGCGCGGGCCGCTCCTCGCGCTTCGGCGACGAGTAGCCCGACGAGTACCCGCCGGACCCGGCCCGCCCGGCCCCGAAGCCCGAGCCCCACCCGCCGCGCAGCGACGACGTCGAGGACTCGCGCCGCCGCCAGTCGATCAGCTCGTCGGGCACGTCGCCCAGGAACCGGCTCGGGGGGAACTCGTTGGGCACGCCCCACGCGGTGCGCACTGCGGCGCGCGACACGTACAGCCGCTCGCGCGCGCGGGTCAGCCCGACGTACGCGAGCCGCCGCTCCTCGGCCAACTGGTCCGGGTCGGACAGCGAGCGCATGTGCGGGAACGTGCCGTCCTCCATGCCGGTGAGGAACACCACCGGGAACTCCAGCCCCTTGGCGGTGTGGAGCGTCATGAGGGTGACGACGCCGGGCTCCGGCTTGTCGTCGGCCGGCTCGTCGGCGCCGTCCGGTGTGGGGATCTGGTCGGAGTCCGCGACGAGGGACACGCGCTCCAGGAAGTCCGCCAGGTCGCCCTCGGGATCGCTGGCCTCGAACTCGGTGGCCACCGCGTGGAGCTCGGCCAGGTTCTCGACGCGCGGCGCGTCCTGCGGGTCCTCGCTCGCGCGCAGCTCTGCCAGGTAGCCGGACCGGTCGAGTACGGCGCCCAGCACCACGGACGGGCCCGCCGACGCCGCCAACTCGCGCAACCCGTCCATGAGCTCCGCGAACGCGCGCAGCCCGACGAGCGCGCGCGTCCCGAGCCCCGGCACCTCGTCGAGCCGCTCGAGCGCCGCGCCGAACGAGATCCGCTCGCGCTCGGCGTAGGTCGCGACCATCGCCTCGGACCGCTCACCGAGCCCGCGCTTGGGCACGTTGAGGATGCGGCGCAGGCTCACGTCGTCGTCCGGGTTGGCCACGGCCCGCAGGTAGGCGATCGCGTCCTTGATCTCGCGCCGCTCGTAGAACCGCGTGCCGCCCACCAGCTTGTAGGGCAGCCCGACGCGCACGAGCGCGTCCTCGATCACGCGAGACTGCGCGTTGGCCCGGTAGAAGATCGCGACGTCGCCCGGCCGCACGCCCGCGCTGTCCCCGAGCCGGTCAATCTCCTCGACGACGAACCGCGCCTCCTCCCGCTCGTCGTCCGCGACGTACGCGACGATCTGCGCGCCCGCGCCGGACGCGGTCCACAGGTTCTTGGCCCGGCGGCCGGAGTTGCGGCTGATCACCGCGTTGGCGGCCGTGAGGATCGTCTGCGTCGAGCGGTAGTTCTGCTCGAGCAGGATCGTGCGCGCGTCCGGGTAGTCGGCCTCGAACTCCAGGATGTTGCGGATGTTCGCGCCGCGGAACGCGTAGATGGACTGGTCGGCGTCGCCGACCACCGTGAGCTCGCCGTGCGGCACGTCGTCGGCCTGCGCGCCGTGCCCGACGAGCTCGCGCACCAGCACGTACTGCGCGTGGTTGGTGTCCTGGTACTCGTCGACGAGCACGTGCCGGAACCGCCGCCGGTAGTGCTCGGCCACCGCGGGGAACGCCTGCAGCAGCTCGACTGTCCGCATGATGATGTCGTCGAAGTCCAGCGCGTGCGCCTGGCGCAACCGCTGCTGGTAGCGCGTGTAGACCTGCGCGAGCGCGGTGTCGAAGTCGTTGGCCGCGCCGCCGCCCGAGGTGCGCGCGAACTCGTCGGGGCCGACCAGCTCGTCCTTGAGCGACGAGATCTTGGAGGCCAGCGCCTTGGCCGGGTACTTCTTGGGGTCGAGGTCCAGCTCGCGCGCCACCAGGGTCAGCAACCGCTGCGAGTCGGCCGCGTCGTAGATCGAGAACGACGAGCGCAGCCCGAGCGTCGCGGCCTCACGCCGCAGGATCCGCACGCACGCGGAGTGGAACGTGGACACCCACATGTGGTGGGCCGCAGGACCGACGAGCGCCGCGACGCGCTCACGCATCTCCGCGGCGGCCTTGTTGGTGAACGTGATCGCGAGGATCTCCCCCGCGCGCGCCCGCCGGAGCGCGAGCAGGTGCGCGATCCGGTGCGTCAGCACCCGCGTCTTGCCCGAGCCTGCGCCCGCGACGATCAGCAGCGGCCCGCCTTCGTGCACCACGGCCTCGCGCTGCTGCGGGTTCAGGCCCTCGAGCAGCGCGTCTGCGCGGGCACGTCGCTCGGCGTCGCGCTCGTCGCGCGCGCGGTCCTCGTCGTCCTCGTCGCGCGGCGCGACGACCCGCGGCAGGCCCGACGGGTCGCGGTCGGCGGTGTGGCGGGCGGACGAGGGGACGGGGAGCGCGAGGTTCTCGAACAGTGACGTCATGGCGCGTCCAGCCTAGGCGCGCGCACCGACATCCCGGCGCCCGTCGCCCACAGGCGCGACGAGTCACGCGTCACGTGGCGACGATCCCGCTCGCTAGCGCCAGATGACCGCGATCGCGACGTTGACCGCAGTGAGCCCCGCGATCGCGCCGAGGTACCCGGTGGTGACCTTCTCGGGCCGACGCTGGCCCAGGATCACCAGCAGGGTCACCACCAGGGCGATCACGAGCTTGACCGCGATCTTGGCCATGTTGGGGTCACCGAGCTCGTCGCTCATCTCGGCGATCCCGACGATCAGGATGCCGGTCACCAGGGCGGTCAGCGCGCCGTGCAGCACGCCGGTGGCGATCTTCGGCGTCCGCAGGTTGACCAGGGTGCCGCCGAGCACGATCGCCCAGCCGATCAAGTGGAGGACGACGAGGATGTTCTTGAGCAGCTCCATGCCCCCCAGGGTACGGTCGAAGGCGCCGATCTGACGAACTGTCAGATCGGCGCCTTACAGCAGCCGGCGCGCGGCCGCCCAGCGCGTGAGCTCGTGGCGCGACGAGAGCTGCAGCTTGCGGAGCACCGCTGACACGTGGGTCTCCACCGTCTTGATCGAGATGAACAGCTCCGAGGCCACCTCACGGTACGTGTACCCGCGCGCGATCAGCCGCATCACCTCACGCTCGCGCGCCGAGAGCCGGTCGAGCTCGTCGTCGCCCGTCGCGACGTCCCCTGCGCCCGTGCCGAACGCGTCCAGCACGAATCCCGCGAGCCGCGGGGAGAACACCGCGTCGCCGTCGGCCACGCGCCGCACCGCCGCGACGAGGTCGGGCCCGTCGATCGCCTTCGTCACGTACCCGCGCGCGCCCGCGCGGATCACCGCGACGACGTCCTCGGCCGCGTCGGACACCGAGAGCGCCAGGAACCGGGTGGACGGCGCGAGGTCGGCGCACGCGCGGATGACCTCGGCCCCACCACCACCGTCGCCGCCCGGCAGGTGCACGTCGAGCAGCACCACGGGCGGGCGCAGCTCACGCACTACGCGCACCGCGTCGTCGACGGTCGCGGCCTCCCCGACGACCCGCACCCGCGCGTCGAGCGCGGCCTTCACACCCGTGCGGAACAGGTGGTGGTCGTCGACCAGCACCACGTCGACCGGACCGTCGCTCACAGCGCCTCCCTCGTCTCGTCGCCCGCCGCGGCCGGCGCGGCGCCCCACAGCGTCAGGTGCACCTCGGTGCCCCGCCCAGGCTTGCACGTCACGGTGGCCTCGCCGCCGCGCCGCACCATGCGCCCGACGATCGACTCCCGCACCCCGAACCTGTCCGGGCCCACCGCGTCCAGGTCGAACCCGTCGCCGCGGTCCCGCACGAACACCTCGACCTGCTGGTCGGTCGCCTCCAGGTACAGGGACACCGGCGGGCGGCCGTGGACCACCGCGTTGACGAGCGCCTCGCGCGTCGCCTGCAGCAGCGCCTCGGTGTCGGCGTCCGGCGCACGGTCCCCGACGACGACCGTGTCGATCGCCACCGGCTCGCCCGCCGGCCCGGAACGCGAGTCCTCGACCTCGGCCACGACCCCGCGCAGCGCCGCGGCGAGCGACGTCCCCGGCGCAGGGCGGTCCGCGTACAGCCACTCACGCAGCTCGCGCTCCTGCGCGCGGGCCATGCGCGCGACCTCCGCGGAGTCGTCGGCGCGCAGCCGGATCAGCGCGAGCGTCTGCAGCACCGAGTCGTGCAGGTGCGCGGCGATGTCCGCGCGCTCGGACTCGCGTGCGCGCGCGGCGCGCTCGTCGCCGAGCTCGCGCACCAGCCGCAGCCACCACGGCGCCAAGACGAGCGCGACCCCGGCGAGCACCGCGAGCGCCGCGACCGCGGCCTGCACGAGCGTCGCGGCGTCCACCCCGCGCCCCGTGCCCTGCCCCACCAGGAGCAGCACGCCGACCCCCGCGAGGACCACACCGCCCAGCAGCCGCACCACCGAGACGGGCGTGCGCCCACCGGCGCGCGAGCGCCACCGTCCACGCTGCGCAGCGTCGAGCTGGCTCCACGCCAGCCCCAGGCCCGCGAGCACGACGAGCGCCGGGAGCACCCACGAGGCGTCGACGGCGCCCTGCCGCATCGCGACCAGGACCACCGCCACCAGGACCAGCAGCAGCCCGAGGGCCAAGTCGGTCAGCGGGATCCGCCGCCGGCGCCCCGCGGGCTCGTCGGGCCCGTCGCGCTCGTCGGGCTCATCCGGGCGCCGCGCCAAACGCGACAGCGCGCTCGGCCGCGCCGTGGCCGCGGCCTGCCACGGGTCGCCGGCCGGGACGGTGATCCACCAGAACACGTAGAGCAGCGGCCCCATGCCCGCGAGCGGAGTCGCGACGACGAACCCCGCGCGCAGCAGCCCCGGCC
>JAEWOA010000267.1 GCA_023461115.1 Actinomycetes bacterium
GGCCCACCGTGACCGTGGTCGTGCCGGGCTTGCCGAGCGGCAGCACCGCGATCGCCGCGGGCTCGCCCCGCAGCCGCACCGCGAGGGACTGCTCACCACGCCCGTGGGCGGAGTCGGCCCAGAACCCGGCGCTCACCGGAGAGGTCTGCGGCGGCGGCTGGTCGCCCCGGACGCGGCCGGAGGCGCCCGAGCGCGGGTCGACCGCCTCGACGCGCAGCTGCTTGGCCCGCCCCACGTAGCTGTCCACGTCGATCGGGTTGGCGGCGCCGACGAACACCCCGCCCGCAGCGTTGCGCGCGGTCACGCGGACCGTGACATCGCGGTAGGTGAACAGGCCCGGCGTGGTGGTCGCCACCGCGACGCCCGAGGGCAGCGCCGCCGGCGCGGTGTCGGCGGCGTCGTCGGGACCGAACGCGACGGCGACGGCGGCTCCGCCGACGACCAGGCCGCCCCCGAGGAGACCGGCGAGCGTTCTGGCGAGCGCGGACATGAGGCGGCGCATGGATTCCCCCGTGATGGATGGCGTGGTGCACGGCACGTGCGTGGCTGCGGCCGTGAGGCTACGGAGGCCCGGGCATCCGGTGTCGGGAGTTATCCACAGACGAGCCCGGCCCGGGGCCCTGACGGCTGGAGGCGTAGCGTCGGCGGCATGCGGCAGGCGCCGATGCAGGTGGTCGAGCTCGAGGAGGGCGCGGCCGCGCCCCCCGAGAGCCAGGCGCGGGCGCCTCGGCGCCGGTGGCTGCTCGCTGCGGGGGCGGCGGCGGTCGTCGCCACCTTGCTCGGCGTCCAGCACGTGCTCGACGAGCGTGGGCGCCGCGAGGCCGCGCGCGTTGCGGCGCTCCCGGGTGCGATCGACGCCCTGGGGGACTCGCTCGACGTGTTGTGGCAGGTGGACCGCCGCGACCAGGCGGCCGTGCGCCACGACTCCCGGGCCGACGGCGCCTTCGTCTCCATGCGCGACGAGTCCGACGGCGGGGTCACGCTCGTCGCGCTCGACGAGGACTCGGGCCGCGTGCGCTGGTCACGCACGGTGCTCGCGCCCGACGAGGGCCGCGCGTTCCTCGGCCCGTCGATCGTCCCGCAGGCGTGCCGGCCGGCGCCCTCGGTGTCGGCGCGCGCGGTGGCGTGCCTGGTCTCCGACGGCTTCGTCTTCCGCAGCACGGGGACCGGGCCGGTGCGGTCGGCCGCCGAGGCTCCGCGGCTGCTCGTCGTCGACGCGCGCGACGGCGCGACCCTGGCGCAGGTCGGGCTGCCCGCCGGGACGGCGGACGTGGCCGTGGTGGGGGACGCCGCGGTCGCGGTGGTGCAGCGACCCGCCTGGCACGTCGTCGCGGTGGGTGTGGACCTGGCCAGCGGCGCGGAGCGGTGGCGCCTCGACCCGCCCGGGCAGCGCAGCACGGGCAGCGTGCAGTCCGGCGCCGACGCCGCAGTCGAGCCGGCCGGCGCGTTCGCGCTGGTGCGGGAGCCGTCGCCGTCGTCGCGCGTGACCCTCGTCGACGACGAGGGCGCGATCGTGTCCGGCCCCACGTCACGGTGGGCGAGCTGGCAAGTCGTCGGCGGCGCGCTGTGGGCCCAGGACGGAGCCGGTGATCGCGGCACCCGCACGCTCGTCTTCGCCGCCGACGGGTCCACGCGCTCGTACCCCGGCAGGCTGCTGACGCGGCGAGTCGACGACGGCAGCGTGCCGTACCGGCTGTTCACCGACGCGGTCGCGATCGAGGGCCTCGACGGCGAGACGGGGCGGTCGCAGTGGGCCCGGCGCGGCTCGGCGTCGTCGGGCGTGGTGGTGCTCGCGGGCCGCGTCTACGTGCCGACGTGGGAGCCGATGCTCGTCGCGCTCGACGCCATGACGGGCGAGCGGCTGTGGGGCGTGCAAACCGCCCCCAACCGCGTGCCCGGCTCGCCGACCACCGACGGCACGCACCTGGTGGTCATCCAGCGCACGGGGACCGGCGTGGCGCCCTACGTCTCGGTGTACGACCCGGCCGACGGCCGGGAGACCGCCCGGCTGCTGCCGCCCGACGACGTCAGCGTGCTCGACGTGCGCGGGCGCCACCTGGTCGGCGTGGGCACGGGCGGTCGCATGCTGGTGCTCGGCTGAGGCCGGGTCCGCGGGAGTACGGCCCCGGCCGTTCTCTCCGGCTGTCGGACGAGCCGTCAGACGTGACGTATGACGACTTGTCGGACGCGTGCGGTACGGTCTGCGGTATGCCGAGTGTGACGATTCGCACCGATACCGCAGTCGAGCGTGCGCTCGACTTCCTCGTCGCAGAGCACGACGGGCTCACGCGATCGGACGTGGTGCGCGCCGCGATCCTGGAACTCGAGCGGTCGCACCGGCGCGCGTCCTTGCGTGCCGAGAGCGCCGCACTGGCCGCCGATCCCGACGAGCGCGCGGCGGCGGCGGCCACCGCGCAGGCGATGGCAGACCTCAGTGCGTGGTGACATCTACCGGCTGACGGCGCCACGCAATGCGCGCGGGCACGAGCAGCTCGGGCTGCGGTACGCCGTCGTCGTCCAGTCCGACGACCTGCTGCTCTCGACGTGGCTCGTCGCGCCGACCTCGACCGGGCGCGCGGCGGCGTCGTTCCGCCCCGAGGTCGTGATCGACGGCGTCCGCGCCCGGGTCCTCGTCGAGCAGACGACCGCGCTCGACCACGAGCTGCGGCTGGGTGAGTTCGTCGGGCGGCTCAGCGCCGACGAGCTCGCCGAACTCGAAGAGGCGCTACGCCTCGTGTTCGCGCTGGACTGACGTCAGCGGAACGCGGGCACGACCTCGCGCTCGAACAGGTCGATGCTGGAGCGGTCGTACGCCGCGTCGATGAAGTACGTGATCGCGTACGTCATGCCCAGGCTCTCGAGCTCGCGCAGCTTCTCCACGATCTGCTCAGGCGTCCCGACGAGCGGACCCTTGCGGAAGTTCTCCGCCTCCTGCGGCGCCCGCTCCGGGACGGTCAGCGCGTAGTGCTCCTCGATCCACGCGATCTTGTCGTCCACGTCGGCCTGCGTCTGGCCGATCACCACGTTGTAGTTGGCCGACCGCGTGATCTCGGAGAAGTCGCGCCCGATCGCGTCGCAGTGCCCGCGCAGGATCTCCGACTTGTGCGCGAACCCCTGCGGCGAGCCGTCGAAGTTGGTGTACTGCGCGTGCTCGGCCGCGATCCGCAGTGTCTTGCGCTCGCCGCCACCCGCGATCCACAGCGGCGGCCCGTCCACCTGCAGCGGCAGGGGCGAGAGCTGCGCGCCGTCGACCTGGTAGTGCGCGCCGTCGAGCGTCGCGACGCCGTTGGTCCACAGCTGCTTGAAGATCTGCACGCCCTCGTCGAGCATCCCGATGCGCTCGCCCGCGCGCGGGAAGCCGTACCCGTAGGCGCGCCACTCGTGCTCGTACCAGCCGGCGCCGATGCCCATCTCGACACGCCCGCCCGAGATGATGTCGGCCGTCGCCGCGACCTTCGCCAGGTACGCGGGGTTGCGGTAGGCCATGCACGTGCACATCTGCCCGAGCCGCACGCGCGACGAGGCCGCCGCGAACGCGCTGATCAGGCTCCACGCCTCGTGTGTGGCCTCACCGTTGGGCTCCGGGACCGCGTGGAAGTGGTCGTACACCCACACCGACTCGAAGACGTCGCCGGAATCGGCGTGCTGCAGCAGCCGGTTCATCACCGCCCAGTGGTCCCGGGGCTCGATGCCCGTGAGGTCCTGCCGCCAGCCCTGGGGGATGAAGAGTCCGAAGCGCATGCTCGCAGGCTAGACCCGCCGCTGGGCACCCGCCGCACGGGTCCGCCAGGATGGGTGCGTGCTGGTCACGTGGACGTCCGCGCAGGTGCGCGCGGCTGAGGAGCCGTTGCTGGCGGCAGGGGCGCCGCTGATGCAGCGGGCGTCGTTCGCGCTCGCGGGCGCCGTGGCGCGCGTGTTGCGCGACGAGCGTGGCGGCGTCGCGGGCGCGCGTGTGGTGCTGCTGGTCGGGCCGGGCAACAACGGCGGCGACACGCTGCACG
>JAEWOA010000268.1 GCA_023461115.1 Actinomycetes bacterium
GGGACGTGGACAGCCATCTGGTCGCCGTCAAAGTCAGCGTTGAAGGCCGAGCAGACCAGCGGGTGAAGCTGGATTGCCTTGCCTTCGATCAGAATCGGTTCGAACGCCTGAATGCCAAGGCGGTGCAGCGTCGGCGCACGGTTCAGCAGAACCGGGTGCTCGCGGATGACCTCGTCAAGGATATCCCAAACCTCGGGACGCTCTTTCTCGACCAACTTCTTCGCCTGCTTGACGGTCGAGGAAAGGCCCTTCGCTTCAAGACGCGAATAGATGAACGGCTTGAACAGTTCCAAGGCCATCTTCTTCGGCAGACCGCACTGATGCAGCTTCAGTTCCGGGCCGGTCACGATGACCGAACGACCCGAGAAGTCGACGCGCTTACCCAGCAAGTTCTGACGGAAGCGACCCTGCTTACCTTTCAGCATGTCAGACAGCGACTTCAGCGGGCGACGGTTGTTGCCCGTGATGACGCGGCCGCGACGGCCGTTATCGAACAGAGCATCGACCGATTCCTGCAGCATCCGCTTTTCGTTGCGCACGATGATGTCCGGCGCGCGCAGTTCGATCAGGCGCTTCAGACGGTTGTTCCGGTTGATCACGCGGCGATACAGATCGTTCAGGTCCGAGGTCGCGAAACGGCCACCATCCAGCGGAACCAGCGGACGCAGTTCCGGCGGGATGACCGGAATCACGGTCATGACCATCCATTCGGGCCGGTTGCCCGACTCGAGGAAGCTTTCGACGATCTTCAGACGCTTGATGATCTTCTTCGGCTTCAGCTCGCCCGTGGCCTCTTTCAGGTCCTCGCGCAGCTGGTCAGCCGTCGCTGCCAGATCGATATTGGCCAGCATCGTGCGGATCGCTTCGGCACCGATATCGGCTTGGAAGGCGTCAGCGCCAAAGTTGTCCTGCGCGTCGAGGTATTCTTCTTCGCTCAGCAACTGGCCGTAAGTCAGGTCGGTCAGACCCGGCTCGATCACGACGTAGTTTTCGAAGTAGAGGATCCGCTCCAGATCACGCAGCGTCATGTCCAGCATCAGACCGATGCGGGACGGCAGCGATTTCAGGAACCAGATATGTGCGACGGGCGCGGCCAGTTCGATATGGCCCATCCGCTCACGACGGACTTTTTGCAGCGTGACTTCAACGCCGCATTTCTCGCAGACGAGGCCGCGATACTTCATCCGCTTGTATTTGCCGCACAGACATTCGTAGTCCTTGATCGGACCAAAAATGCGCGCGCAGAACAGACCATCACGCTCGGGCTTGAACGTGCGGTAGTTGATGGTTTCAGGCTTTTTCACCTCGCCAAAGGACCAAGCCAGAATTTCTTCCGGCGAGGCCAGCGAGATCTTGATTTCGTCGAACTGCCGCGGCGAGGCCAGCGGGTTCAAGGGATTGGTGGCGATTTCCTGGTTCATTTTCAAATCCTAATGAGTGGCGCGAAGAGAGAGAGGGCAAGGTGCGCCACAGCGCACCTTGCGATCGCGGATCTGTCCCGGGGCGATGCCGCGGGACGTTTCCGTCACTCCTCTTCCTCCGCATCCAGGAGTTCCATGTTGAGGCCCAGACCCCGGACCTCTTTGACCAGAACGTTGAACGATTCAGGCACACCGGCTTCGAAGTTGTCTTCGCCCTTGACGATGGACTCGTACACCTTGGTCCGGCCTGCGACGTCGTCCGACTTCACGGTCAGCATCTCTTGCAGGGTGTAGGCGGCACCGTAAGCTTCCAGAGCCCAGACCTCCATCTCCCCAAGACGCTGACCACCGAACTGCGCCTTACCGCCCAGCGGTTGCTGCGTGACAAGCGAGTACGGCCCGGTCGAGCGTGCGTGCATCTTGTCATCGACAAGGTGGTGCAGCTTCAGGACATACTTCATCCCGACGGTGACCGGACGCGTGAACTGCTCACCCGTGCGACCGTCAAAGACGACCGACTGACCCGAAGTGTCGAAACCGGCACGCTTCAGCGCGTCGTTGACGTCGGCCTCTTTCGCGCCGTCAAAGACCGGCGTTGCGACCGGCACACCACCGCGAACGGTGTTGGCGTGTTCAACAAGCGTTGCATCGTCCATATCGGCAAAGGTGTCGGCATACATGTCGTCGCCATAGCCGATCTTCATCGCTTCGCGGACCGGGCTCATATCACCATTGCGGCGATAATCTTCCAGTGCCTCGTCGATCTTGAGACCAAGACCGCGCGATGCCCAACCCATATGGGTTTCAAGGATCTGACCGACGTTCATACGAGATGGCACGCCCAGCGGGTTCAGAACCAGATCGACCGGGGTACCATCCGCAAGGAACGGCATGTCTTCCATCGGAACGACTTTCGACACGACACCCTTGTTTCCGTGACGACCGGCCATCTTGTCACCTGCCTGCAGCTTGCGCTTCACGGCGACGAACACTTTGACCATCTTCATCACGCCCGGAGGCAGATCGTCGCCCTGACGGACTTTTTCGACCTTGTCTTCGAAGCGGGCTTCCAAGGCTTTCTTCTGGGCGTCGTATTGCTGGTTCAGCGCTTCGACTTCCTTGGCGATGTCTTCTTCGCTGACAGCAAGCTGCCACCACTGACCACGGCTCAGCGTGCCCAGCAGATCGTCGGTGATGTCCGAATTCGGCTTGATGCCTTTCGGGCCTTTGACAGCAACCTTGCCGAGGATCAGCGTTTTCAGACGCGCGTAGATGTTGCGGTCCAGAATGCCCATCTCGTCGTCGCGGTCACGGGCCAAACGCTCGACCTCTTCGCGTTCGATCTGCAACGCACGTTCGTCTTTATCGACGCCGTGACGGTTGAAGACGCGAACTTCGACGATCGTGCCGTAAGCACCCGGCGGCAGACGCAGCGAGGTATCGCGGACGTCGGACGCCTTTTCACCAAAGATGGCGCGAAGAAGCTTTTCTTCCGGCGTCATCGGGCTTTCGCCCTTCGGCGTGATCTTACCGACCAGAATATCGCCCGGGCCAACCTCGGCGCCGATATACACGATGCCAGCCTCATCGAGGTTACGCAGCGCTTCTTCACCGACGTTCGGGAT
>JAEWOA010000269.1 GCA_023461115.1 Actinomycetes bacterium
GGCCTCGAGGAGATCTTCGAGGAGATCTCCCCGATCGAGGACTTCGGCGGGACCATGTCCCTCTCCTTCCGCGAGCACCGCTTCGAGCCGCCGAAGTACACGGCCGAGGAGTGCAAGGAGAAGGACTTCACGTTCGCCGCGCCGCTGTTCGTCACCGCGGAGTTCGTCAACTACACCACCGGCGAGATCAAGAGCCAGACGGTCTTCATGGGCGACTTCCCGCTCATGACCGAGCGCGGCACGTTCATCATCAACGGCACCGAGCGCGTCGTCGTCTCGCAGCTGGTCCGCTCGCCCGGCGTCTACTTCGAGCGCACCGCCGACAAGACGTCCGACAAGGACATCCTCACGGCCAAGGTCATCCCGAGCCGCGGCGCATGGCTCGAGTTCGAGATCGACAAGCGCGACAACGTCGGCGTCCGCGTGGACCGCAAGCGCAAGCAGAACGCGACCGTCCTGCTCAAGGCGCTCGGCATGACCGAGGGTGAGATCCGCGAGGAGTTCTCCGCGTACCCGGCGGTGATCGACACGCTCGAGAAGGACCACGTGCAGACGCAGGACGAGGCCCTGCTCGACCTGTACCGCAAGATCCGCCCGGGCGAGCCGCCGACGGTCGAGGCCGGCCGCGCGCTCATCGAGAACTTCTACTTCAACCCCAAGCGCTACGACCTCGCGAAGGTCGGCCGCTACAAGGTCAACAAGAAGCTCGGCATCGACGCGCCGCTCGCGGACTCGGTGCTGTCGCTCGACGACGTCAAGGCGACGATCAAGTACCTCGCCGCGCTGCACACCGACGTCCTGACCCTCCCGGGCGCGCACGCCGGCGAGGCGATCGAGGTCCGCGTCGAGACCGACGACATCGACCACTTCGGCAACCGCCGCATCCGCGCGGTCGGCGAGCTCATCCAGAACCAGGTCCGCACCGGCCTGTCCCGGATGGAGCGCGTCGTGCGCGAGCGCATGACGACGCAGGACGTCGAGGCGATCACGCCGCAGACCCTGATCAACATCCGCCCGGTCGTGGCGTCGATCAAGGAGTTCTTCGGCACGTCGCAGCTCTCGCAGTTCATGGACCAGAACAACCCGCTCGCGGGCCTGACGCACAAGCGGCGTCTGTCGGCCCTGGGCCCGGGTGGTCTGTCGCGTGACCGCGCCGGCATGGAGGTCCGTGACGTCCACCCGTCGCACTACGGCCGCATGTGCCCGATCGAGACCCCTGAGGGCCCGAACATCGGCCTGATCGGCTCGCTCGCGTCGTTCGGGCGGATCAACCCGTTCGGCTTCGTCGAGACGCCGTACCGCAAGGTCGTCAAGGGCAAGGTCACCGACGAGGTGCACTACCTCACGGCCGACGACGAGGACCGCCACGTCATCGCGCAGGCCAACGCCGAGCTCAAGGCGGACGGCAAGTTCGCCGAGGACCGCGTCCTGGTCCGCGTCAAGGGCGGCGAGATCGAGTACGTGCCGGGCGAGACCATCGACTACATGGACGTCTCCCCGCGCCAGATGGTGTCGGTCGCGACCGCGCTCATCCCGTTCCTCGAGCACGACGACGCCAACCGCGCGCTCATGGGCGCGAACATGCAGCGCCAGGCGGTGCCGCTGGTCCGCTCCGAGGCGCCGCTGGTCGGCACCGGCATGGAGCGCCGCGCGGCCGTCGACGCGGGCGACGTCATCGTCGCGTCGAAGCCCGGTGTGGTCACCGAGGTGTCGGCCGACCTGATCGTCGTCGCCAACGACGACGCGACGACGACCACGTACCGCGTGGCCAAGTTCCGCCGCTCCAACCAGGGCACGAGCTACAACCAGCGCGTGCTCGTGGACCAGGGCCAGCGCGTCGAGGTCGGCTCGGTCCTCGCGGACGGCCCGGCCACCGACGAGGGCGAGCTCGCGCTCGGGCGCAACCTGCTGGTCGCGTTCATGTCGTGGGAGGGCCACAACTACGAGGACGCGATCATCCTGTCGCAGCGCCTCGTGCAGGACGACGTGCTGTCGTCGATCCACATCGAGGAGCACGAGGTCGACGCGCGCGACACCAAGCTCGGCCCCGAGGAGATCACGCGGGACATCCCGAACGTCTCCGAGGAGGTCCTCGCGGACCTGGACGAGCGCGGCATCATCCGCATCGGCGCCGAGGTCGGCGCGGGCGACATCCTCGTCGGCAAGGTCACGCCCAAGGGCGAGACCGAGCTGACGCCCGAGGAGCGCCTGCTCCGCGCGATCTTCGGCGAGAAGGCGCGCGAGGTGCGCGACACGTCCCTCAAGGTCCCGCACGGCGAGTCCGGCACGGTCATCGAGGTGCGCACCTTCAGCCGCGACGACGGCGACGAGCTGCCCGCGGGCGTCAACGAGCTCGTGCGCGTGTACATCGCGCAGCGCCGCAAGATCACGGACGGCGACAAGCTCGCCGGCCGCCACGGCAACAAGGGCGTCATCTCCAAGATCCTGCCCGTCGAGGACATGCCGTTCCTCGCGGACGGCACCGCGGTCGACGTCGTCCTGAACCCGCTGGGTGTCCCGGGCCGTATGAACGTCGGCCAGGTCCTGGAGACGCACCTCGGGTGGGTCGCCAAGCAGGGCTGGAACATCGAGCTCGCCGAGGGCGACGTCGCGTGGCGCGACAACGTGCCCGCGGTCGCGGCGTCGTCGGAGCCGGGCAACCCGGTCGCGACGCCCGTGTTCGACGGCGTGCCCGAGGAGACCCTGCGGGGCCTGCTCGGCACCACGCTGCCGAACCGCGACGGCGAGCGCACGGTGGGCGGCGACGGCAAGGCGCGCCTGTTCGACGGGCGCTCCGGCGAGCCGTTCCCGGACCCGGTGTCGGTCGGCTACATGTACATCCTGAAGCTGCACCACCTGGTCGACGACAAGATCCACGCGCGCTCGACCGGCCCGTACTCGATGATCACGCAGCAGCCGCTGGGTGGTAAGGCGCAGTTCGGTGGCCAGCGATTCGGCGAGATGGAGGTGTGGGCCCTCGAGGCGTACGGCGCGGCCTACACGCTGCAGGAGCTCCTCACCATCAAGTCCGACGACGTGCCCGGCCGCGTCAAGGTGTACGAGGCGATCGTCAAGGGCGAGAACATCCCCGACTCGGGTATCCCGGAGTCGTTCAAGGTTCTGCTCAAGGAGATGCAGTCGCTCTGCCTGAACGTCGAGGTGCTGTCGTCCGACGGTGTCTCGATCGACATGAAGGAGAACGACGACGAGGTCTACCGCGCAGCGGAGGAGCTCGGCATCGACCTGTCGCGTCGCCCCAACGCCAGCAGCATCGACGAGATCTGACGCCGAGCGTCCGGCGCGCCTCCTAGCGGGCGCGCCGGACCGCCCGCACCCCCCCAGCACCACTGCCGTCCGCTGGCCTGACGAGGCCGGCAAGCGAAGGAAGTAGGACCCCTTGCTCGACGTCAACGTCTTCGACGAGCTGCGTATCGGCCTGGCATCGGCCGACGACATCCGTGCCTGGTCGCACGGCGAAGTGAAGAAGCCCGAGACCATCAACTACCGGACCCTGAAGCCGGAGAAGGATGGCCTGTTCTGCGAGAAGATCTTCGGTCCCACCCGGGACTGGGAGTGCAACTGCGGCAAGTACAAGCGCGTGCGCTTCA
>JAEWOA010000270.1 GCA_023461115.1 Actinomycetes bacterium
CCGCGCGGTGGAACGGCACGACGGTCGGGATGCCGACGACCTCGAGCCGCTTGCCGCCGACCTCGACCACGACCCGCTCGAGTGCCGGGCCCTCGTCGGGCGCCGGGGCCGCCGGGGCCGCCGCGCCCAAGCCGGCGAGCTTGTCCGCGAACTCGGTCTCGATCCAGCGCGTGTGCACCGAGAACGCCTGCGCGGGGTCGGCCGGCGCGAACGCCTCCTCGTCGAGCACCGCGCGGTGGAACGGGACGACCGTCGGGATGCCGACCACCTCGAGCTCGGCCAGAGCGCGGCGCGCGCGCTCGATCGCCTGCTGCCGCGTGGCGCCGGTGACGACGAGCTTGGCGATCATCGAGTCGAACGCGCCCGAGACCGTGTCACCTTCCACGACGCCCGAGTCCACGCGCACGCCCGGCCCGCTGGGCAGGCGCAACGTCGTGATGCGCCCGGGGGCGGGCAGGAAGTTCGCGGCCGGGTCCTCGCCGTTGATGCGGAACTCCAGGGAGTGCCCGCGCGTCGGGACCTCGTCGTAGCCGAGCGCCTCGCCCTGCGCGACGCGCAACTGCTCACGCACCAGGTCGATCCCGCTGACCTCCTCGGTCACCGGGTGCTCCACCTGCAGGCGCGTGTTGACCTCCAGGAAGCTGACCGTGCCGTCCGCGCCGACGAGGAACTCGCAGGTCCCGGCCCCGACGTAGCCCGCCTCGCGCAGGATCGCCTTGCTCGACTCGACGAGCTGCGTGCGCTGCGCGTCCGTGAGGAACGGCGCCGGCGCCTCCTCGACGAGCTTCTGGTGACGGCGCTGCAACGAGCAGTCGCGTGTGCTGACCACCACGACGGCGCCGTGCTCGTCGGCCAAGCACTGCGTCTCGACGTGGCGCGGCTTGTCCAGGTACCGCTCGACGAAGCACTCGCCGCGCCCGAACGCCGCGACCGCCTCCCGCACCGCGGACTCGAACAGCTCGTCGATCTCGTCGGCGCTCCGGACCACCTTGAGGCCGCGCCCGCCGCCGCCGAACGCCGCCTTGATCGCGACCGGCAGCCCGTGCTCCGCGACGAACGCGTGGATCTCCTCGACCCCGCCCACCGGGTCCGGGGTGCCCGCGACCAGTGGCGCGCCGGCGCGCTGCGCGATGTGCCGCGCGGAGACCTTGTCGCCGAGCGACTCGATCGCGTCCGGTCCGGGGCCGATCCACGTCAGGCCCGCGGCGATCACCGCACGCGCGAAGCCCGCGTTCTCCGCGAGGAAGCCGTAGCCGGGGTGGACCGCGTCCGCGCCCGAGCGGGCCGCGACGTCCAGCAGCTTCGCGATGTCCAGGTAGGTGTCGGCCGCGCGGGCGCCGTCGAGCGCGAACGCCTCGTCGGCCGTGCGCACGTGCAGCGCCTCGCGGTCCTGGTCCGCGTACACCGCGACGGACGCGATGCGCGCGTCCCGGCACGCGCGCGCGATCCGGACCGCGATCTCGCCGCGGTTCGCGATCAGCACCTTGGTGATCGCGCGCGTCCGCACGCCCGGGGTGGGCGGCGCAGGGGTCGCGGGGGTCGTCTCGTCGAAAGGCACGGCTCACCGTAGCGTCCGTCGCGCGCGCTCCCCGCAGTGCACCGCCCCCGCCGCGGAAGATTGGAGAACCGTGCAGCAGCCGCGTGAGCACTTTGTAGGGATCCGACGACGCACACCGCGCATTCCGCCCGCCAAGCGACCCCCCTTGTCCCCACCCGACAACCCCGCAGCCGCCCGCTCGCACCCACCACGCCACCCCGAGCGCCGGCGGGTGCGCGGGTGGCTGCGGGGATGGATGCGGCGGATGTGCCCGTGGCGGGCGCGTTCGCCGCATCCATCGGCGCCGCCATGCAGCAGGAGGCGAGTGGGGCTAGCGGGTCCAGAGGGTGTGGAGGGGGAGCTCGATCTCCGCCAGGAGGTGGCGCAGGAGCGGCAGGCTCACACCCACGACGCCGTGGTGATCGCCCTCGATGCGCTCGACGAACGGGCCGCCGAGGCCGTCGACCGTGAACGCGCCCGCCACCGCGAGCGGCTCACCGGTGGCGATGTAGGCGTCGATCTCGTCGTCCGACAGGTCCGCGAACACCACCGTCGTCGACGACGTGGCGCCCAGCACCGCGCCCTGGCCCGAGCCGAGCGTCCCGGGCCGCGGAGCCGCCGAGGGCGCGCGCTCGTCGACCACCCAGTGGCCCGTGTGCAGCACGCCGGTGCGGCCGCGCATCTCGCGCCAGCGCTCGGCGGCGTCGGCGGCGTCGCGCGGCTTGCCCAGGATCCGGCCGTCGAGCTCGAGCATCGAGTCGCAGCCCAGGACGACGAGGTCGTCGGCCTCCGCGAGCTCGTCCGGCAGGTTCGCCGCGACGTCCTGCGCTTTCGCCTGTGCGAGCACCAGCACGGCGTCGGCCGGGCGCAGGCTCCCGAACCGCTCGTTCGCGGCCGCGAGCACGGCGTCCTCGTCGACCGACGACGTCACGACGATCGGCTCGATGCCCGCGGCGCGCAGGGTCGCGCGGCGGGCGGGGGAGGCGGAGGCGAGCAGCAGACGAGGCACGGCCGGGAGCCTAACCCGTCGCCCCGGCCGTGCGACCGCGAGGATCAGGGCAGACTGGGACGATCGTCTGCCCCCGATTCATAGCCGCGCAGGTCACAATGGCTCGGGCTCGCGGACGGGCGGGCCGCCGGAGGAGGGGCCCGTGAAGCAGGAGGAGCGCGCGGCGCGCGCGGACGACGAGGGCGCGCTCGTCGCGGCACTCGACGACGGAGACGACGTGCGCAACGACGAACTGGACGACGACGAGGTCGACGACTTCGACGACCACGAGGTCGACGACGACCCCGACCTGCTCGGCCCGCCCGGCCCCCGCTGGCGTCGGCGCACTGCGATCGAGATGGTCGTCTCCGGCCTGATCGGCCTCTACACGTCGTTCGTGCTGTCGATCGAGGCGATCGAGCTGGCCAAGCTCGGCGACAAGGCGGACCTCGGCTGCAACATCAACGAGGTCATCAGCTGCGGCAAGGTCGGCGTCTCCTGGCAGGCGCACCTGTTCGGCTTCCCCAACGCGTTCCTCGGGATCGCCGCGGAGGCGGTGGTGATCACGGTCGCGGTCGCGCTCGTCGGGGGAGTCGTGTTCCCCAAGTGGTACATGCGCTCGGCCGCGCTGATCTACACCGCCGGCCTGGTGTTCGCGTGGTGGCTGTTCTACGAGGCCTACACCGTGATCGGCGCGCTGTGCCCCTGGTGCCTGCTCATCACGGTCACGACCACGCTCGTGTGGGTGGGAATCACGCGCATCTGCATCCGGGAGCGGGTGTTCTCGCTGCCGGGCCGCGCGGGCCCGTGGGGGCGGCGGTTCGTCGAGCACGGGTACGACTGGATCGTGACGGGCGCGGTGCTCGTCGCGCTCGCGATCCTCGTGTTCGTCAAGTACGGCTACACGTTGATCTAGCAGGCGCTTCTCGACGAACGGCGAAGGCCGCGCCCTCCGTGAAGCGGGGCGCGGCCTTCGTCGACTCGAGGTCAGCTCATTCGTCGAACGCGAGCTTCAGGACATCCAGCGGCAACGCGCCCATGCCCAGCGCGCGGGCGTGGAACGCGCGCAGGTCGAACGCGTCGCCCGCGGCCGCACGGGCCTTGTCGCGCGTCTGCTCCCACAGGCGCTGGCCCACCTTGTACGAGGGCGCCTGGCCGGGCCAGCCCAGGTAGCGCATCCACTCGAACCGCACGAACGACTCGGGCATGTTGACGTTGGCCTTGAGGAACTCGAACGCCTTGTCCGCGTCCCACGTCCCCCCACCCCACCGCTCGGGCGCGGGCAGGCCCAGGTGGACACCGAGGTCGAAGACGACGCGCGCGGCGCGCATGCGCTGGCCGTCGAGCATCCCGAGGCGGTCGCCCGGGTCGTCCATGAAGCCCAGGTCGGCCATCAGCCGCTCGGCGTACAGCGCCCAGCCCTCGCCGTACCCCGAGGTCCAGCTGGCCAGGCGGCGCCACGTGTTGAGCGTGTCGCGCGCGTACACCGCCTGCCCGATCTGCAGGTGATGGCCGGGCACACCCTCGTGGTAGACCGTCGTCTTCTCACGCCACGTGTTGAAGGTCGTGACGTCCGGCGGCACGGACCACCACATGCGGCCGGGCCGCGTGAAGTCGTCGGACGGGCCCGTGTAGTAGATGCCGCCGTTCTGCGTGGGCGCGATCCGGCACTCGAGCGTGTGCAGCGGCGCCGGGATCTCGAAGTGCGCGCCGTCGAGCGCGACGATCGCGGCGTCCGAGGTCTCCTGCATCCACCGGCGCAGCGCCTCGGTGCCCTCCAGCCGACGGCTCGGGTCGGCGTCGAGCACCTTGACGGCGTCCTCCACCGACGCGCCGGGACCGGCGATCTGCGCGGCGACGGCCTCCTGCTCCGCGACCACGCGCGCGAGCTCCTCGAGCCCCCACTGGTAGGTCTCGTCCAAGTCGACCTCGGCGCCCAGGAACACGCGGCTGAACAGCCCGTATCGCTCGCGTCCCGCGGCGTCCTGCGTGGGCGCCACCGGCGCCAGCTCGTCGCGCAGGAACTCCGCGAGCTGGCCGTACGCCGAGCGGGCCGCCGCGGCGCCGCGCTCCAGCTCGGCGCGCACCAGCGAGCACGCCGACGACTCGTCGAGCGCGGCCGCCGCGGCCTCGCCGCCGACGAACTGCGTGAAGAACGAGTCCGGCCCCGCGAGCTCGGACGCGTCCTTGACGACCCACTCGACCTGCCGGACCGCGGGCGCCCGGCCCGCGGCCGCGCTCACGCGCAGGCTCTCGATGTAGCCCGCGACCGCGTCGGGGATCTTGTTGAGGCGCGACGCGATGTTCTCCCAGTCGGCGGGCGTGCCCGTCGGCATGATGTCGAAGACGTCGCGCAGGTACTGCGCGGGCGACGCGATGTTGTTGAGGTCGCGCAGCGGCTCGCCGGCATCGTGGAGCTCCAGGGCCAGGCCCAGGCGCTCCTTCATCGCGGCGGACGTCAGCCGGTCCACCTCGTCGACCGGGGTCACCAGGTCCAGCTCGCGCAGCGTCGCGCGGGCCAGGTCGGTGCGGGCCGCGTGCCCCGCGGGGGACAGGTCCGTCATCTCATGGTCGTGGCCGGCCAGGCCCATGCTCGTGGCGTCGAGCGGCTCCAGGGCGGCGTAGCTGTGCAGGTAGTTCTCCGCGACGGCGTCGAGCGCCGTCGGCTCACGTGTGATGCTCACGCGCCCGACCCTACTCGTCGGTACCCCCGGGCGACGATGTCGGCGGCCCGGTGCGCCGGGCCTGCTTCAGGCGCCCGGACGGTCCAGGTCAGCCGCGCAGACTCCAGCGCCAGGCGTCCGGGCCAGGCGTCGGGGCGGACGACGCGCGCCGGAGTTGGCGGCCCCGATCGGCCCACGCCGAACGCGTCCAGCCGCCCCCGGCCTCCTCGGCGCCGGCGGAGGCCGCCATGAGGCCGGCCACCAGCGCCGCGAGCTCGACGTCGTCGGGCGTCCCGCGGACCACCTGCACGTGTGCGTCGCTCATGCGCCGGCCTCCGGCTCGTCGTCGGCTGCCTCGTCGGCTGTGTCGTCGGCTGCCTCGTCGGGCTCCTCGGCCGCCGCCTCGTCCTCGCCGAACCACACCGGCGCGCCGCGCGAGACGCCCCACTCGGTGACCTCGAAGCCAGACTCGACGAGCGCCTGCGCCACCTCGGCGCCCGCCGACTCGACGAGGTCGAGCGCCGAGTCGAGGGTCCGGTCGCCCGCGGCCGGCGTGCGGCCGACGACCAAGCCGAGGTGGAACGTGTCCACGTCCTCGAGGTCCGCGGGAGCGTCGTCCGACGACTGCTCCTCGTCGCCCCACGACATGCCCGTGAGGTCGGCGTGCATCCCGAGGCGCTGGTGGAGCAGGTCGTAGAGCGCGGCGTTGAGCCCGCCGATCTCGCCCTCCAGTGACAGGATGCGCGGATCCTCGTCGGCCTCGTGCGCGCCGAACTCGGCCCGCACGCCGACCGCGGTGTTCACGTAGGCGTGCAGCGTGACGGCCAGCGCGTCGACCGCCGCGTGCATGGCCGCGGGGTCGACTCCTGTCAGCGGCGCGTCGCCGTGGACCGCGTCGTCGTGCTGGTCGTCTTGCGCGTGGTCGTGACCGTGGTCGCTCACTGCGTCCTCCTCGTCGTGCCCACTGGTGCTGTGCCCACTCGTGCCCAGCTCACAGCGGGATGTTGCCGTGCTTCTTGGGCGGCAGCGACGCGCGCTTGGTGCGCAGGAGCCGCAGCGCCTTCGTGATCTCGGCGCGGGTGGCGGACGGCTCGATCACCGCGTCCACGTACCCGCGGTCGGCTGCGTCCCACGGGTTGACGATCGCGTCCTCGTACTCGGCGGTCAGGCGGCGGCGCTCGGCCTCGACGTCACCGCCCTCGTCGGACACCTTCTTCAGGGCGCCGCGCTGCAGGATGTTCACGGCGCCGCCCGCGCCCATGACCGCGATCTGGGCCGTCGGCCACGCGAGGTTGACGTCGGCGCCGAGCTGCTTGGAGCCCATGACGATGTACGCGCCGCCGTACGCCTTGCGCGTGATGACCGTGACCAGCGGGACCGTGGCCTCGGCGTACGCGTAGATGAGCTTGGCGCCGCGGCGGATGATGCCGTTCCACTCCTGGTCGGTGCCGGGCAGGAAGCCGGGCACGTCGACGAATGTCAGCACCGGGATGTTGAACGCGTCGCACGTGCGCACGAAGCGCGCGGCCTTCTCGGCCGCGTTGATGTCGAGCGTCCCCGCCATGACGAGCGGCTGGTTGGCGACGATGCCCACGGGATGGCCCTCGACGTGCCCGAAGCCGACCATCACGTTGCCCGCGTAGAGCGGCTGGACCTCGAGCAGCACACCGTCGTCGAGCACGGCCTCGACGACGGCCCGCATGTCGTAGGGCTGCGAGTCCGAGTCCGGGACCAGCGCGTCGAGCGCGGCGTCGTCGTCGGTGCGGCCGAGGTCGCCGTCGTGCGGGAAGGTCGGGGGGTCGGTGAGGTTGTTCTGCGGCAGGTAGGACAGCAGCGAGCGGACGTAGTCGAGCGCGTCGTCCTCGTCGTGCGCGAGGTAGTGCGCGACGCCCGAGCGCGTGTTGTGCGTGGTGGCGCCGCCGAGCTCCTCGAAGCCCACGTCCTCGCCCGTGACCGCGCGGATCACGTCCGGGCCCGTGATGAACATGTTGGACGTGCCGTCGGCCATCACGATGAAGTCCGTCAGCGCGGGCGAGTACACCGCGCCGCCCGCGCTCGGGCCCAGGATCAGGCTGATCTGCGGGATCACGCCGCTGGCCGCGACGTTGCGGCGGAAGATCTCGGCGAACTGCGTGAGGGCCGCGACGCCCTCCTGGATGCGCGCGCCGCCGCCGTCGCTGATGCCGATCAGCGGGACTCCGGTGCGCAGCGCCAGGTCCTGCACCTTCGCGATCTTCTGCCCGTGGACCTCGCCCAGGCTCCCGCCGAACACGGTGAAGTCCTGCGAGTACACCGCCACCGGGCGGCCGTCGATGGTGCCGTGCCCGACGACCACGCCGTCGCCCGGGATCCGCTTGGCCTCGAGCCCGAAGTTGGTGGAGCGGTGGCGCGTCATCGCGTCGATCTCGGTGAACGAGCCCTCGTCGAGCAGTTGGTCCACGCGCTCGCGCGCCGTCTTCTTGTGGCGCGCGTGCTGCTTGTCCGCCGCGGCGAGCTCGGCCGCCTGCGCCGCGGCGTGCCGGCCTGCGAGGTCCTCGAGCTTGGCCGCGGTGGTCTTGGGCGCCGTGTCGGTCTGCGTCACCTAGCCGAGGCTAGTTGTCGGATGCCTCCAGGCGCGTGCAGGGCGCGGACGGCTTTGCCCGTGTCGCATGGTGGGGATCCCACAATGCCTGCGTGGTGTGCGCGGGTGGGCCAGGATGGGCGGCGTGGCGTTCCCAGACGATCGACCAGCACTCTCGCCGGAGCGGCTGCGCTCGGCCCTCGAGCCTCCCGCAGGGCCACTTGCGCGCGTCGTCGTCGTCGAGCGCACGGGCTCGACGAATGCCGACCTCATGCGTGACCTGACCGCGGATGTGGACTCGTGGCCCGACCTGTCGGTCCTCGTCGCCGACCATCAGGACGCCGGCCGGGGCCGCGCCGACCGCGCCTGGCAGACCCCGCCCGGAACCTCGGCGACCTGCTCGTTCGTGATCAAGCCAGCCGTCAGCGGCGAGCTGCTGGGGTGGCTCCCGTTGCTCGCGGGCCTCGCCACCGCGACCGCCGTGCGGCGCGTCGCGGGCGTGGACGCCGTGCTCAAGTGGCCCAACGACGTGCTCGTGCCGGCGCCGACGCCGGTGGAGGGCTGGGGCCCCTGGCGCAAGGTCGCGGGAATCTTGGCCGAGGTCGTGCCGGTGCGGCGGCCCGCGCCGAGCGGGCGGCCCGCCGCGGTCGTCGTCGGCATCGGCGTCAA
>JAEWOA010000271.1 GCA_023461115.1 Actinomycetes bacterium
CCCGCAGGCTGGGCGGCGCCCTGCGCGATCAGGCGCGCGATCGCCGGGCGCTGCGCGACCAGCCGCTGCACGGTTCCCAGCGCCTCGCCCACCAGGCGGCGGCCCCAGAGCGCCAGGCGCGACGACAGCACCTGGTCGCGCGCGCCCGCGTCGTCGAGCTCGGCGACCGCGAGCTCGGCGTGCGACGCGTCGTCGAGGACCTCGAGCACGAGCGCGCGCGACTCGTCGTCGAGCCCCTGCGCCGCCAGGCGGCAGAAGTCGTCGGCCACGCCGTAGCCCACGTACGCCTTGAGCAGCCGCTCCCACCAGGTGCTCGGCTCGGTGCGGGCGTCGAAGTCGAGCAGCACGTCGTCGAACTGGCGCAGCGCCGCGGCCGGGTCGGCGCCGAGCTCGACGATGCGCGCGAGCACCCGGTCGCGGCGCTCCACCGCGGCCGCCGCGAAGCGCGACAACTCCAGGCGCTGCTCGACGGTCGGCGCGATCGCGCTGTCCGCCGCGAGCCGCACGAATGCCGTGTGCTCCAGCTGCGCGACGAGCCCCAAGAGCTCGACGGCGTCCGCGGTCGTGGGTGCGGTGCTCGACGGCGTGGCGGGCTCGGGCGTAGTCGGCGTCATCCGGCGATGGTAGAACGCGCGGCGTCCTTCCGGGGAAGCCGGGGTGACGACGAAGGCGCCGGAGGGTGATCTGTGCCGGTCCCGGAAGCGACGTCTGCGGGATTATGCAGGGGTTCGGCTACCCTAGGCCCGTACATCGGTTGCCCGGTCGTCTTGTTTCCCACGACCCACGCGCGCTGCCCCCCGCGGGCGCCGCGAGTCGACATCCACGATCGGCTGCCGCCCAACTGTGGCGTCCCAGAGCCGCGAGGTGTCGACGCGCCGTCTTGACGGCCGCGCCCGCCTGGCCGCGCCGGCCCGTCACCTTCGCAGCAAAGGTCGTCTGTGACCACCACCGATCCGACGCTTGACCCCACCGCCGAGGGCTCCGCCCTCGCGGCCCCCATGAGCCGTCCGTTGCGCAGCACCGCCTCGTCGGTGCAGGCCGTGGACGCCTCGTTCTCCGACTTCGACGTGCGCCCCGAGATCGTGCAGGCGCTCGCCGACGCGGGGATCACCCACCCGTTCCCGATCCAGGCCATGACGCTGCCGGTCGCGCTGTCCGGCCACGACATCATCGGCCAGGCCAAGACCGGCACCGGCAAGACGCTCGGCTTCGGCGTCCCGCTCCTCAACCGCGTGGTCGCACGCGACGAGGACGGGTACGGCGAGCTGCGCGCCCCGGGCAAGCCCCAGGCGCTCGTCGTCGTCCCGACGCGTGAGCTCGCGGTGCAGGTCGCGGGCGACCTCGCCACCGCGTCGTCGCGCCGCAGCGTGCGCGTCGTGCAGGTCTACGGCGGCCGCGCGTACGAGCCGCAGATCGACGCGCTGAACACGGGCGTCGACGTGGTCGTCGGCACGCCCGGCCGCATGATCGACCTGCTCAAGCAGCGTCACCTGGACCTGTCGCACGTCCGCACCGTCGTGCTCGACGAGGCCGACGAGATGCTCGACCTCGGCTTCCTGCCGGACGTCGAGACGCTGCTCGCGGCCACTCCGGCCTCGCGCCACACCATGCTGTTCTCGGCCACCATGCCGGGCCCGGTCGTCGCGATGGCGCGCCGCTACATGTCGCAGCCGACCCACATCCGCGCGTCCGCGCCGGACGACGACGGCGCGACCGTGAAGAACATCAAGCAGGTCGTCTACCGCGCGCACGCGCTCGACAAGGTCGAGCTGCTGGCCCGCATCCTGCAGGCGCGCGGCCGCGGCCTGACGATCGTGTTCGCGCGCACCAAGCGCACGGCCGCCAAGGTGGCCGACGAGCTCAACGAGCGCGGGTTCGCCGCGGGCGCGCTGCACGGCGACCTGGGCCAGGGCGCCCGCGAGCAGGCGCTGCGGGCGTTCCGCCACGGCAAGGTCGACGTGCTGGTGGCCACCGACGTGGCCGCGCGCGGCATCGACGTCGAGGACGTCACGCACGTCGTCAACTACCAGTGCCCCGAGGACGAGAAGACGTACCTGCACCGCACCGGCCGCACCGGCCGCGCGGGCAACAAGGGCACGGCCGTCACGTTCGTCGACTGGGACGACATGCCGCGCTGGGGCCTGATCGACAAGGCCCTGGGCCTGGGCATCCCGGAGCCCGTCGAGACGTACTCCGCGTCGCCGCACGTCTACACCGACCTCGACATCCCCGAGGGCACCAAGGGCCGCCTGCCCAAGGCGCAGCAGACCCGCGAGGGCCTGGCCGCGGAGGCGATCGAGGACCTCGGCGAGACCGGCAAGCGCACGCCGCGCTCGGGCGGCGGCCAGGGCGGCCGCTCGGGTGACCGCTCTGGTGACCGCTCCAGCGACCGCCAGCGGTCGGGCGAGGGCCGCGGGCCGCGCGCAGGCGCGGGCGAGGGCCGCCCGCAGCGTTCGTCGGACGAGCAGTCCGGCGAGCAGACCCGCGAGCAGTCCGGCGAGCAGAGCCGCGAGCAGAGCACCGGCGAGGGCCGTCGTCGTCGTCGAGGTGGGCGTGGCCGTGGCGGCGCGCCCGCGTCGGCCGGCGAGCAG
>JAEWOA010000272.1 GCA_023461115.1 Actinomycetes bacterium
GTACGGCCGCGGCCCACGAGGTCGGAGACCGCGGCCGTCGCGGGCCGCGCGACCACCTCGAGTGGCGTCGCGTGCTGCTCGATCCGCGCGCCTGTGCTGAGCACCGCGACACGGTCGCCGAGCCGGACCGCCTCGTCGACGTCGTGCGTCACCAGCACGACCGTCGTGCCGAGACGGCGCTGGATGCGCGCGAACTCGTCCTGCAATCGGCGCCGGCCCACCGGGTCGACCGCGCCGAACGGCTCGTCCATGAGCAGCACGGGCGGGTCCGTCGCGAGCGCGCGCGCCACCCCGACGCGCTGGCGCTCGCCGCCCGAGAGCTCGTGCGGGTAGCGCTTGGCGTAGCGCGCGGGGTCCAGCCCGACGAGGTCCAGCAGCTCGTCGACCCGCTCCGCGGTCCGCGGGCGCGCCCAGCCGACCAGGCGCGGCACGGTCGCCACGTTCTGCGCGACCGTGCGGTGTGGGAACAGCCCGACGTTCTGGATGACGTAGCCGATGCGGCGGCGCAACGCGACCACGTCCACCGCGGTCACGTCCTCGTCCTCCAACAGGATGCGGCCGGACGTCGGCTCGACCAGCCGGTTGGCCATGCGCAGTGTCGTCGTCTTGCCGCAGCCCGACGGCCCCACGAGCACCAGGACCTCGTGCTCGCGCACCCCCAGCGTCAGGTCGTCGACCGCGGCCGCGCCCGCCGCCTCGTCGGAGCGCGGGTAGCGCTTGCTCACGTGCTCGAACCTGATCGCGTCTGCCACGCCACGGACGCTATCCGCGGTCACCCACGCGCGCCGTGCGGCGCCCGTCGGCGGCGCGCGCGTGTCAGAGGGCCCGGCTAGGTTCGCGTCGTGCCTCTCGTCCAAGCCGCCGCGAACCCGTGGTTCTCGTGGGACTACGTCCAGCGCAACAGCGAGGACATCACGCGCGCGCTCGGACAGCACGTGTCACTCACCGTGCAGGCCGTGGTGGTCGCGCTGGTCGTGGCGGTGCCGTTGGGCGCGCTCGCGCACCTGAGGCCGCGCCTGGCCGCGCCCGTGCTCGGCACCGCGGGCGTGCTGTACACCGTGCCGTCGCTCGCGCTGTTCGCGGTGCTCGCGCCCTACACCGGCATCGGCCGCGTCACCGTGCTGATCGGGCTCGTCGTGTACGCGCTGCTCGTGCTGGTGCGCAACGTGCTCGTCGGGCTCCAGGGAGTCGACCCCGCCGTGCGTGACGCGGCGGCCGGCATGGGCTACGGCCGCGCGCGGCTGCTCGCGGGCGTCGAGCTCCCCCAGGCGCTCCCGACGATCGTCGCCGGACTGCGCGTCGCGACCGTCAGCACGGTCGCGCTCGTCACGGTCGGCGTGGTCGTCGGGTACGGCGGGCTCGGGCAGCTCATGTTCCGCGGCTTCCGCAGCAACTACCACGCCGAGATCATGACCGCGACGTTGCTGTGCCTCGCGCTCGCGCTCGTGCTCGACCTCGTCATCGTCGCGGCCGCGCGCGTGGCGATGCCGTGGTCACGGTCCACCCGCATGCTCACGGACACGAGCGCGTAGGGCGGCGGGCATGGACATCGTCACCGAGGCGCTCGCCTGGCTCAACGACCCCCTCAACTGGACCGGCCGCAACGGCATCCTGGCGCTGACCGCGACGCACCTGGAGGTCTCGGCGCTCGCGGTCCTGCTCGGCGCGCTCGTCGCGCTGCCCGCAGCGCTGTGGCTCGGGCACCGCGGGCGCGGGGCGGTCGTCGGCGTCGTCGTCGCCAACACCACGCGCGCGCTTCCGACGCTCGCGCTCCTGACGCTGCTCGCCGCCAGCGGGCTGTTCGGCAACACCGCGACCGTGCTCGCGTGCGCGGTGTTCGCGGTGCCGCCCCTGCTGGTCAACACGGTCGCAGGCATCGGCGGGGTGGATCGCGACGTGCGGGACGCCGCGCGCGGGCTCGGCCTGTCCGGCCCACGGCGCCTGTGGGCGGTGGAGGTGCCGCTCGCCGCTCCCCTGATCGCCGCGGGCGTGCGCACCGCGGCAGTCCAGGTGCTCGCCACGGTTCCGCTGGCCGCGCTCGTCGGCGGGCAGAGCCTCGGCACGATCGTCGTGACGGGCTTCGCGACGCAGCGGTACGGGCAGGCGCTCGCGGGCGGGGTGCTCGTCGCGGCGCTCTGCCTCGCGGTCGAGGGCGTCCTCGCGCTCGCCGAGCGGGCGGTCACCCCGCGCGGCCTGCGGGCCTCACGACGAGCCGCGTCCGCGGGCGCCGCGTCACGCGCAGGGCGCCGGCGGGGCGCACGCCCGATTCCAGTTGCCGCGGACGCCGTCACCAGTTCGAATGAACCAGCCCAGCCCGCCAACCACGGATGACCGAGGAGCCCTCATGCGCGCGATGCGATCACTTGGCTTGGCCGCGGCATTCGCCGCGGTCCTCACCCTCACGGCCTGCGGCGATCCCGGCTCGGGCGGAGGCACGGCGGACCCCACACCGGACGGCGGCGTCCAGGCAGGGGCGCAGTGCGATCCGGTCGCGGGCGAGCAGCTCGTGGTCCTCGACGACGACCAGGGGCTCCAGAACGCCGACAACATCATCCCGGCGGTCAACGCGCAGGCGGCCACCGCGAACCCGCAGATCATCTCGCTGCTCGACGCGGTCTCCGCGGTGCTCGACACCGAGCAGCTCATCGGGCTCAACAAGGCCGTCGACATCGACCGCCAGACGTCGAGCGAGGTGGCCAAGAAGTTCGTCGCCGACGAGGGCCTGGCCGCACAGGACACGCCCGGCACGGGCGTCAGCGTCGTCGTCGGGACGGGCAACTTCTCCGAGAGCCAGACGCTCGGGGAGGTCTACGGCGAGGTGCTGCGCTCCGCGGGCTTCACGGTCGAGGTGCGCACGGTCGGCAACCGTGAGACCTACCTGCCGGCGCTCAAGAGCGGCGAGCTCACCGTGGTGCCCGAGTACGCCGCGACGCTCGCGGAGTTCCTGAACAAGAGCGTCAACGGCGCCGACGCCGCGCCCGTCGCGTCCGACGACGTCGACGCCACCGTCAGCGCGCTGACACCGCTGGCCCAGCAGTACGGCATCACGGTCGGCAAGGCGTCCGCGGCGCAGGACCAGAACGCGTTCGCAGTCACCCGGGAGTTCGCCGACGCCCACGGCGTGAGCACCCTGAGCGAGCTCGCCGAGGCATGCGCGGGCGGCGTCGTGCTCGCCGGGCCTGCCGAATGCCCCGAGCGGCCCTTCTGCCAGCCCGGGCTCGAGGAGACGTACCGCCTGAAGTTCACGGAGTTCAAGTCCTACGACTTCGGGCTGATCGGCCAAGCGGTCCGCCAGGGCGAGGCCGCGATCGGCCTCGTGCTCTCCAGCGACGGCTCGCTCGCCACCCAATAGGCACACTCCGGGGGCGCCCCGCGCGGGCGCCCCCGGAGCCGGGGCGCTACAGGCCGGCCGCCTCCAGGAACCGCAGCCAGACCTCGGAGAGCGTCGGGTAGGCCGGGACGGCGTGCCACAGGCGGTCGAGCGGGACCTCGCCGACCACCGCGATCGTCGCGGCGTGCAGGAGGTCGGCGACCTCGGGGCCCACGAAGGTCGCACCGACCACGACCCCCCGGTCGTCGTCGACGACGAGCCGAGCGCGGCCCCGGTAGTCCGGCGAGGTCACGGTTGCGCCGGCGACGTTCTCCAGGTCGTAGTCCAGCGTCCGCACGCGGAGTCCCGCCGCCTGGGCCGCGGCCTCGGTGCGGCCGACCCAGGCGACCTCGGGCCGCGTGAAGACGACTTGCGGGACGGCCGCGTCGTCGGCCGATGCGCGGTACCGGCTCCAGGGTCGCGCGGCGGCCTCGGCGGCGCGCGCGTCGTCGTCGGAGCCGAACCGGGCCGCGACGACGTCGCCGACGACCCGTGCGTCGTACTTGCCCTGGTGCGTCGTCGCGGTGCGGCCCGTGACGTCGCCGGCCGCGAACAACCACCCGTCGGAGACGCCCACGACCTGCAGCGACGCGTCCACCACGAGTGGCCGACCGGCCGCAAGCCCGAGCACCTCGAGCCCGAGGCCGGCGGTGGCCGGCCGGCGGCCCGTGGCGACGAGCACACGGTCGGCCACCAGCTGTTGGCTCGCGAGCTCGATGTGGATGCCGTCGCCGTCGCGGCGCGCCGACCGGGCTTCCGCGTCGAACAGCACACGCACACCGAGGCCGACGAGCGCCCGGGCCACCTCGTCCGAGGCGAGCGGCTCGGCCCCCGCGAGCACGCGCGAGCCGCGCACCACGAGTGTGACGTCGCTGCCCAGGTCCGCATACGCGGTGGCGAGCTCGACCCCCACCACGCCCCCGCCCAGCACCACGAGCCGCCCCGGCGCCTCGTGTGCCGCGGTGGCATCCCGGCTGGTCCACGGGCCGACGTCGGCGAGGCCCGGCACCGGAGGCAGCGCGGGCGCCGACCCGGTCGCGACGATCACGGCGTGCCGCGCGCGCACGACGACGTCGTCCTGCCCCGGCGCTGTCACGGCCAGCTCCCGGGGTCCGGTGAATCGCGCGTGGCCGCGTACGAGCGTGAGCCCCACGCGCTCGAGCCACCGCACCTGGCTGGCGTCGGACCAGTGGGAGGCGACCGCGTCTCGGCGCGCGAACACGTCGTCGGCGCGGATGCCGCCCGTGATGTCGACGCCGGGAACGGCCCGCGCGGCGGCCAGCGCCGCGCCCGGGCGCAGCAGCGCCTTCGACGGCATGCACGCGTAGTACGAGCACTCGCCGCCCACCAGTCCGTGCTCGACGATCGCCACGCTCAAGCCAGTGCGCGACGCCCGGTCGGCGGCGTTCTCCCCCACAGCTCCGCCACCGAGCACGACGACGTCGAACGTGAGCTCCTGCGCCATGGCGCCTCCCGGGGTTCCACGCGCCGCGAGCCGGCCGCGCGCCGGCCCCATCGTCACCCGCCCGCCACGGCCCCGCACCCCCGCCACACGCTCGGAGGCTCCCTACCGGGAACAAGAGCGCCCTCGGCGGGAGGAAGCGAGGAAGGGGTGAGACGAGGTGGGGCTAGAGGGTTTGCCAGGCAGGCTTGGCGTCGTACGTCTCGCGGAAGTAGTCGGCGAGCTGCAGGCGCGAGGCCGCGGCGTCGTCGACCAGCACCGTCACGTGCGGGTGGTGCTGCAGGACGGTCGCGGGCCACATGGCCGACACCGGTCCCTCGACCAACTGGTGGACCGCCTCGGCCTTGCCGCGCCCCTGCGCGAGCAGCACCAGATGCCGCGCCGACATGATCGTCGCGAGGCCCTGCGTGAGGCAGTGCGTGGGGACACGGTCGATGTCGTCGTCGAAGAAGCGCGCGTTGTCCTCGCGCGTCTGCCGCGTGAGGGTCTTGATGCGCGTGCGCGACGCGAGCGACGATCCCGGCTCGTTGAACGCGATGTGGCCGTCGGTGCCGATCCCCAGCAGTTGCACGTCGACGCCGCCAGCGTCACGGATCGCGTCGTCGTAGGCGGCGCAAGCGGCCAGGACGTCCGAGGCCAGGCCGTCGGGTCCCTGCACGGCGCCGGGAGCGAAGTCGACGCGCGAGGCGATCTCGCGCTCGATGACGTTGCGGTACCGCTCGGGGTGGTCGGCGGGGAGGCCGACGTACTCGTCGAGCATGAACGCGCGCGCGTGCGCGAACGAGAGGCCCTCCTCCGCGTGGCGCCGCGCGAGCTCGTCGTAGACCGCGAGCGGGCTGGACCCGGTGGCGAGCCCGACGACCCCGGTGGGGCGCGCGCGCAGCAGCGAGTCGATGGTGTCCGCGGCGAGGCGGGCGAGCGTGGCGCCCGGTGCGATCACGACTTCCACGATTGTTCCTTCCGTCCGACGAGGCCCGCGCCGATCGCGCCGACCGCGATGCCCGGCGGCGCGAGCCGCACGCGGTGCGCGAGGTCGGTGGAGGCGAGGAAAGGCGAGTTCGCGGCTTGCCGCTCGAGTTCGCCGACGAGCGCATCGAGCAGCGGTTGGCCGAGCTCGCTGACGCCGCCGCCGAGCACGATCCGATCGACGTCGCAGGTCAGCGCCAGGATCCGAACCCCGGAGGCGACGGCCCGCACGAACTCGTCGCGCACCGCGATCGCGGCCTCGTCGCCCGCGTCCGCCGCCTCGAAGAGCTCGACGGGCGCCGGGCGGCCCGACCGGGACGGCCACGCCGCGTCCAGCGCCGAGCCGGACGCGTAGCGCTCGAGGCAGCCGAGCTGCCCGCACTTGCACGGCAGCCCGTCGGGCACGTACACCAGGTGCCCGATCTCGCCCGCCGCCATGTGGGTGCCGCGGCGCAGCCGGCCGCCGAGCATGAGCCCGGCGGCCAGGCCGGTGCCGAGCGCGACGAACGCGAGGTCGTCGGAGTGGGGCTCCCCCGTGGCGGCGAAGAGGTGCGCGGTGCCGATCACGGCGGCGTTGAGGTCGTTCTCGAGCCGCACCGCGACGCCTCCGAGCTCGTCGGAGATCAGCGCCGCCAACGGCGTGGACTCCTCCACGCCGAGGTTCACGGCGTTCTCGACGAGCCCCTTGTCGGGGTCGACGACACCGGGCAAGCCGATCCCGACCCCTTCGAGCTGGTCGACCGTCAACCCGCCCTGCCGGGCGACCTCCCGCACGGCCGCCGCCACGGCGGCGACCACCGCGTCGGCGCCCTGGCGGGTCCCCACACGCTGGCGCGCCGCGATGCGGCCCGCGCTGTCCAGCAGGATCGCCAGCATCTTGGTGCCGCCGATGTCGACGCCCACCGTGTAGCCGGTCCCACCGGACCCGGACTTGCCTGTCACATCCATCCCCTCGTCGTACTCCGGTCTTAGCCCTTGACCGCGCCGGAGACCAGCCCGGACGTCATCCGGTTCTGGACCAGGAGGAAGAAGATGATGACCGGGATCGCGATGAGAGTCGAGGCGGCCATGACCTGCCCCCAGTCGACACCGCGCTGGGCGGAGGCCGTCAGGAAGTTGCGGAGCCACAGCGGGAGGGTCTGCGACGAGTTCGACGGCAGCGCGACGACCGCGATCGTGAACTCGTTCCACGCCTGCAGGAACGCGTACACACCGGACGCCACGAGGCCGGGCGCGAGCAACGGGAACGTGATGCGCAGGAACGCCTGGAACCGCGAGAGGCCGTCGACCATGGCCGCCTCCTCGAGGTCCGCGGGCACTCCCGCGACGAAGCCGCGCAGCATCCACACCGTGAACGGGATGATCGCCGCGATGTAGAGCACGGAGATGCCGAGCACGCTGTTGAGCAGGTTGGCGTTGGACAGCATCTTGTACTGCGCGATGAACAGGCCCTCGGCGGGCAGCATCTGGATGAACAGCACCGCGAGGATGAACGACGCGCGCCCGCGGAACCGCCACCGGCTGATCGCGAGCGCCGCGAGGAACGCGAACGCGAGCACCGCCACGACGGCCACGATCGTGATGATCGTGCTCATCTTGAGCGCGTTGAAGAACGAGGCGTCCATCGCGCGCTTGAAGTTGTTGACCGTGGCGTGCACGGGCAGGAACTCGGGCGTCGTGGTCCGCAGCCACGCGTTCGGCGTGAACGCGGACAGGACCATCCAGTAGACGGGGAAGATCCAGACGAGCGACAGCACGATGCCGAACGTGCTGAGCGCGATGCGCCCGGCCTTGCGGCGGCGCTCGCCGGGGCGGTGGGGGGCGCGGTTGGCGTCGACCGCGCGGACGGCTGCGACGTGGGTGGCGCTCACGCTGCGTCCTCCTTCATGAGGCTGCGGACATACGGCCAGCTCAGCGTGATGGTGAGCAGCAGGACGAAGATCGCGACGGCTGCGGCGCCGCCGAAGTCCTGCCGGCTCATGCCGAGCTCGTAGATGAAGTTGCCGAGCAGGTTCGTCTCGGACACCGGGGCGCCCGAGTCTTGCAGCAGGCGGATCTGCCCGAACACGCGCAGGTCCCAGATGATCTGCAGCAGCAGGACGATCGAGAGCACCGGCTTGACCATCGGCAGCAGGATGCCCCGGACGATCTGCCACTGGTTCGCGCCGTCGATGCGCGCGGCCTCGAGCACCTCCTCGGGCACGCTCGTCAGGCCCGCGTAGAGCGACAGCGCGACGAACGGCACGGACATCCAGACGATGATCACGGTGGCGACGAAGAAGAACGTCAAGGGCTCCGCGAGCCACGACTTGCCCTGGAACTGCTCGAAGCCGACCGACACCAGGAACCAGTTGACGACTCCGGTCCGGAAGTCGAACAGCCACTTGAACACGGTGACCGCGGCGACCATGGGCATGGCCCAGGCGAGCAGCAGCGCGATCTGCAGCGTCAGGCGCACCCCGTTGGGCACGGCGCGCATGAGCAGCGCGAACCCGAGCCCGATCGCGATCGTGAGTGCCGCGTTGACGAGGCAGAAGGCGATCGAGCGGAAGACCACTTGCCAGAGGTCGTCCTGGCTGAAGATCCGGACGTAGTTGTCGAAGCCGACGAAGGTCGGCGGCGCGCCGCCGAACTGCTGGAGCAGGCCGTACTCCTGCATCGACATGACGACCTGGCGGTAGAGCGGGTACCCGAGGCCGAGCAGCAGCGCGGCGACCGCGGGGATGAGGAGCAGGTAGGGGCTCTTGGGGATGCGCCGCTTGCGCGGCCCCGGCGGCGTGCCCGTATCCCCCCGCGGGGACAGGTGGGCCGGGGCGGCGTGCGACGGTACGCCTGAGACGGCGTGCTGGGTCATGGGTCTCTCTCCTCGCACCGGGGCGGGCTGACGTCACCGCCCGGGAGGGCATCTGCGCGCGACGGCGCGCGGAGGGTGGTGGTCGCCCGCGGGGCGCAGGGGCTGCGATCCCCGCGGGCGACCTGTGGACGGCCCTGGATCAGGACCGTGCCGGGTTACCTCACTTGCCGCCGTTGAGCATCGGCGTCAGCTTGGCGTCGTACTCCTTGGCGAGCGCCGCGACGTCGCCGCCGTCAGCGATCTTCTGGAAGAGCTCCTCGTAGACGAAGGCGCCCTCGATCGCGGCCCAGCCCGGCGCGGCCGGGGTGAGCTGCGAGACCGCCGCGGTCTCGATCGCCGTCTGCGCGAACTTGTCGTTGCCGAGCGAACCGACGTAGTTCTTGTTCGCCGGGCCAAGGCCGTTCGTGCCGAGCAGCTTCTGGAAGTCCTCCGAGTACATGATGCGCAGGAGGTTCTCCGCGAGCTCCGGGTGCTGCGACTTGGCCGAGATGGCCAGGTTGGAGCCACCGGCGAACACCGGCGCGACGCCACCGTCCACGCCCGGGAGCGCGAAGATGTCGAACTTGGTGTCGTCGGCCATGCCGTCGCGGACGTCGTCGCCCGCGTCGTTCTTGGTCAGGTCGCCGATCGACCAGCGGGCCCAGCCCGGCGCCATGATCGTCGCGGCCGCCGGCGCCTCACCGTTGGTGCCGTCGTTCAGGAAGTCCCAGTACGCCACGTCGCGCTCGGTCGACGGGAGCAGCGAGGCGCCCTTGTAGATGTCCTGCCACTGCTTGAGGCCCTCGATGGTCTTCGCGTCGGACAGCGTCGAGGTCCACGCCGTGCCGTCCACCGTGGCGAGCTTGCCGCCGTTGGCGAAGACCCACGAGATGCCGTTGCGCCAGTCCTGGCCGCCCATGGCGAAGCCCGACTGCTTGTCGGTCTTGAGCGCCTTGACCGAGGCCGAGAACTCCGAGAGCGTCTTGGGCGCCTCGAGGCCGGCCGCCGTCCAGATGTCCTTGCGGTAGAACATGTAGCGCGAGCCGAAGTAGTACGGCAGGGCGTAGTTCTTGCCGTCGACCTTGCCGACGTCGACGAACGACTGCAGCAGGTCGCCGCCACCGAGCTCGTCGTAGATCGGCGTCAGGTCGCGGAACGCGCCGACGGTCGTGAAGGTCGGCGACTGCGTGTTGCCGATCTCGACGACGTCGGGGGTGTTCGCGGCGTCCGGAAGCGCGGTGGTGAGCTTGGTGATGAGGTCGCCCCAGCCCACCTCCTCGATCTTCAGCGACGAGCCGGGGTTCTGCTTGGCGAACTCGTCCTTGAGGTAGTCGCCGACCGCAGGGATCGTGTCAGGCGTGAGCCAGAGCGTGATCTCGGCGGCCTCAGGCGTGCTCTTCGCGCCGCCCGTGCCCGGGTCGGTCGGCTCGTCGCCGGAGCTGCACGCGGTGAGCGTGAGCGCCGCCGCCACACCGAGGGCCGCGAAACGTAGGATCTTCACGTTGGATTCCTCCCGTGAGCGAGGCGAACGCCGTGGGGGCGGTCGCCGGGTGGTAATTCCGACTCCGGGCCGTGGGGGCCCGGTTCGTGCAGCTCGGGGTCGTCAGGTGACCCCGAGCTGCGCGGACAGGACGAGTACTGCCGCACCGGCCAGCACACCGTCCTCGTCGAGTGACCCCATCCGCACGGAGAGCTCATGCCCTGCGACAGGCATGGTGCGCGCACGCACGGTGGAGATCGCGGCCTCGATGAAAGCCCCGTCGAGCAGTTCCGGGGGCCCGGACAGCAGGACTTCGTCGAGATCGAGTGTGGAGACGACGGGTGCCAGGCCTGTGCCGAACAACCGTCCGACCGACGCCAGTGCGGCGTCGGCGTCTTCGGGGGTGAGGCCGTCGATGCGGCGGCGCAGGGCCGGCACGCTCATCACGGTCTCGAGGCAGCCCTTGCGGCCGCACGCGCATGGCAGCGGGACCTCGCCGAGCGTGTCGTCGTCGACGACGGTGACGTGCCCGATCTCGCCCGCCGCGTTGTGCCGTCCCGCGAGCAATGCGCCGTCGACGACGACGCCGGCGCCGACGCCCTGGCCGGTCGTGATGACCAGCGTTCCCGAGCCGGAGGCGGCGCCGTAGGTGAACTCGCCGAGCGCGCGCGTGTTGGCGTCGTTGGCGATCTGGACGGGAACGCCGAGGCGGCGCGTGAGGTCGCTGGCGAGGGGCCGCTCGACCCATTCGTAGTTGGGCGCGGCGATGACCCGCCCGCTCTGGTCGATGACGCCGGGCGACGCGATGCCGATGCCGATGACGGGGCGGTCCGCGGCGGCGAGCAGGTCGCGGCAGAGCTGCTCGAGCTGCTCGACCGCGGCGTCGCCGACCGCTCCCGCGCGCTCGACGTCCCGGCGGGCGACGATGTCCCCGACGAGCGTGAGCACGGCGCCGCGCATGCGGTCCTCGGGCGCGAGGTCGACGGTGACGATCTGGAACGACTCGGTGCGCATCCCGACGAGCGTGGCGGGCTTGCCGACCTTGCCCTCGGCGCGCACCCCGAGCTCCTCGACGAGGCCTTCGTTGATGAGGTCCCCCACGAGGCCGGAGACGGTGACGCGGGTGAGGCCGGTCGACCGTGCGATGTCCGCGCGGGACGAGGGCCCGACGTGGAAGAGGTAGCCGAGCACCAGGGAGCGGTTGTGCGCGCGGGCGTGCTCGGGGAGCGCCTTGGCCGTGGGCCGCAGCGCGCGGCTCACAGTCCCGTTGGGCGTCGTCCCCGTTGCTCGCATGTTTGTTAGTAGATCTTCTTTATTAATGAGCGTCAACCTTCCCCCGTGACCGTGATCACATCGTGACCTGGGCTTCACACACCCGTATCCGTTGCGGCAGATTCGGCCACCACCTGCGCGAACCCGTGCGACTTTCGTCCCCCGATGGGCGTTGTCCGCCCGCCGTCGAGAGCCAGCACCGCTGCCGTGGCGCGTGCGGCGGCGGCCACTCCACTCCCCTTGCGTCAGCCCCGGGCCGGAGCTAGGAGGGGGCGGACGGCGCCGTGGGTCCGGGACCCTGTGCCGTGCGCGGGCCCAGCGCGCGGCACTAGGTTGGAAGCCGCCCGCACGCCGGGAAGCGCAACCACTCTCGAAAGGGATCGACCCGTGTCCTCGCACCCCATCGACGCCACCACGACGAGCGCCTGGCAGGCGCTGTCCGAGCACGAGTCGACCCTCCACCCGGACCTGCGCGCGTGGTTCGCCGCGGACACGGACCGCGCGCGCCGCCTGACGTTCACGCTGGCCGACCTGCACGTCGACCTGTCCAAGAACCTGGTCACCGACGACACGCTCGCGCTGCTCGTGCGGCTGGCCGACGAGGTGGGCCTGGCCGACCGGCTGCAGGCGATGCTGCGCGGCGACCACATCAACGTCACCGAGGACCGCGCCGTGCTGCACACCGCGCTGCGCCGGCCCGCCGGGGCCAGCCCCGCGCTCGTCGTCGACGGCCAGGACGTCGACCACGACGTGCAGGAGGTGCTGACGAAGGTCTCGGCGTTCGCGGACCAGGTGCGCTCGGGCGAGTGGACCGGCGTCACGGGCGAGCGGGTGCGCACGGTCGTCAACATCGGAATCGGCGGCTCGGACCTCGGCCCGGTCATGGTCTACGAGGCCCTCAAGCCCTACGTGCAGGACGGGCTCGAGGTGCGGTTCGTCTCCAACATCGACCCCACCGACCTCGCGGAGAAGGTCAAGGGCCTGGACCCGGCGACCACGCTGTTCATCGTCGCGAGCAAGACGTTCGGGACGCTCGAGACGCTGACGAACGCGCGCCTGGCGCGCGCCTGGCTGTGGGAGCAGCTCGCGGCCCAGGGCGTGCTGGCCGACGGCGACGACGCGCGCAACGCCGCGGTGGCCAAGCACTTCGTCGCGGTGTCCACGGCACTGGACAAGGTCGCGGCCTTCGGGATCGACCCCGCCAACGCGTTCGGGTTCTGGGACTGGGTGGGCGGGCGCTACTCGGTGGACTCGGCGATCGGCACGTCGCTGGCCATCGCGGTGGGCCCCGACAACTTCCGCGACTTCCTCGCGGGCTTCCACGCGGTCGACGAGCACGTCGCCACCACGCCGTTCGAGCGCAACGTCCCCGTCCTCATGGGCCTGCTCAACGTCTGGTACGTCAACTTCCTGGGCGCGCACACGCACGCGGTGCTCCCCTACGCGCAGTACCTGCACCGGTTCCCGGCCTACCTGCAGCAGCTGACCATGGAGTCCAACGGCAAGTCGGTCCGCTGGGATGGCTCGCCCGTGACGACGCTGACCGGCGAGGTGTTCTGGGGCGAGCCCGGCACCAACGGGCAGCACGCGTTCTACCAGCTCATCCACCAGGGCACGCGGCTCATCCCCGCGGACTTCATCGCGGTGGCCAACCCGGCGCACCCGCTGCGCGACGGCGACACCGACGTGCACTCGCTGTTCCTGGCCAACTTCTTCGCGCAGACCAAGGCGCTGGCCTTCGGCAAGACGGCCGACGAGGTGCGCGCCGAGGGCACGGCCGAGCACATCGTCCCCGCGCGCGTGTTCTCCGGGAATCGGCCGACCACCTCGATCCTCGCCTCGTCGCTCACGCCGTCGGTCGTCGGGCAGCTCATCGCGCTCTACGAGCACATCACGTTCGTGCAGGGCGTGGTGTGGGGCATCGACTCGTTCGACCAGTGGGGTGTCGAGCTGGGCAAGAAGCTCGCGCTCGAGATCGCGCCCGCGGTGGGCGGCGACGAGGCGGCGCTGGCCGCGCAGGACCCGTCCACGGCCAGCCTGATCTCCACATACCTCTCCCTCCGCAAGTAGCGGGCCAGCCGCACACCCTCTGGTGGTGAGCGTGCACTCCAGCCGCGGCTGGAGTGCACGCTCACGGCTGGAGTGCACGCTCACAGCTGGAGTGCACGCTCGCGGCTGGAGTGCACGCTCGCGGCTGGAGTGCACGCTCACGGATGGGGTGGGGTGGCCGGCCGGGTTTACGGGGCTGTGATCGTGAGGCGGCCCTGGGCGCCGGATTCGGCGTCGGTCATCGCGTGGGTGACGAACGAGTAGGTGCCCGGCTCGGGGAACGTGAGCTCGACGAAGCCGCCCTCCGCCGGCTGCAGCGCGAGGACCTGGGCGCCGCCCGTGCCGGTCGAGCCGCCTGCCCGGAGCGTGTAGTCGCCCTCGCGGTACACCGTGTCGAACTGGCCCCCCACCACGTGGAAGGCGCTCGGCCGGTTGGGCCCGGCGTCGAGCACCCAGAACCGCACGCGCTCGCCCACGCGCGCGGCTAGCGGCCGGTCGCGGTACTGGTTGGCGTAGCCGTTGAACACGACGAGGTCCGGCGCCCGGGCCGCGAGCTTCGCCGCGTCGACCTCGCCGCCCTGCGGCCCCAAGTAGAGCTCGGATTGCACGACGACGTACGAGCGGTCCACAGCGGGCAGCCCGTCGGGCTCGATCACGACCGCGCCGAACATGCCGTTCGCGATGTGCGCGGACATCGGCATGGTCGAGCAGTGGTACATCCAGATGCCCGAGCGCGTCGCGGTGAACGTGTACGTCAGCGACTCGCCCGGCTGGATGGTGCGCATGGGACGGTCGGGCGCGAGCGCGCCCGCGTGGAAGTCGATCGAGTGCCCGATCGTCCCGTCGTTGACGAGCGTCACGACGAACCGATCCCCCACGCGCCCGTGCAGCACCGACCCGGGCGCGGTCCCACCGAACGTCCAGAGCCGCTGCGTCACCCCTGGAGCGACCTCGCGCACGACTTCGGTGACCCGCATCGTGATGCGCCTCGTCGTGGGGCCGCCAGGCGCCAGCGGGGGCAGGGCGGCATCGCGGGCGACGAACGACGGGTCCGGCTGGGCCATGAGGTCGAGGTTCGCGGCGGCTGACCCGCCCGCCGACGCGCCGGTGTGGTGCGCGTGCTCGTCGTGCCCCGACCACGGCGCCGGCGAGGAGTTGGCCGCGCCGGTGGGCTCCGCGGCAGCCGGCGAGCCGGCGCCCGTTCCCGTGCCCGTCCCCGTCCCCGTCCCCGTCACCACGATGTCCAGCGTCATCCCCATGAGGCGGTGGCCCGCGACCGAGCACCACGCGTCGAGGTCGGCGCCGACCAGCCCGACGTCGACACGAGCGGACTCCCCCGGCTTGAGGCGGCCGGACGTCGCGCCGTTGTCGACCACGAGGTCGTGCACGTCGGAGTCGCCGTTGGTGACCTGGATGACGAGGCGGTCTCCCGCGGGGACCTCGATCCGCGCGGGCTCGAACCGCATGTGCCCGGCTGTGACCTGCACGGTCGTCGTGTGACCGCTCGCCGTGACGCCGGCGACGGGCGCGGCGGCCGCCAAGCGGGCCGCCGGCGGGTCCGCTGCGACCCCGAGCACGACGACGAGCGCGAGCGCCCCGACACCCACAGCGAGCGCGCCGCTGCGCGGAACCGCGGCCGGCCGCACCGGCCCGGTGGGCCCTACGGGCGCGGCGGGAAGTGTGGGCGCGGCGGGAAGTGTGGACGCGGGCCGCCGCGCGATGCGGACCGCGCGGGCCGCGAGCACCAGGAACGCGACGAGCGCGCCGAGCACGACGAACGAGACCAGCACCCGGACCGTGCTGGGCACGGGCGCGACGAACAGCAGCAGCCCGCCGTTGACCAGCACGAGCCGCACGAGCGCGCCACGGTCCAGCTCGGCGGCGGTGCGGCGGACGACCGCCGGGCCGCCGCCGAGCACCACGGGAAGCAGGTGGGACAACGATCCGAGCAGCACCTGGGCCGCGAACCCGACCGCGAAGGGCGCGATCAGTCCACGCACGCGGTCCGCCGCGAGGTCCCAGGACGGCGCCGCGGCGACGACGGCCCCGAACGCGATCGTGGAGCCCGCGAGCCAGAGCACGGCCGCGCCGACGCTCCACGCCGCGTACAGGGACGACGGCCGGTGAGCGGCACGCGCCTGCCGCGCCATCGACACTCCGACGAGCCCGACTCCGGCGACCAGCACGGCGCAACCGACCGGCACGAGGG
>JAEWOA010000273.1 GCA_023461115.1 Actinomycetes bacterium
CCCCGTCACCGGCGTCGACGTCGCGTTCGCCGCGGGCGACACGGCCGCGCGCACGACTCTGACGTACCGCACGCCGGGACCCGGCGCCTACGTCCTGGCGCCGCACCACACCCGCGGGCCACAGCCCGAGCGCCCCGGCTGCGGCCTGGGGGAGTACGCGAGCGTCGCGGGCCCGCTCACGCTGTGCGCGGGCCGCACCCTCGTCGCCGACGCGCCGAGCGTGCCCGCGGCCCCCATCCCCGACCTCGCGGGCGTCCCCGACGAACAGCTCGACGCGATCCGCGGCGCGCTCGCGGCCGACGTCGCCGCGACCCCGCCCTTCCCCTCCGACACCTACTTCGGCGGCAAGGCGCTGTTCCGCGCCGCGACCCTCGTCGCCCTCGGAGAGCGCCTCGGCGCGGCCGCGGCGGTCCGCGACCTGCGCGAGCGGACCGAGGCCGCCCTGCGCGAATGGGCGGAGCCCGACGGCTGCGCGCGCCGCGACGCCCGGTGCGTGGCCTACGACGACACCGCGCGCTCGGCGATCGGGCGCACGCCGTCCTTCGGCTCCGACGAGCTCAACGACCACCACTTCCACTACGGCTACCTGCTCGCGGCCGCCGGGATCCTCGCGGCCGACGACCACGCCCTGGCCACCGACCTGCGGCCCGTGCTGGACCTGCTCGCCGCGGACATCGCAGCCCCCGCGCCCAGCGCCGACCTGCCGTGGCTGCGCGCGTTCGACCCGTACGCGGGCCACTCGTGGGCCTCGGGCTCGTCGCCCTTCGCCGACGGGAACAACCAGGAGTCCAGCTCCGAGGCCGTCAACGCCTGGAACGGCCTCGGCCTGTGGGCTCGCGCGACCGGCCAGGACGACCTCGCCGCGCAGGCGCGATGGATGGCCTCCACCGAGTCCGCGGCGGCGGCGGCCTACTGGCTCGACCCGGTGCTGCCGGACGGGTACGGCCACCGGATCGTCTCCCTCGTCTGGGGCGGCAAGCGCGACTACGCCACCTGGTTCAGCCCCGAGCCGGCCGCGATCCTGGGCATCCAGCTCCTGCCCATGGGCCCGGCGCAGGCCGCGCTCGCGGTGCCGCCCGAGCAGGTCGCGGCGGCGCTCGACGAGGCCGGCTCGGCCGACGCCCCGACCTTCGGCGGCTACCTATGGGCGTACCGCGCGCTCGCGGGGGACTCGGCGGGCGCGTGGGCGGGCGTGGGCGCCGCGCCCGCCGGCGCGATCGACGACGGGACGAGCCGCGCCGCGCTCCTGGCGTTCGTCGCGTCGGTGGGGGCCGGCTGAGGCGCTCGCCCGTGTCGGTGGCCGCGTCTAGGTTCACTGACGGGAGGCGGGGTGAGGCGAGAGTGCAGGAGTTGACGACGAAGGACGCGCGCCGGCTCGCGGTCCGCGCGCAGGTGCTGACCGCGCGGCGCCCGGCGGATCTGCTCGACACCGTGCGTCGGCTCGGGTACCTGCAGCACGACCCGATCGCAGCGGTCGCGCCGAGCGCGGACCTGGTGGTGTGGAGCCGCCTGGGCTCCGAGTACGACCCCGAGGCGCTGACCGAGGCGATCGACGCGCAGCGCGTGATCGAGCTGCGCGGACGGTACCGGCCGGCCGAGGACATCGCGTTGTACACCGCCGAGATGGCGGCCTGGCCCGGGGTGCCCGGCCAGGTTCCACAGTGGCAGTTCGACAACGCCCGCTGGGTCGAGGCCAACCGCGGATGCCGCGACGACATCCTGGCGCTGCTGCGCTCGGACGGTCCGCTCGCGGCCACCGAGCTGCCCGACACGTGCGTGCGTCCGTGGCGCTCGTCGGGCTGGAACAACCGCAAGAACGTCCACATCCTGCTGGACCTCCTGGTGCAGTCCGGGCAGGTCGCGGTCGCCGGGCGGCGCGGCAAGGAGAAGCTGTGGGACCTGGCCGAGCGCGTGTACCCCGACGACGAGCCCGTGCCGCCTGAGCAGGCCGCGCGGCTGCGCGACGAGCAGCGGCTGCGCGCGCTCGGGATCGTGCGGGTGGCTCGCCGCGCGCAGCAGGTCGAGCCGCTGGACGTGGGCGAGGTGGGCGTCGAGGTGGTCGTCGAGGGTGTGCGCGGGCGCTGGCGGATCGCCGCGGAGCTGCTGGACGAGCCCTTCGAGCCGCGTACCGCGTTGCTGGCGCCGCTCGATCGCCTGCTGTTCGACCGCGCGCGCATGGAGCAGCTCTTCGACTTCGACTACACGCTCGAGATGTACAAGCCCGCGGCCGTGCGCCGGTGGGGCTACTACGCGCTTCCCGTGCTGCACGGCGACGCGCTGGTCGGCAAGGTCGACGCCAAGGCGGAGCATGCGCGGGGCCGCCTCGTCGTGCACGCGGTCCACGAGGACGAGGCGTTCACCCCGGCGGTGCGCGCGGCGGTGGACGCCGAGATCGAGGACCTCGCGCAGTGGCTCGAGCTACGCGTCGAGCGGGACCGGACGACGGATGCGGGCGGTGTGTCGAACGAGACACGCGGAGGGCCGTGAATGTCCGATGCGGCGCGTGGACGCGCGCGTAGCCTGCGAAAGTGAGGTCGACCGAGGCGCGGGCATCGCGCGCAGGGATGCTCCGCGAAGTCGGTCTGCTCGCTGGCCTCTACGCCGCGTACACCGCGACCCGGATCGCCGCGACCGGCTCGTGGGGCGTCGCGCGGTCGCACGCGGACGGGATCGTGGCCGTCGAGAGATGGCTCGGCCTCGACGTCGAGCTGGGCCTGAACCGCGCGATCTCCGGGACGCCCTGGCTCGAGGCGATCACGTCGTACTGGTACCAGTCGATGCACTTCCTGGTGACGCCCGCCGTGCTCGTCCTGCTCTACGTGCGGCGTCCCGCGCTCTACCGTCCCGCGCGCACCGCGCTCATGGGCGCGACCTTCCTCGCGCTCGTCGGCTACTGGTTCTACCCGACCGCGCCCCCGCGGCTCATGCTGGGAGGCGAGTACGTCGACACGGTGTCCGAGGCGTCGCGGTGGGGCTGGTGGCCGAGCGCGGCGGAGCAGGCGGTCAACGGCTCCCAGTCGGTGACCAACCAAGTGGCCGCCATGCCGTCGATGCACGTCGGCTGGGCGCTCTGGGTGAGCCTGGTGTTCGCCTCGCTCGCGCGGCGGCTCGCCACCCGTGTGGCCGCCTTCGGCTACGTCACGACCACCGTCGTCGTCGTGTTAGTCACGGGCAACCACTGGGTGCTGGACGCCGTCGTCGGGGCGCTCGTCGTCGTGCTCGCGTGCGCCGTCTCGGGACGCGCCTACCGGTTGTGGCCAGCTCCACGCCGCAGTCCGGCTGACGCTGTCCCACCTGCGCAGACGCCTGCCGACGAGCCTGCCGCGGCACTTGCCTCGCAGCCGGAACCACGGCCCCTCACGAGCCGTTGAACGGCTGACCGGCCGCGGCGCGCTGCGTGATACTTTCCCCACGCTGCTCGACCTGTGGTGAAGCACACACGCGGAGGTGCACGGATGACGAATCCCTCGCCCCTCCAGCCGCCTGCCCCCACGGCGTCGCCCCCGCTCGAGGCTCCCGGCCCGGTCCCGGCCGTCCTCGACACCCGGGACCCTGGCCTGGCACCACGCGTCGACGACGCCGCGCTGCCGGGCCTGGACGCGAAAGTCGCCGCCTACGTCGCGGCCATCGAGGCCACGCAGCCCGGGTCGCCCCAGTTCGCGTCGCGCGCCGACGACGTGCGTGCGATGGGCGACACGGACCTGCGGGTGGCCGCCGAGACCTCCAACCGGCTGCTCCAGCTCCCGGCGCGCGAGCTGCGTGAGGGCGGCGTCTCCGGCGCCTCGCAGGTCAGCCGGTCGCTGCTGGAGCTGCGCCGGACGGTCGAGGAGCTCGACCCGGCGGACGCGAGCGTCGGGAAGAAGCTGCTGGGCCTCATCCCGTTCGGGGACACGCTCACGGACTACTTCCGCAAGTACGAGAGCGCGCAGTCCCACCTCGACGCGATCGTGCGCGCGCTCTACGACGGCCAGGACGTGCTCCGCAAGGACAACGCGGCGCTGAACCTCGAGAAGCGGCGTCTGTGGGACACCATGTCCCGACTCCAGGAGTACGTGTACGTCGCGAGTCGGCTCGACGGCCAGCTGTCCGCCGCGATCGCGCGCGCCGAGCTCGCGGACCCGCGCCGCGCCGTCGCGCTGCGCGAGGACGTGCTCTTCTACGTCCGGCAGAAGCACCAGGACCTGCTCACCCAGCTCGCGGTCTCGATGCAGGGCGTCATGGCGATCGACATCCTCGTCAGGAACAACCTCGAGCTCGTCAAGGGGGTCGACCGCGCGACCACCGTCACGGTGTCGGCGCTGCGCACCGCGGTGCTCGTCGCACAGGCGCTCAACGGCCAGCGCCTCGTGCTGGACCAGATCACGGCGCTGAACACCACGACCGCGAGCGTGGTGGCGTCGACGCTCGCGCGCGCGCAGACCGACGGCGCACAACTCGGTCCGGGCGGCCTCCCCGAGCTCCAGGAGGCGTTCTCGGACCTGTACGGCGCGCTCGACGAGCTCGACGCGTTCAAGGCCAGCGCGCTCGATTCGGTGGCGACGACGCTCGGCGTGCTCGAGGCCGAGACGACGAAGGCCCGCGCGTACCTCGCGCAGACGGCGGGCGACGACCGCCGGCAAGGGTCGGGCGGCTCGCTCGACCTCGGCTCCGTGTGATCGTGACCAGACAGACCGTGGGGGGACGACAGCGTTGAACTGGCTCGGCGACCTTCTCGACCGTCTGCGCGGCCGCGACCCCGCGCCCGTGCCGACGCCCCTGCCCGCGGCTCCGACGACCGCTCAGATCGTCGAGGCCGTGCGCGCCGTCGAGCAGCAGATCGCGGGCAAGGTCCCTGCCGCGGTGACCGCGCGTGTGCAGCGGATCGCCCGCACCGTCGACGACATGGCGCCGCGCCTGGACCGGCTGGGCGCCGGGAGCCGCCAGGCGCACACGGTCGTCGCGACCGCCACCAGCTACCTGCCGGAGGCGGTGGGCGCGTACCTGCGCCTCCCGCGCGACTTCGCCGACCGGCGCGTGGTGTCCGACGGCAAGACGCCACTGATGCTGCTGTGCGACCAACTCGACCTCCTGGGAGTCACGCTGGGACGCATCTCCGACGCTGTGTCGCGCGCCGACGCCGACGCGCTGGTCGCGCACGGCCAGTTCCTTCAGGACAAGTTCGGCGGCTCGTCGCTCGACCTGCCCGGGACGGGCACCGCATGACCGGGGCCATGGGCGACTCGGCGCGGGCGTTGCGCGAGGCGTGGGACGCGCTCGCCGCGACCGGCCTGGGCGCCGGTCTCGACGAGGGCGCGGTCCGCGACGAGGGACGTCGCCTCGCCGCGGCGATCGCGGAGTCGGTGCCGGGTGCGCCGGCCCTGTGGGCGCAGGCGGCTGGCGAGGACTCGGCGAGGTTCTTCACCGCGGCAGC
>JAEWOA010000274.1 GCA_023461115.1 Actinomycetes bacterium
GTGGTTTGGTGGGGGGGGGGGGGGGGGGGGGGGGGGGGGGGGGTGGGGTGGGGTTAGTCGACTGGGGGGGTGGGGCCTGCTGTCGGGTAGACCAGCTCGTAGGACTCGTCGACGGCCTCGGTGGTGGCCACCACCCTCGTCGTGCGGATCAGGGCCCTGGGCTCGCCGGCGCTGTCCAGGACGATCGCCAGGTCGCCCACGCGCGGGACGTCGTCGGGGCCGAAGTCCGCGGCCGGGCTGGACGACGACGTCCGCGCGCCCGAGAGCACCTCCGCGACGGCCTGGTCGGCCTCGTCGCCCTCGCCGTAGGAGAACGACGGCGGCGGCACCACGTCGAGCGGGAGCGCCCCGACGATGCCCTCGAGCTTGCCGAACCCCAGGTGCCCACGGGCCGCCTGCCAGAACGCGGTGATGCGGTCGTCTCCGTCCGCCGCCACGTCGTACTGCCCGTCGAAGCCCTGCGAGTCGCTCATGCGGCACCCCTTCGTCGTCGAATGCGCCCATCCTGGCCCATCGCAGACGCGAGTGCGCCCCTAGTGCTCCGAGTGCGTCCCTTCGAGAGGGCGCACTGGGTGCACTAGGGGCGCACTCGGTGGAGGGGTCAGCGGGCCGCGCTGCCCTCGACGTAGTCCGTGTCGGTGGGCTTGACCCAAGCGAACAGCTTGCGCAGCTCGCGGCCGACCGGCTCGATCGGGTGGTTCTGGCCCTTCTCGCGCAGCGCGGCGAACTCGGGCGCGCCCGCGTCCTGGTCCGCGATGAAGCGCTCGGCGAAGGCGCCGGACTGGATGTCGCCCAGCACCGCCTGCATGTTGGCCTTGACGTCCGGCGTGATGACGCGCGGGCCCGAGACGTAGTCGCCGTACTCGGCGGTGTCGGACACCGACCAGCGCTGCTTGGTGATGCCGCCCTCCCAGATCAGGTCGACGATCAGCTTGAGCTCGTGCAGCACCTCGAAGTACGCGACCTCGGGCTGGTAGCCGGCCTCGGTCAGGGTCTCGAACCCGTACTGGATGAGCTGCGAGACGCCACCGCACAGGACGGCCTGCTCACCGAACAGGTCGGTCTCGGTCTCCTCGGTGAAGGTCGTCTTGATGCCCGCGGCGCGCAGGCCGCCGATCGCCTTGGCGTAGGACAGCGCGAGCGCCCACGCCGAGCCCGACGCGTCCTGCTCGACCGCGACGATCACGGGCACACCGCGGCCGTCGACGTACTCGCGGCGCACCAGGTGGCCGGGGCCCTTGGGGGCGACCATGAACACGTCGTGGTCCGCGGCCGGCTTGATGTAGCCGAAGCGGATGTTGAAGCCGTGGCCGAACACCAGCGCGGCGCCCGGCCGCAGGTTGGGCTCGATCTCGTCGCGGTAGATGTGCCGCTGCACCTGGTCGGGGGCCAGGATGACGACCACGTCCGCGCCCGCGACGGCCTCGGCCACCGTGGCGACCTTGAGGCCCTGGTTCTCGGCCTTGGCGCGGGACGCGGAGCCCTCGCGCAGGCCGACCGTCACGTCGACGCCGGAGTCGCGCAGGTTGAGCGAGTGCGCGTGCCCCTGGCTGCCGTAGCCGACGACGGCGACCTTCTTGGACTGGATGATCGACAGGTCGGCGTCGTCGTCGTAGAACAGCTCGGCCACGGTGGGTCTCCTTCGAATGAACGGGGTGGAGCAGGGATAGGGGTATCAGGCGGACCGGGTGACGCGCTCGAGCGCCCGGTCCGTGATCGAGCGCGCGCCGCGCCCGATCGCGACCGTGCCGGACTGCACGATCTCACGGATGCCGTAGGGCTCGAGGGCCGCGAGCAGCGCCTCGAGCTTGTTGGGCGAGCCGATGGCCTCGATGACGAGCGTGTCCGGGCCCACGTCGACGACGTGCGCGCGGAACAGCTGCACCACCTCGAGCACGGCGGTGCGCTGCGCGGCGTCGGCCTTGACCTTGACCAGCAGCAGCTCGCGCTGCACGGACGCGGCGTCCTCGAGCTCGACGATCTTGATGACGTTGATCAGCTTGTTGAGCTGCTTGGTCACCTGCTCCAGCGGCAGCGCGTCGACGTCGACGACCACCGTGATGCGGCTGATCTCGTCGTGCTCGGTGGGGCCCACCGCGAGCGAGTGGATGTTGAACGCGCGCCGCGCGAACAGTCCCGCGACGCGCGTGAGCACGCCGGGCTTGTTCTCGACGAGGACGGACAGGGTGTGGCGGGTCATCAGTCCTCCCGGTCCCACGCCGGGCTGATGCCCCTGGCGTACTGGATATCGTCGTTGCTCACGCCCGCGGCGACCATCGGCCACACCATCGCGTCACGCGAGACGGTGAAGTCGACGACGACGGGACGGTCGTCGATCTCGAGCGCGCGCTTGATCGTCGCGTCGACATCGGCCTTCGTCTCGCACCGCAGGCCCACGCAGCCGTAGGCGTCGGCGAGCTTGACGAAGTCGGGGACGTGCACCGTGCCGTGGCCCGTGTGCAGGTCGGTGTTGGAGTACCGCGACTCGTAGAACAGCGTCTGCCACTGGCGGACCATGCCCAGCGAGCTGTTGTTGATGACCGCGACCTTGATCGGGATGTCGTTGATCGTGCAGGTGGCGAGCTCCTGGTTGGTCATCTGGAAGCAGCCGTCGCCGTCGATCGCCCACACCGTGCGGTCGGGCTCGCCCACCTTGGCGCCCATGGCCGCGGGCACCGAGAAGCCCATGGTCCCCAGGCCGCCGGAGTTGAGCCACTGGTTGGGGCGCTGGTACTTGATGAACTGCGCCGCCCACATCTGGTGCTGCCCGACGCCCGCCACGTAGGTGGCCTCGGGGCCCGAGAGCTCGCCGATGCGCTGGATGACGTGCTGCGGCGCGAGGTGGCCGTCGCTGGGCTCGTCGTAGCCGAGCGGGAACGTCTCGCGCCACGCGTCGAGCTGCTTCCACCAGCCCTCGAGGTCGGGCTTGCCGTGCTGGCCGTGCTCGCGCTGGAGCTCGGGCAGCAGGTCCGCGATGACCTCGCGCAGGTCGCCGACGATCGGCACGTCCACGGCCTTGTTCTTGCCGATCTCGGCCGGGTCGATGTCCGCGTGGACGATCGCCGCGTTGGGCGCGAACGACGAGAGCAGGCCGGTCACCCGGTCGTCGAACCGCGTGCCGAGCGCGACGATCAGGTCCGCCTTCTGCAGCGCGGCCACCGCGGCGACCGTGCCGTGCATGCCGGGCATGCCGAGGTGCTGCGGGTGCGTGTCGGGCAGTGCGCCGCGGGCCATGAGCGTGGTGACGACGGGCGCCCCGGACAGGTCGACGAGCGCGCGCAGCTCCTTGGCCGCCCGGGCACGGATCGTGCCGCCGCCGACGTACAGGACCGGGCGGCGGGCGGTCGCCAGCAGCCGGGCGGCCTCACGGATCTGCTTGGCGTGCGGCTTGGTCACCGGGTGGTAGCCGGGCAGTGAGATCTCCTGCGGCCACGCGAACGTCGTCTTGGCCTGCATCGCGGACTTCGCGATGTCGACGAGCACCGGTCCCGGGCGCCCGGTCGCGGCGACGTGGAACGCCTCCGCGATGACGCGCGGGATGTCGTCGGCGTTGGTCACGAGGTAGTTGTGCTTGGTGACCGGGAGCGTGATGCCGACGATGTCGGCCTCCTGGAACGCGTCCGTGCCGATCAGCGCGGCGCCGACCTGGCCGGTGATCGCGACCATCGGCACGGAGTCCATGTGCGCGTCGGCGATGGGCGTGACGAGGTTCGTCGCCCCCGGGCCCGACGTCGCCATGCAGACGCCGACGCGGCCTGTGGCCTGCGCGTAGCCGGCGGCCGCGTGCCCGCCGCCCTGCTCGTGGCGCACCAGGATGTGGCGCAGCCGCGTGGAGTCCATGAGCGGGTCGTACGTCGGCAGGATCGCGCCGCCGGGGATGCCGAAGACGACCTCGGCGCCGACCTCCTCGAGCGACCGGACGATCGACTGCGCGCCCGTGACCTGCTCAGGGCCGATGCTCTGGGCGTTCGCGCGTCCGGGCGCCGGGCTCGCCGGCGCCGCAGGACGCGGAGGGGCCGGAATAGGACCCTGGGCCATCTCACTCTCCCTCGATGGATTGCGGTGGTGCTGGTGCGTGCGCCGGCGGCCCGCTCGTCGCCGGCAAACAAAAACCCCTCGGGCCGTGGACCGGCTGGACGAGGGGTGAGCGCGCTGACGAGGCCTGTGCGTGTGGCCTAGCCGGCGCGCCCAGGAAGTACTACGAGGAGGTTCGTCTGCACCTGGCCGAGGTTACGCCTGCGTAGGCTCAGTGTCACGCCGTCTCACATTGTGGTTCACGCATCCGCGGACTGGACGAGCGCGAACCGCCCCGAGCGCTCAGGCGACGTCACGGCGGCGGAAGACCCATGCCCCCACGAACAGCACGAAGACGGCCGTGGCGGCCAACGCCCCCGCGCCCTGGGCCATCGTCACCACATGCTCGACATCGGTGCACACCTCCTCGCCCACCTGGGGGTCCCAGACGCACGCGGGAAGCGTGTAGGTGTAGCCCGCCTCCGCCCACGCGGCGACATGGCTGTGCACGGCCACCGGCGTGGCGACGGGCAGCGCCATGGGGAGCACGGACTCGACCGCGACGACCCACCAGACCACCAGGCCCGTCACGGCCGCGGCGTGGCGCAGCGCGAACGCGAGCCCGGCCCCGACCGCGGCGAAGGCGACACCGAGGGCGGCTTGGCGGCCGACCACCGCGGCGACGGAGCCCCACACCTCCGCCGACGGCGAGCGCAGCACGCCGTTGGCCGCGAACGCGACGACGACCGCGCCCGTGCCCACCACCACGATCGCCGCCCCGAGCAGCGCTCCCACCCCGACGGCGGCGAGGGCCTTGCTCGCGAACACGCGCGAGCGGCGCGGCGCGAACGTCAGCCACGTGCCCATCGACCCCGACGCGAACTCGGCCGTGACCAGGCTCGTGCCCACCGCGAAGCCGGCGAGGACCACCAGCCACGTCAGCACGCGCAGGTGGTCGACGCCGAGCTCCGCGAAGCCGGGCTGCTCGGGCAGGTAGTCGGCCCAGCGCGGCTCGACGTTGACCCCGTCGCAGGTCAGGGTCGCCACGGCCGCGTCGTCCGGGAACTTCTCCTGCAGCTCGACGATGTGGGCCTCGCAGTGCGCGAGCTGCTCGTCGCCATGCTCCACCCAGTACTGGTGCGCGACGTCGAAGTCGGCGCGCAGCGACGCGATCTCCGCCTCGCTCGGCGGCCGAGTGTCGTTCCAGGCGATCACGCCGACGCCGAGCGCGGCGAACAACGCGAACACGCCGACGAACCACACGAACGACCGGCTCGCGGCCCGCAGCCACTCCGCCCGCAGCAGCGCGCTCATGCGTGCTGACCTGCCGCCGCGACCACCGGCTCCGTCACCACTGTGCCCGCGCCCGTGAGCTCCAGGAACACGGACTCGAGGTCGGGCCGGAGCGCCATGAGCTGTCCCGCCCAGAGGCCGTGGCGGCCGAGCGCCCGGTTGACGTCCGCGGCGCACGGCGCCCCGGTGACGACGAGCGCGCGCCCGTCCCGCCGGACCGTCCAGCCGCTGGCGGCGAGCACCTCGCCCGCGCGGCCCGGGTCGTCGACGTCGACGCGCACCTGCTCCGCGCGGCCGCCGCCGAGCAGGCCGGCCACGGTCCCGCTGGCGACGAGGCGCCCGCGCGTCACGATCGACACCGAGTCGGCCACCTGCTCGACCTCGGCCAGGATGTGGCTGGAGACGAGGACCGTGCGGCCGCGGTCCGCGAGGTCGCGCATGGTCGCCCGCACGTCGCGGATGCCCGCGGGGTCGAGCCCGTTGGTGGGCTCGTCGAAGATGACGAGGTCCGGGTCCTTCAGGAGCGTCGCGGCGATCGCGAGCCGCTGCTTCATGCCGAGCGAGTAGCCGCGGAAGCGGTCCCGGCCTCGGTCCCTCAGGCCCACGTGCTCGAGGACCTCGTCGACTCGGCGGTCGTCGACTCCGATGCCGGCCGCGAGGATGCGCAGATTGCGCCGGCCCGAGAAGTTAGGGAAGAACTTCGGCTGCTCGACGATCGCGCCCACGCGCCCGATCACCTCGGGCAGGCGGCGGGGCACGGGCTCACCGAACAGCTCCACCACGCCGGCATCGGGCCGCACGAGCCCGAGCAGCATGCGGATGGTCGTCGTCTTGCCCGCGCCGTTGGGCCCCAGGAAGCCGTGCACGCCGCCCGCGGGCACGTCGAGGTCCAGGCCCTCCACCGCGACCACCTGCGACAGGTCGAACCTGCGGTACGTCTTGCGCAGCCCGCGCGCGTGGATCGCGGGTGGTCCCACCGTGACGATGACGTCTCCTCGTTCGGGCGTCCCGCGCGCACGGAACTCGCGCGGAACTGTCACCTGCGACAACGGACCGCCGCGGCTCCTGCGCGAGCGCGACGAGTCAGATTCGCCCGTCCGGCGCAGCGGCCTCGGCCGGCGCGGGGTCCATGTCGAAGCCCGGGAGGCCGTCGATGCTGGTGCGGTTCTTGAGGCGCCGGTAGTCCGCGCGGCCGTCGACGCCCTTGCGCTCCATGTACTGCGGCAGCAGGTCCCGCTCGCCCGCGTACTCGTAGAACGGCACGCCGTACCCGCACGAGTCCGAGACGCGCTCGACGTCGACGACGATCACCGCGCGGGCGCCCACCGACTCGTCCAGCCCGCCGTCGAAGTGGCCGAGCAGCTCGTCGAAGCCCTCGTCGTACAACGTGGTGAAGCGCCCCGTGCCGTGCAGCCGGACGATGTTGGGCGGGCCCTGGAACGCGCAGAACATGAGCGTGATCCGGCCGTTGTCCCGCAGGTGCGCGATGGTCTCGGAGCCGCTCGCGGTCAGGTCGAGGTACGCGACCGTGTGGTCGTCGAGCACCGCGAACGAGCCCGCGACGCCCTTGGGCGAGACGTTGACGTGCCCGTCCGGGCCGCTCGGGGCAGTCGCGACGAAGAACAGGTGCTGCGCCAGCAAGAACGAGCGCATCCGCTCGTCGATCCGCTCATGCACCTTCCCCATGCCCGCAACCTACGCGCCCCCACCCCGCGAGCGTGCACTCCAGCCGCGAGCGTGCACTCCAGCCGCGAGCGTGCACTCCAGCCGTGAGCGTGCACTTCAGCCGCGAGCGTGCACTTCAGCCGCGGCGCAGGACCAGCGCCTCCCACGGCCGCAGCCGCACCGGGACGGACTCGGGGCCCACCGCGTCGGCGTAGTTGCCCAGCACCAGAGCCGCGCCGGCCCACTCCTCGTCGACCTCCGCCGCGCGCGCCTCGCCCGAGAAGTTCGCGACGACGAGCAGCTCGTCGTCGCCCTGTGCGCGCACGAGGCGGCGCGTGAATGCGTACACGTGCTCGTCGTCGGGCAGCAGCATGGTGAAGTCGCCGAGCGCGACGACGGGCTCGGCGTGCCGCAGTGCGATCAGCCGCCGGTAGTGGTGGAACACCGAGCGCTCGTCGGCCCGCTGCGCCGCCGCGTTGAGCCACGTGTGGTTGCCGGTGGCCGGGAGCCACGGCTCGCCACGCGTGAAGCCCGCGTGCGGCGAGCCGTCCCACTGCATCGGGGTGCGCGCGTTGTCGCGGCTCATGGCGCCGAGCCCCGCGAGCAACGCCTCGTCGGTGGCCCAACCGTGCGCGCGGGCCTCGGCGATGTGCCGCACCGACTCGATGTCGCGGTAGTCGTCGAGCGACGAGAAGCCGGCGTTCGTCATGCCCAGCTCCTCGCCCTGGTACACGTAGGGCGTGCCGCGGTGCAGGTGCAGCACCGTGGCCAGCAGGGTCGCGGACTCGCGCCACCACCGGCCGTCGTCGCCCCAGCGCGAGACGATGCGCGGCTGGTCGTGGTTGTTCCAGTAGAGCGAGTTCCAGCCGGTCTCCGCGAGGCCCGCCTGCCAGCGGCCGAACGACGCCTTGAGGTCCGCCAGGCGCAGGGGCCGCGGGTCGAACTTGCCGCCCGGGCCGTGGTCGAGGCCCATGTGCTCGAACGTGAAGACCATGTCGAGCTCGCGGCGCCGCGGGTCGGTGAAGAGCACGCCGTCCTCGACGGTCGCTCCCGGGGTCTCCCCGACGAGCAGCAGCCCGTCCCGGCGGCCGTCGAAGACCTCGCGGTGCATCTCCTGGAGGAACTCGTGCAGCCGCGGGCCGTGCGTGTACTGGGCCGAGCCGTCACCGAGCGCACCGGTCGTCGCGGGCCCGTCGGCCAGGGAACCGTCCTCGCCGACGACCTTCGAGATGAGGTTGATGACGTCCATGCGGAAGCCGTCGACGCCACGGTCGAGCCACCAGCGCATCATCGCGTAGACCGCCTGCCGGACCTCCGGGTTCTCCCAGTTG
>JAEWOA010000275.1 GCA_023461115.1 Actinomycetes bacterium
GTATAATCTTGCGCTAACATGTAAAAGCATTTTGAAAAGGATACCCCAAGTGGTATCCTTTTATTTATTCATCCTCAGGATTTAAGGCGAATTATTCCCGTGTCTTTCCCAGCTGACTCAGTAGGCATTGTTGTTCCAAAAAAATTCCAATTTGAAGAACCTTTAGAACTCGAATGTGGTCGTGTTCTGCCCCGCTTTGAACTCATGGTCGAAACTTATGGCACACTCAATGCCGATAAATCCAATGCGATTCTAATCTGTCACGCACTATCAGGGCATCATCACGCTGCAGGTTATCATCATGCCGACGATAAAAAAGCAGGCTGGTGGGATGCCTGTATTGGCCCGGGAAAAGCCATTGATACCAACCACTTTTTTGTGGTGGCCCTAAACAATATTGGTGGCTGCAACGGCTCTACGGGGCCCACATCACCCAACCCTGAAAATGACAACCGTCCTTATGGCCCTGACTTCCCTTTAGTGACGGTGCGAGATTGGGTCAAAACCCAAGCCATGCTGTCTGACCGTTTAGGCATTGAAATCTGGTATTCAATTATTGGTGGCTCTTTAGGTGGCATGCAGGCTTTGCAATGGTCGGTTGATTATCCTGATCGTCTTAAAAAATGCGTCATTATTGCCAGTGCACCAAAACTCTCCGCACAAAATATTGCTTTTAACGAAGTCGCGCGTCAGTCGATTTTATCTGACCCAGATTTTCATCATGGGCGTTATTTGGAACATGACAGCTATCCAAAACGTGGATTGATTTTGGCACGCATGGTCGGACACATCACCTATTTGTCTGAAGAAGCCATGAAACAGAAATTTGGTCGTGACTTAAAATCTGGCAAGTTTATGTATGGTTTTGATGTCGAATTTCAGGTCGAAAGCTATTTGCGCTATCAGGGCGAACAATTTAGCCGTAATTTTGATGCCAATACCTATTTAATTATGACCAAGGCACTGGATTATTTTGATCCTGCACGTGAATACGAGCAATCCTTACAAAAAGCCATGGCGAATACAAAATGCAAGTTTTTAGTGGTGTCATTTACCACCGACTGGCGCTTTAGCCCTGAGCGTTCGCAGGAAATTGTGGATGCGCTAATTAGCAATCATAAACCTGTCAGCTATTTAGATATTGATGCCGAACAAGGACACGACTCGTTCTTGTTCCCAATTCCACTGTACGTGAAAGCCATGCGTGCATTCTTGGGCGGAACAGAACATCTTCAAGCAACCCCACAGGAGGCCGTGTAATGCGTCTTGATCAGCAACTTGCCGAAAAGTGGATTAAACCCAATTCTAAAGTACTCGATTTGGGTTGTGGCGATGGTGAACTGTTGGCACACATGAGCAAACAGCATAATATTCGTGCATACGGATTAGAAATTGATCAAGAAAAGATTGCAATTGCGATCAGTCGCGGGTTAAATATCATCCAACAAGACTTGAATTTGGGGCTTAGCCGTTTTGCAGACCAGTCTTTTGACTATGTGGTCATGGCACAAGCCTTGCAAGCAGTAGATGCACCTGACGTATTATTAAGAGATATGGTACGTGTGGGTAAACAGGCAATTATTACCTTTCCGAACTTTGCGCATTGGAAGACTCGCTCTTTTCTTGCCTTAAAAGGGAAAATGCCTGTTTCAGATGCATTACCTTATATGTGGTACAACACCCCAAATATTCATTTGTGTACGTTTCGTGATTTTGAGGCACTTTGTGCCGAAAATAATATTCGCATCATTAACCGACTTGCCGTGAATGGGAATCAACAAGATAGTTTACTCAGTAAGCATCTGCCTAATTTGTTTGGTGAAGTCGCAATTTATCGAGTGAGCGCTCTATGAAAAAACTATTATTAAGCACCACGCTATTGGTTGGACTGTTGAGCATTCAAGCCCATGCAGATTATGTTTCACCATCATCTTCTGTAGCGAGCCAAGCGGCTCAATATTCAACCATGGATATTAATGGCTTGATTAAAGCAGCCAAAGCAGGTCAGGCAGGCGCACAATTTTACTTAGCGACAAAATATCAACAAGGTAAAGACGTTCAACAAGACAGCCGTCAAGCGTTTGCTTGGTACAAAGCTGCGGCAGATCAAGGTTTATCGGCTGCGCAATTAAATGTAGGTCGTATGTTGGCAGATGGTATTGGCACGAAAAAAGACGAAGTCTTAGCACGTCAATATTTTGAAAAGGCGGCTAGCCGTGGTGATAACCGTGCCAGCTTTAACCTTGCCATGATGGAAGAACAAAAGAAAAACTATATGGGTGCGTATCAGTGGTATGAGTTATCTACCCGTGATGGCATGCTCGACAATAAAGTAATTTCTTTGTCTGAAGGTAAGAAAACCGCTTTGGCAGCTAACTTAACTCAAGAACAAATTCGTCAAGCACGTGACCGCGCAGACCAATGGATTCAAGCGCAATAAATTTAACTACGTTTGAAGTGATCTCAAAGCACCTTCGGGTGCTTTTTGTTTTATCCGAAATAAACTGCCTGCATGGCCTGTAGCAGTTCAGGGCTGAATTCTTCTACTGCAGCAGAACCTAATACCGCATCTATACCACAATGCG
>JAEWOA010000276.1 GCA_023461115.1 Actinomycetes bacterium
CGTCCCCCACCGCGTGGTCGTCCTCCTGGGCCTCGACGACGGCGAGTTCCCGCGCGGCCGCGGGCGCGACGGCGACGACCTGCTCGCGCGCGGGCCGCTGCTGGGCGAGCGCGACCGCCGAGGCGAGGACCGCCGCCTGTTCCTCGACGCCGTGACGAGCGCGACCGAGCGGCTCGTGGTCCTGTACTCGGGGTCCGACGAGCGCACCGGCGCCGCCAAGCCGCCCGCGGTCCCCGTGGGCGAGTTGCTGGACTCGCTCGACGACACCGTCGTCTTCGAGCCCGGCCAGGACGCGCGTGCCCGGTTCGTGGTGCACCACCCGCTCCAGACCGTCGACGAACGCAACTTCGTCGCTGGCGCGCTCGGCCGGCCCGGCCCGCTCAGCTTCGAGCGCCTCGACCTGGACGCGGCGATCGCGGCCAGGACCCGCGCCGACTCAGCCGCCGCGCCCGCGCCGCTGCCACGGGCGCCCGCGGGCTCGATCACGGACCTCGCCACGCTGGTCCGCGTGCTCGAGCACCCCGTCAAGGCGTTCCTCGTGGACCGCCTGGGCGTCCGGCTGCCCGCCGAGGCGGCGCCGCTCGACGACAGGCTGCCGCTCACCATCAGCCAGCTCGCGCACTGGCAAGTCGGGGACCGGCTGCTGACCGCGGCGCTCGGCGGCGCCGACCTCGACGACGTGGTGCAGGCGGAGCGTCGGCGCGGGCTCGTGCCTCCGGGCGCGTACGGCGGCGCGCTGCTGTCCGGGGTGCGCGGCGAGGTGGCCCCGCTCCTGGAACTGGCTGGCGACCTGCTCGCCCGCCCCAACCGCACGCTCGACGCGTCCCTCGAACTGCCGTCCGGCCGGCCACTGGCCGGCGTGGTCCCGTCGGTCCGCGGCGAGGTGGTCACGCGGGTCGTCTTCTCGCGGCTCGCCGCGAAGCACCGGCTCCGGGCGTGGATCCAGCTGCTGGCGGCGGCCGTCGCCGAGCCTGGCGCCGCGTGGACCGCGGTCACCGTGGGCCGCGGCGAGGAGGACCGCCAGCTCGTCTCCACGCTGACGTCGCCCGGCGCCGCACGCGCCGCGGTGCTGCTCGACGACCTGCTCGCGCTCGCGCACGACGCGCTCTCCGAGCCGTTGCCGTTGCCGCTCGCGGCGGCCCACGACTACGCCGCAGCCCGCCGGGCAGGCAGGCCCGAGCCCGTCGCGCTCGACGCGGTCGGGACCGCGCTCGCCGCCAACCGGTTCGAGTCCGCTGACGAGTTCTACGCGCTCGCGTGGGGCGCCGGGTGGAGCCTGGCGGACATCGCGGGCGCGTCGTCCGACCCCGCGTGGCCGGACGAGTCCACGCGCTTCGGCGCTCTCGCGCGCCGCCTGTGGGCCCCGCTCCTGGAGCACGAGACCGCCGGGAGGCTCCGGTGACCATGCGGCCGTTCGACGCGCTCGGGGAGCTTCCCGAGGGGACCGTCGTGCTCGAGGCGAGCGCCGGCACCGGCAAGACGACCGCGATCGCCTCCCTCGCGGTCCGGTTCGTCGCCGAGGGCCGCGCGACGCTCCCCGAGCTGATGCTCGTGACGTTCGGGCGCGACGCGACCGCCGAGCTGCGCGAGCGTGTGCGCGCGCGGTTTGTCGAGGTCGAGCGCGCGCTGCGCCAGCCCACGCTGCCCGACGACCCCGTGGCCCGGCTGCTCGCGGACACCGGCCCGCAGGAGCGGCGCGCGCGGCGGGACCGGCTGGCGCGTGCGCTCGCCGACTTCGACGCCGCGACCATCACGACGACGCACGGGTTCTGCCAGCAGATGCTCGCGGTGCTCGGCACGCTGGGCGACGTGGAGCGCGGCGTGGTGCTCGCGCCGGACATCGCCGACCTCGAGGCCGAGCTGGTCGACGACCTCTACCTGCGCAAGTACGCCGACGAGGCCTCGCCGATGCTGGGGCTGGCCGAGGCCCGCAAGATCGCCCACGAGTCGATCTCCGACCGTGCCGCGGCGCTGCGGCCCACCGAGACGACCGCGGGAACGGCGGCACGCGATCGAGTCCGCCTGGCTCAGGTGGCGCGCGAGGAACTGCTGCGCCGCAAGCAGCTGCGCCGCGTGATCGACTACGACGACCTGCTGGAGCTCCTGCGCGACGCGCTGGTCGGCGGCCCGGACCCCGGCGCCGCGGCCGAGCGCGTCCGCGGCCCGTACCGCGTGGTGATGGTCGACGAGTTCCAGGACACCGACCCGGTGCAGTGGGACATCCTGCGCGCGGCGTTCCACGGCCACCGCACGCTCGTGCTGATCGGCGACCCCAAGCAGGCGATCTATCGCTTCCGCGGCGCCGACGTCGCGACGTACCTGCGTGCCGCGCAGGTGGGCGAGGCGCAGACGCTCGGGGTGAACTGGCGCTCGGACGCACCCGTGGTCGAGGGCCTGCTGCACCTCATGGGCGGCACCGCGCTCGGCGACCCGCGCATCGTGGTTCGGCCGGTCCAGGCCGGTGTGTCCGGACGGCGGTTGTCGGGCGGGGCCCCGGTCCGGCTGCGGCAGGTGGCGCAGCACGTGGTGCCCGGCAGGGACGGCAAGCCCCCGGGCGTCGGGCCGATCCGGTCCGCCATCGTCGCCGACGTGGCCGCCCAGGTCGTCGAGTCGCTGCGGACCTCGCGGCTGCGCGCGGGCGGCGCCGAGCGCCCGCTGGCGCCCGGGGACGTCGCGGTGCTCGTGCGGACCAACGCGACCGCGAGCGCGGTGCACGACGCGCTCGTCGCCGCCGGAGTCCCCGCCGTGATCTCGGGCGCCGCCAACGTGTTCACGAGCACCGCGGCGCGGGACTGGCACCTGCTGCTCTCGGCGCTCGCGGGGGCGGGCGACCCGCGGCTGGCCGCAGCGGTGGCGCTCACACCGTTCGTCGGGTGGGACACCACGAGGTTGGGCGCCGCGTCCGACGAGGATCGCGACCTGCTGGCGGACCGCATGCGCGAGTGGGCGCACATCCTCGAGCAGGACGGGATCGCCGCGCTGCATGCGGCCGCCGCCGCGGGCGGGCTGCGCGCGCGGCTCATGGCCTCGCGCGGTGGAGAGCGCCGGCTGACCGACCTGCGGCACGTCGCCGAGGCGATGCATCAGGCGGCGCACGAGCACGGGCTCGGGAGCGCGGCGCTGCTGGAGTGGCTGGCCACGCGGATCGCGGACGCCGACGAGGACTTCGCCGAGGACCGGTCCCGGCGTTTGGAGACCGACGCGGCCGCAGTCCAGGTGGTCACGGTGCACGCGGCCAAGGGCCTGCAGTTCCCCGTGGTCTTCGTCCCGTTCGCGTGGGACCGGTTCACGCTGTCGTCGCCCGCGATCGTCGGGTTCACGGACGGCGACGAGCGGGCCCTGCACGTGGGCGGCGCCGCGAGCCCTGGCTATGGCGACGCCGTGCGGGCGCACTTCGTCGAGGACGCCGGGGAGGACCTGCGACTGCTGTATGTGGCGCTGACGCGCGCGCAGTCGCAGGTGGTGGCGTGGTGGTCGCCCAGCCCGCGCAACTCCGCCAAGTCCGCGCTCACCCGCGTGCTGCTCGCGCCGCGTCAGGCCGACGGGCAGTTGCCGGAGTCGGTGAAGGTCCCGGACGACGAGGCCATCCGGCGCGTGCTGGGCGCCATCGCCGCGAGCAGCGGCGGCACGGTGGCGCACGAGTTCGTCGCGGAGAAGCCAGGCCCGGTGGCGTGGTCGCCGCCACCGCAGGCCGCCCCCGCACTCGACGTCGCGCGCTTCGAGCGGGCCCTGGACCTGCGCTGGCGCCGCACGTCGTACTCGGGGCTCACCGCGCACTCGGGCCACGGCGGTGTGGCCGCCGAGCCCGAGGCGCCGGGGATCCAGGACGAGCCGGAGCACGACGTGCCGCTCGACGACGCACGTGGGGCCACGCACGGCCCGTCGCCCGACGAGGAGGAGTGGCGCGCGGTGCCCTCCCCCATGGCCGACCTTCCCGGCGGCACGGCGTTCGGCACATTGGTGCACGCGGTGCTCGAGCACGCCCAGACCGGCGCGTCCGATCCGCGGGCCGAGCTCCTGGAGCGCACTGTCGACGTCGGGCTCGCCACGGCGCTCGGCGTCGCGCCCGAGGCGCTGGCCGACGCGCTCGTGCCCGCGGTGCACACACCGCTGGGCCCGCTCGCGGGCGGGCGCACGCTCTGGCAGATCCCGCCCGTCGACCGGCTCGCTGAGCTCGACTTCGAGCTGCCGCTCGCGGGCGGCGACGCGGCCGTGGACGGGCCGTCCGCCGTGCTCGGCGACCTCGCCGCGCTGCTGCGCGCGCACCTGCCTGCCGATGATCCGTTCACGGGCTACGCGGACCGGCTCGGCCACGGCGACCTCGCGGGCTCGCGGCTGCGCGGCTACCTGACGGGCAGCATCGACGCGGTCCTGCGGGTGCCCGGAGCCGACGGCGAGCTCCGGTACGTCGTCGTCGACTACAAGACCAACCGGCTCGGACCGTACGACGAGCCGCTGTCCGCGTGGCACTACCGCCCCGACGCGCTCGTGGCGGCCATGCAGGACGCGCACTACCCGCTGCAGCTCCTGCTGTACTCGGCCGCGCTGCACCGGTTCCTGCGCTGGCGCCATCCGGGCTACGACCCCGAGCGGCAGCTCGGCGGCGCGCTGTACCTGTTCGTGCGCGGCATGGCAGGCGCGGGCACGCCTGTGGTCGACGGGGTGCCGGCCGGTGTCATGTCGTGGCGTCCGCCCGCGGCCCTCGTCGTCGCGCTGTCCGACCTGCTCGCAAGGGGGCCGCGGTGAGAGACCCGAACCCGCGCACGCCGTGGCGCGCGACGCCGCTCGCGCCGTTCGTGGCGGCCGAGGTGCTGACGTCGGCGGACGTGCACGTCGCGGCACGCCTCGCCCGGATGGCCCGGGAGGCCGACGACCGCGTCCTGCTCGCGGT
>JAEWOA010000277.1 GCA_023461115.1 Actinomycetes bacterium
GCCCTGAGCCGCGCGCGGTCCCGCCTGGCCGCCGCCTGGGCGTCGGTGGACTGACCCGCAGGTCCGCGGCGAGGTCGGCCCGCCCGGCAGGTGGCGTGCAAGGGCGCGGCGTGTCCGGACATAGGTGGGGTAGCAGGGGCCGACTCCGGGAGGAACCGTGACCGACGAGCAGCGCGGCGCCGACGACCGCGACAAGATCCCATCGAGCGTGGGCGACGAGGCGACGACAGACGAGGCGACGACAGACGAGGTGCTGGCCGACGAAGGGCTGGCCGACGAGGCAGTCGCGCGAGTGCGTGCGGCCGACCCGGCGGCGGATGCCGTTCCGGACGGTGCTCGCCTGCGCGCGGCCGTCGCGGCGGCGACCGGCGTGGACGGCCTGGCCGCGCCCGACGAGTTGGCCGCCAAGCGGGCGGAGCGGGCGGAGCGGGCGGAGCGGGCCGGCAAGGCCCGCACCGGGACGCGGTGGCTGCAGGTGGCCGCGGCGGTGGCCGCCGTCGCGCTCGTCGGAGCAGGGGGCTACGCCTACGGCGCGAACAATGGCGGCGACGACGTCGCGACGGGCGCGCCGATCGTGCTCGACGGCGCCGCGGGCAGCCGCGACTCCGCCGGCGGGAAGGCGGTCGACATGGCGGGAGGCGCGGAGCCCGCGGCGATTCCGCAGTCCGCGGGGACGAGCCTGCTCGAGCGCGGCGGCGCGGACGCACGTATGTCGATGCCGTGGTTCGGCGGGCGGACGGTGTTCCACGCGAAGGGCCTGTCCACGGCCCGCGGCGCACACGAGGCCTGGGCGTTCGACGCGGCGTCCGTGTACAGCAAGGCGACCGCGGCCCGCGTGGCGAAGGCCCTGGGGGTCTCCGGCACGCCGGTGCAGGCGTGGGGCTGGTCGGTCGGCTCGCAGGACGGCTCGGGGCCCAACCTGCAGCTCAGCCCCGACGGGCTCGCGTCGGTGTCGTACTACGACCCGACGATCGACCCGTGGGCGCAGTGCAAGCTGGTGCAGTCCGCGCCCGACAAGCCGATGCCTGAGCCAGCGCGGGACGGCGGCGGCTCGGCCGGCTCCGCGGGATCGGTCGACGGCATGATCGCGCCGAGCCCCGGGTGCACGCCGGCCGAGGACGCGCCGAGCGCGAAGTCCGCGATCGCGACCGCCAAGCAGACGCTCACCAAGCTGGGTGTCGACCCCGAGGGCTTCGTGTTCTCGGTGATCCCCGAGGCTGCCGGGCCAGGCGCGACCGTGGTGCAGGCGCTGCTCGTCGTCGACGGCCAGCGCACGGACGTGGGCTGGAACTTCACGCTCGTCGCGAAGGGCTTGCAGGGGCTGTGGGGCCCGTTGGCGCCGACGGTGTCGCTCGGCTCGTACGACGTGGTGAGCGCGACCGCGGCAGTCGAGCGGCTCAACGACCCGCGGTTCGGCGCGGGCGGCGGGGTCTGGCCGCTCGGCGTGGCCGAGGACGCCGCGTCTGCCCGCGAGATCGCGCCCGCGCCCGACGGGACCACGGCGCCCCCGACCGTGACGCCGGGCTCGAGCTTCTCGTGGCCGGTGGCCGAGCGGACCATCACCAAGGCGCGCCTCGGCGTCGCGCAGCAGTCGTTCGCCGACGGCTCGGTGGCGCTCGTGCCCACGTACGAGCTCACGGCGTCCGACGGCTCCGTGTGGACCGTGATCGCGGTGGTCGACGCGCAGCTCGACTTCAGCTGAGCGGGCCGGCCCAAGGACGGCCCGGACCGGGTGGATCGATCCTCGGGCCGGGCGCCAGGCGTGGCCGGTCGGCGCGGAGGGGCGCCGACCGGCCATCGTCACTAGCGTGGGCGCCAGGGCTCGTCGTGGCTGCGTCGAAGGGGACTCGCGATGGTGACCGCACTGGTGGTTCTGCTCGTCGGGCTCTTGCTGTGCTTCTTCGGCATCCGCTCGGTGAACCTGGCGCTGCTGGCGTCGGGATTCGCGGTGGGATATCTGATCGCGGACGCGTTCGACGCCGAGAGCTGGACGGCGCTGTGGATCAGCCTGGGCACCGCGGTGGTGGTGTGGCTGGTGGTGTCGCTGGTCTTCCGGTTCGCGACGTTCTTCGTCGGGCTCGCCACCGGCGCCGTGATCGGGGCCAAGCTGTGGTCCGCGCTCGGCAACGAGCAGACGAGCGTCGTGCTCGCCGTGATCATGCTGGCGGCGGTCGCGTTGGCCTCGGCCGTGCTGGCCGAGAAGTACCACCGGCGCATGCTGCTGTGGCTGACCGCGCTCGGTGGCGCGAGCGTGGTCCTCTCGGGCCTGGCGATGCTGTGGCCCGAGGCGTTCGAGCTGTTGCGGCACCCCGACGAGGGCTGGCAGCAGACCGTGATGCTGGTGGTCTGGCTCGTCGTCGCGGGCGCGGGCTGGTACGTGCAGCGCCAGCTCTTCCGCAAGCAGCTCGGCCTGGAGCCCAAGGAGCCCAAGGAGCCCAAGGAGCCCAAGGACGCGGCGCCCGCGCCCGCGCCGAGCCCGACTACACCGCCTGCGTGACTACACCGCCTGCGTGACGACCGCCTGGTTGATGCGGACGTGGTTGCCCGCGGGGTCGCGGAACGCGCAGTCCCGCAGGCCGTAGGGCTGGTCGATGGGCTCCTGGATCACCTCGGCGCCGGCGCCCTGGATGCGCTCGAAGTCGGCGTCGACGTCGGTGGAGGCCAGCACGATCGTCGCGAACGCGCCCTTGGCCATGAGCTCGGCGATCGTGCGCCGCTCGTCGTCGGTGAGGCCCGGGTCGATCGCCGGCGGGTGCAGGACCACGGCGGTGTCGGGCTGGTTCCCCGGGCCGACCGTGATCCAGCGCATCGCGCCGTAGCCGACGTCGAGGCGCACCTCGAAGCCGAGCACGTCGCGGTAGAACGCGAGCGACGCCTCGGGGTCGTCCGCGGGGAGGAACGAGTTGTGGATGGTGAGTGCCATGCGCGCCACGCTAGGGCGCGGGCGCCCGCTCGGCTTCTCGATTCCTGACCGGCTCGCGCACCGGGCGCATGACCTGCTTGACGACGCACCCCGGCAGGCCGGCGCCGTCGCCGTGCGCGAGCTCCTTGTAGGCGCTCGGCGAGATGCCGACCAGCTCGGTGAACCGGGTGGAGAACGTGCCCAGCGACTGGCAGCCCACCGCGAAGCACACCTCGGTGACCGACAGGTCGCCGCGGCGCAGCAGGAGCATCGCGCGCTCGATGCGCCGCGTCATCAGGTAGCTGTACGGCGACTCGCCGAACGCGGCGCGGAACCGGCGGCTGAGGTGCCCGGCGGAGATGTGCACGCCGCGCGCGAGGGCCTCGACGTCGAGCGGCTGCGCGTAGTCCCGGTCGATCCGGTCCCGCACCTGGCGCATGAGCACGAGCTCGCGCAGGCGCGGATCGGCGCGCGCGTCGAGCCGCGGCGCGGGGAGCTGGTCGGGGGCCACCCGCCTACCCTGCACCCGCGGCGGCGGCGCCGCCTAGGCTCGGCTGCATGTCCGAACCACGGCTGCTGCTGCTCGACACCGCGTCGCTGTACTTCCGGGCCTACTTCGGGGTGCCTGAGTCGGTCGGGCGGGCGCCCGACGGGTCGCCCGTGAACGCGGTGCGCGGGTTGCTCGACATGATCGCGCGCCTGGTCACCGACCGGCGGCCGACGCGGCTCGTCGCGTGCTGGGACGACGACTGGCGGCCGGCCTTTCGCGTCGAGGCGATCCCGTCCTACAAGGCGCACCGCGTGGCGGTCCCCGTGCCTGGCGGGTCGGACGTCGAGGAGGTGCCGGACACCCTCGCGCCGCAGGTGCCTGTGATCGCCGCCGTGCTCGAGGCGCTCGGGATCGCGCGGCTCGGGGCGCCGGGGTTCGAGGCGGACGACGTGATCGGCACGCTCGTCGCGCGTGAGGCGGCGGGGGCTCGCGCGCCCGTGGACGTGGTCACCGGCGACCGGGACCTGTTCCAGCTTGTCGACGACGACGCCCGCGTGCGCGTGCTGTACACGGTGCGTGGCATCAGGGACCTCGAGATCGTCGACCAGGCGCGGCTGCACGAGCGGTACGCGGTCTCGTCGGGCGCCGCGTACGCGGACATGGCGGCGCTGCGCGGCGACCCGTCGGACGGCCTGCCCGGCGTGCCGGGGATCGGGGAGAAGACCGCGGCGGCCCTGGTGCGCAAGTACGGGTCGCTCGACGGAGTCCTGGCCGCGCGCGACGCCGGCGACCCCGGCCTCACCCTCACCCAGCGCCAGCGGCTGCGGGACGCGGCGGACTACCTCGCGGTCGCCCCGGGCGTCGTCCGCGTGGCCGCCGACGCTCCTGTCGCGGTCGTCGACGACAGCGTGCCGCGTGTGCCCGCCGACTCCGACGGGCTCGTCGCGCTCGCGGAGCGGTGGGGCATCGGCTCGAGCATCGCGCGCGTCGTCGACGCGTGCTCGCGCGGCTGACGGGCCCCGAGTCGCCGGATTTCTCCGCAACTGGGCGTATCAGGTAGCGCCAGGGCGGGCTCTTGGACGGTTGTGCGCATCCGACCGGGTGGGCACGGACCCCCAGCCGGGACCCCCGGCGCCCCGTTCGGCCCGACCCGGGCCACCCGCGAAAGGCACCACCATGTCCTCGACCCTCACGCGTCCCGGCCTGGCCGACAACCCCAGCCCGGTGCTCGCGCCGGCCAACGACAACCCGGCCAAGTCCACCCGCGCGGCCAGCCCGACCGCGGCCGGCCGAGTCGTCGCCACCGCCGCGACCGCCGTCGAGGGCCTCGCCGCGGTCCTCACGCGGTTCTCCGTCCCGGCGCTGCGGGTCAGCCTCGGCCTGGTGTTCCTCGGCTTCGGCGTCCTCAAGTTCTTCCCCGGTGTCAGCCCGGCGCAGGAACTCGTCGAACGGACGCTCGACGCGCTGTCGTTCGGGCTGGTCGGGCCCGGCCCGGCGCTGCTCCTCACGGCGGTCATGGAGACCGCCATCGGCCTCACGCTCGTCACCGGCAAGTTCCTGCGGGCCGGCCTGGTGCTCCTGGCGGGCGCGCTCGTCGGGATCATGTCCCCGATCGTGCTGTTCTTCCACGAGCTGTTCCCGGCCGGCGGACCGACCATCGTCGGGCAGTACGTCCTCAAGGACATCGTGCTCGCCGCGGCCGCCGCAGTCGTCGCCGCCACCGCGCTGGGCGCCCGGCTCACGCGCGACTGAGCGCGCCCACGCCCGCGACGACGGGCCCGACGACGCAGCAGGGCTGCCCGCATTCCCCGGGCGGCCCTGCTGCTGCGTGCCGCCTTAGCGGCGCACGAACACGTGGGGCGCAGCCGGGGCCCACTCCTCGCCGGGCGAGTCGGTCGCCGCGGTGAGCATCAGGACCGGGCTGCCGGCCTCGTCGGAGACCATGATCGCGAGGGACTCGGTCGCCGGGGCGCAGTCGGCGGTCGGCAGGTCGCCGACGCGCGTCGTCAGGACGCATACGCCACCGGCGCTGTCGAGCGCCGCGTAGTGCGTGCCCACGGCGGTCGTCGTGAGCAGCCGCGTGCTCGCGGGCAGCACGTCGAGCGCCTCGATGCCCGCCGGGTCCACGCGATCCCCGGCCGACTGCGCACGGGCGAGCGCGGGCACGGCGACGGCCGGCTCGAGCGCCGCCGGCGCGTCGACCCCGCGATTGCCCTGCGCCCAGAGCACGCCCACGACGATGAGCGCGGCGGCGAGCACGAACACCACGGCGGCGAGCACGCGCGGGCGGCGGCTCCGCGTGGGCTCCGTCCAGTCGAACTCCCCGAACGCGTCGGCGAGGTCCAGCTCCTCGTACGTCGTCATGCCGGGAGTATCGGCGCGTACCGGACGGTTCCTGAGAGCCGACGGTCCCGTTGTGGGGGCGCCGACCGCCCGGATGGAGCACTCTCGTCGCCTGTTCGGGACGACTTGCGCCCACCTGAGCGAGGGTCAGCCGCCCGCGAGGAGGCGCGCCGCGCCCGTGGTCACCACGTCGACATGCGCCTGGAACCAGCCCGGCGCCGCGGTGGACCAGTGCGCCGCGACCGACGAGATCGGGAACACCACGAGCGCCGAGCGCGGGTGCCCGAGCACCAGCTCGGTGCCCGCGGCGTCCGAGTACGACGACCACTCCAGCGTGGGCAGGCGCTCGACGACGAGGTCGCCCAACGCGACGCCGAAGGCGTGCGTGAGGGGGAGCGGGTCGCTCAGGTCGGAGGACTGCCGCCAGGCGTCGTGGACCCGGTCGAAGAGGCTGCCGATCGCCTCGACCGTCGTCTCGTGGTCGCACAGGTCCGCGACGAGCTCGCGGTGCTGCGCGAGCCACGTGACCTCGGGGCTCGCGAGCGGGGCCACCACTCCCTCGAGCTCGTCGTCCTCCGGCGGACGCTGCGTCGGGACGACCGAGACGTCGAACGGCCGGCTCGCCCGGAATGGCTGCATGCGGCGACATCGGCGTCCGCGCGGGCGCGCTTGACCTCGACGCCGCCGGGTCCCCCGGATGCCCCGGAAAACCGCGGGGCGCGACGGCGGCCGAAGCCGCCGCCGCGCCCACGCGGCGTCAGCTCAGCGCAGGACCACCAGGATCATCGGCGCCGAGCTGCCCTTCGTGGTGGCGGAGCCGCCGTAGACGGCCTCGAGGATGTGCAGCCCGGGGGCGAGCCCCGCGGGCAGCGCGATCTTCGCGGTGCCCAGGTTGCCCTTGACGGCGAGCGTGCCCGTGCCGAGGACGACGCCCTTGCTCTTGACCGTCACCGTGCCGGACGGCGGAGCCGTGACCCCGAGGACCTGCACGACCGCGGTGGCCGACTTGCCCTGCTTGACGATCGGCGGCACGGTCAGCAGCAGGCTGGCCGTGGTCGCCTTCGCGACGGACACCGAGACCGGCGCGCTCGTCGAGCCCGTGAACGCGGAGGGCGTCGCCGGCGTGAAGACCGCCGTGACCGACCGTGTGCCCGCACCCGCGAGCGGTGCGCTGGCCGTGGCCTTGCCGCTCTTCACCGTGGCCGTGGCGATCGTCGCGGCGCCGTCCTTGAACACGACCGTGCCGGCGGCCGCGGCGGGCGAGACCGTCGCGGTGAGGGTCGCCTTGACGCCGAACGTGGCGCCGCCGGTGACCTTCAGGCTCGTCGTGCTGGGCTTGGGCGCCGTGATGCCGACCACCTGGGCCCGTGAGCCGGGCGTGGCGTTGTTGTGGTGGAGCACCAGCAGCTTGCCGGACTCCACGCCCGCCGCGCGGTGCACGACGACCGAGCCGCCCGCGTCCGCGTCGCTCGTGACGAAGCCGTCACGCGTGTTCTCGAACCAGAACGGCGGCGTGTACGGGTCCACCTGGAACGGCGCGACCTCGTCGAGCACGTCGTTCTCGGCGTAGCCCGAGTAGGTCCACACCGAGAGCGTCGGCTTGGCGCCCGGGGCGAGGCCGAGCGCGCCGATGGCGATGGGCGCGACCAGCACGTTGCGGTCGAACACGCCCGAGTCCAGGTCCCCGAACTCGTTGTTGACCAGCTGCAGGTCGACGGGCGGCGCGCTCGCGGGCTGCGACAGGTCGAAGGTCAGGACCGTCGTGATGTCCGAGTCCGCGTTGAGCTTGGTGACGATGGACTCGAAGTCGGGCTCGCCGTCACCGTCGGTGTCGATGTCGATCACCGGGATGACCGCCGTGCCGAGGCTGGCCCAGTCCCCGTCGGTCGCGAGGCCGACGTTGAGCAGCCCGTACACGTCCGGGTCCCCGCCGAGCGCGGTGATGTACGGCGCCGTGGACGACCAGCCGACGTACCGGAGGTCGCCTGAGCGCAACGCCGACTGCGACGCGACCAGGCCCGGGTTGTCCTCGAGCTTGGGGCTCGTCGCCGCCAGGATGAGCGGCGTCGCGATCGACTGCCAGCCACCCGTGTCGATGCCGCGGCCGCTGAACGCGAGGCTGCCCGTGGCGCCGGTGAACGCGACGTTCGACGCCTTGAGGTCGCTGACCAGGCGCGGCGCGGCCTGCACAGGCACGCGGAGCTCCTGGCTCGCCGACTTCAGCACCAGACGGCCCGCGACCTCGGCCACGAACTCGCGCGGGACGCCGGACTGCAGCACGTCGGACGTCGGGTCGATCTGGTGCTTGAGCGTCGCCGGGTCGGCCGTGAGCGTCAGGGTCACGACGACGGGCCTGCCGCCGGCGGGAACCGTGATGCTCGCGGGCGACGCGGTGATGGTCGCCCCGCCCGCGGTCGTGGCCTTCGTCACCGAGGTCGTGAACCGCTGCGACGTGCTGCCGAAGTTGCGGACCGTGACGGTCTTCTTGGCTGTGACCGTGCTGGCGCCGACGTTGACGACGCCGAACGAGACCGAGGTCTGCGCCGGGGTCTGCGTGTTGAACGCGATCACGTTGGTGCTGACGGCCTGGAGCGCGTCGACCCGGCCGGCGCCGGTCCGCTGCGGGCCGTACACCAGGCCGGCGCCGCCGCCCTGCGTGGTCACGTCGTGCGTGGCCGTGTTGACGATCGCGGCCTTGACCTCGTCGGCCGTCCACCCGGTGTGCGCGGAGCGGACGAGCGCGGCGATGCCCGCGACGTTCGGCGTGGCCATCGAGGTCCCGGACAGCACGTGCCCCTGCGCCCCGCCGCCCGAGGCCGCGGACATGATGCCCGTGCCGGGCGCCGCGACGTCGGTCTTGGCCCATCCGAGCGAGCCGTGCACGCCGCGTGACGAGCCGGCGTTGAGGGTGTCCTCGGTGCCGACTTGCGACGACGACTGCGCCAGGCCGGGGCCGATGTGCAGCGCGAGGGTGCCCGCCGCGACCTCGCCCATGAGCGCGTTCGTGGTCCCGAGCGTCATCTGGAAGCCGGGGACCTGGTCGTTGCCCGCGATGCCCGCGGAGAACGACGGCACGCTCGTGTCGAGCAGCACGCCCACGGCGCCCGCGGCGGTCGCGTTGTTGAACCGGGCCGCGGAGCCGCACCGACGCGTCGGGCCCTCGTCCCAGTACAGGTACGCGATCTTGTCCGCGACGACGGCGGCCTCCGCGGCCGTGAACGCGGTGCACCCGTCGAACGTGGCGCCCACGTAGGCCACGGGAGCCGTGACGTCCGCGCCCGTGTAGGCCACCGAGTTCTGGCCCGCGAGCTTGGCCCCGACGAGGGACGCGTCGCTCGCGCCCGTGACCTCGGCCGCGTCGAGGACCGGCTGGCCCACCGAGTTGGCGACCGTGAGCGCGCTCGTCGCGTTGCCCGGGGCGCCGCCGATGTCCGTGAGGTCGCCCGCGTTGCCGGACGCGACCGCGACCACCACGCCGAGCGCGGTGAGCTGGTCCACCAGCAGGTTGTCCGGGTCGTCGGCGGGCGAGCCGTCGCTGCCGAGCGACATGTTGACCACGTCGACGTGGTCGGAGAAGTCGCCGTCGGCGTTCGGGTCGGCCGCGCGGTCGAGCGCGAGGGCCGTCAGGTCGGTGGAGCCGCCGATGTCCCCGAACACCTTGAACGCGTAGAGCTTGGCGCCGGGCGCGGACCCGGGGCCGATCTGGAAGTCGGCGACGTCGGACAGGGCGCCGTAGTCGCCCGCGAACGTGTCGCCGTCGGCGGTGACGCCGTAGCCGGCGGCGGTGCCGGCGACGTGGGTGCCGTGGCCCGAGTTGGCGCTCGTCGAGAGCGAGTCGATCGGGTTGTCGTCGGGGCTCGGGACGTCGGTGGAGCCCGGCTCGTCCAGGCTCGCGTCGTAGAGCGGGCCGGCGAAGTCGTAGCCGCCGACGAACTTGGCGGCGTCGAACAGCCCGGCGGGGACGGGCTGCGTGCCGTCTTCGCCGTACGCCTCGTCGTACGCCTCGATGGTGCCGGGGCCGCCGAAGTCGGCGTGCGTGTAGTCCAGGCCGGTGTCGATGACGGCGATGCTGACGCCCTCGCCGGTGACGCCGGTGTTCTGCCAGGTGGCCAGCGCGCGCGTGAGCGTGACGGTCGCGGAGTTGGTGGGGCGCTTCGTCGCGACCCGGTAGATGGCCTTGACGCTGTCGTCCTTGGCGAGCTTGGCCACTTGGGCGGCGTCGCCCGTGACGAGCGCGCCCGCCGCCAGGTTGGTGACCGTGCCGAGGCGCTTGGGCGCCGCGGTCTGCGCGTTCTTCTCGGTGAGCTCGGCCGGCACGACGTCCTTGGCGGCGGCCTTGGTCTCGGCGGCGGCGGCCTTGACGGCGGCCTTGCCGTCGTCCTGCACGTCGACGCCCGCGGGGGTCGTCAGCTGGACGAACGCGGTCACGGTGCCCTCGGCGCCCGAGATCCCGACGAGCTTGCGCGCGTCGGCGAGCGTGTAGCCGCTCAGGCTCGGGTCGAGGCCGTGGGGCTTGGGGTCGGGCGGCGCGGCGCCCGCCGGGGTGCTGAGAAGCGCGGTGCCCAGCGCCACCGACAAGGCGGTGACGGAGGCGAGGACTGGACGACGTGGCATGCGGACACCCCTGGAGGTCGCGGGACGGGCGCGGCTGATGGCCGTGGCGCTCGACGTGACGTGGGTCACGCACACCGGGCGCGATGGGCACGTTACTGATCGGTACAGACATTCGTCACCTATGCGTCATCTGCCGCCTTCGCACGAAACGCCCGACTGCGGGCATTCTCACAGGTCAGCGCGCTGCGAGGTGCCCGGGGCACCTCGAAAACTCGTCAGCGCAACGGCACGAACGAGTAGGACCCGTGCGTGCTGACGGCCGTCCGTTCACCCCGACGGATGACGACGTGCATCGTCGAGCGCACCGGGATCACCATGCGCCCGCCGTCCGCGAGCTGCTCGACGAGCGCCCGCGGCAGCTCGCGCGCCGCCGCCGAGACGAGGATCCGGTGCCACCCGCCGGGCCGCGCTCGGCCGAGCGACGCGGGGTCCGCGGGCTCGATCCGGGCCCTCGTCGAGCTCGCGCGCCCCGCCGGGGACAGCG
>JAEWOA010000278.1 GCA_023461115.1 Actinomycetes bacterium
CACGGCGACCTGCACCTGGGCCAGGTGCTGCGCGCGCGCGACCGCTGGTTCATCACCGACTTCGAGGGTGAGCCGCTGGCGCCGCTGGACGCCCGCACGCGGCCCGACCTCGCGGTGCGGGACGTCGCGGGCCTGTTGCGCTCGATCGACTACGCCGCGGCGGTGGGCGGGCTCACGGGCGACGAGGCGCACGCGTGGGCCGACTCGGCGCGCGCGGCGCTGCGCCGCGGGTACGACGAGGCCGCCGGGACCGGGGACGAGTCGACGTCGGCCGGCTCCGACGAGGTCACGGAGCTGCTGGTCCGCGTGCTGGAGCTCGACAAGACGCTGTACGAGGCCGTCTACGAGTCGCGCAACCGCCCGGACTGGCTGCCGATCCCGCTCGCGGGCCTCGATCGCCTCGTCGGCCGCTGACCTGCCCGCCGGAGCGTGGCCCCCCACGGGCGCCCGGCGCAGTCATCGCGCAGGTCATCGGCCTCGGCATCGTGCGCGACCAGTCGGCGGGTGCTCCTGCGCTCGGGGCCCGACGGTGGTTGGCTAGGCCCATGAGCCCGGCCGCGTCCTCCCCGGTCCCCGTCGCCTCCGACACCCTCGCCGCCGTCGCGCACGGCGCGTGGTACGACCCTCACGGGGTGCTCGGCCCGCACGTGGGCGAGCACTCGGGTGCGCCCAGTGTCACGATCCGCACGGTCCGGCCGCTGGCCGACTCGGTCGTCGTCGTGACGCCGGAAGGCCGCACGCCCGCGACGCACGAGCAGGACGGTGTCTGGTTCGCGGTGCTCCCGGGCGACGAGGTGCCGGACTACCGCCTGGAGGTCACGTACGGCGGCGACACCACGCTGCACGACGACCCGTACCGCTTCCTCCCGACCGTGCAGGAGCTCGACCGCCACCTGATCCGCGAGGGCAGGCACGAGAAGCTCTGGACCGTCCTCGGCGCGACCGTGCGCACCTACCCCGGCGCGCTCGGCGAGGTGAGCGGCACGTCGTTCGCCGTGTGGGCGCCCAACGCGGTGGCGGTGCGCGTCGTCGGCGACTTCAACTACTGGCAGGGCGCGACGCACGCGATGCGGTCGCTCGGCGACAGCGGCGTGTGGGAGCTGTTCGTCCCGGAGGTCGGCGCCGGGTCCCGGTACAAGTTCGAGATCCTGGGCCGCGACGGCTCGTGGCGGCAGAAGGCCGACCCGATGGCGCGGGGCACCGAGATCCCGCCGGCCACCGCGTCGGTCGTCGTCGAGTCGTCGTACACGTGGGGCGACGACGCGTGGATCGCGGCGCGCGCCGAGCACGACCCGCACACAAGCCCGCTGTCGGTGTACGAGGTGCATCTGGGCTCGTGGCGCCAGGGGCTGTCGTACCGCGAGCTCGCCGAGCAGCTGACGCAGTACGTCACGGACCTGGGCTTCACGCACGTCGAGTTCCTGCCCGTGGCGGAGCACCCGTTCGGTGGCTCGTGGGGCTACCAGGTGACGTCGTACTACGCGCCGACGTCGCGCTTCGGGCACCCCGACGACCTGCGCTTCCTGATCGACTCGCTGCACCAGGCGGGCATCGGCGTGATCGTCGACTGGGTCCCAGGGCACTTCCCCAAGGACGAATGGGCGCTCGCGCAGTTCGACGGCACCGCGCTCTACGAGCACCCGGACCCGCTGCTCGGCGAGCAGCCCGACTGGGGCACGTACGTGTTCAACTACGGCCGCAACGAGGTGCGCAACTTCCTGGTCGCGAACGCCGTGTACTGGCTCGAGGAGTTCCACGTCGACGCGCTGCGGGTGGACGCGGTGGCCTCGATGCTCTACCTGGACTATTCGCGCAAGGAAGGCCAGTGGCGGCCCAACAAGTACGGCGGCCGCGAGAACCTGGACGCGATCTCGTTCCTGCAGGAGACCAACGCGACCGCGTACCGCCACGCGCCCGGCACCATGATGATCGCCGAGGAGTCCACGGCCTGGCCGGGCGTCACGGCGCCCACCGACTACAACGGCCTGGGCTTCGGGCTGAAGTGGAACATGGGCTGGATGAACGACACGCTCCGCTACATGTCGGAGCAGCCGATCCACCGGCAGTACCACCACGGTGAGATCACGTTCTCGATGGTCTACGCGTACTCCGAGCGCTACGTCCTGCCGATCTCGCACGACGAGGTGGTGCACGGCAAGGGCTCGCTGTACGCGCGGATGCCGGGCGACCACTGGCAGAAGACCGCGGGCGTCCGCTCGCTGCTGGCCTACCAGTGGACGCATCCGGGCAAGCAGCTGCTGTTCATGGGCCAGGAGTTCGCGCAGCCCGACGAGTGGACCGAGGCGCACTCACTCGACTGGTGGGCGCTCGACGACCCACTGCGCGCGGGCGTGCAGAAGGCCGTCCGCGACCTCAACGCGGTGTACCGCGCGACCCCGGCGTTGTGGCAGCTCGACCACACGCCCGACGGCTTCGAGTGGATCGACTCCGACGACGCCGCGGGCAACACGCTCGCGTACATCCGCAAGGGCTCGGGCACACCCGAGGTGGTCGTCGTGGTGAACTTCGCGGGCCTGCCGCACGAGAACTACCGGCTCGCGCTGCCGCGCGGGGGCCACTGGACCGAGGTCTTCAACTCCGACTCCCCGGACTACGGCGGCTCGGGCGTGGGCAACCTGGGCTCGATCGAGGCCCGGCCGGACCCGCACTACGGCCGCCCGTACTCCGCGGTGGTCCGCATCCCACCGCTCGGCGCCGTGATCTTCCGGGCCCCCGGCCCGGCCTGACTCCGCGCCTGGCACGCGAAGGAGGGCGGCGATCCGACCCGATCGCCGCCCTCCCGCCGTTCCGCCGACTGGGGTGTCAGCGGACGCGCAACGTCACAGTCCGGGCTGCTCCCGGCTGGACGTAGCCATCCCCCGCGTAGGTCACACGGACCGAGTGCCGGCCCACCCCGCGCACGGGCAACCTCACGGTCGCCTTGCCCTTGTCCGCCGCTGTGAGCCGCACGGTCCGGGTCTGGGTGCCCACCTTGACCGTGACGAGCCCCGTCGGGCTGCTCACGCCCGGCGCCGACACCTTGACGACGACCGTGGCCGCGCGGCCCTTGCGCACGTTCGCGGGCGAGAGCGTCGCGGTGACCTTGGGCGCCACACGCTTGACGGTCAGGCGCGCCGCCGTCGACGACGGCGCGAGCAGCGCGTCACCCGAGTACGCCACGGCCGCGGAGTGGACCCCGCCCGGCAGCTTCGGCAGCGTCACGGCGACCCGCCCGCGCTGCGCCGCCGCGAGCGGGACGGTGACCACGCGGGTGCCCGCGCGGACCGTGATCGTGCCGGTCGGGGCAGTGGGACCGGTCACCACGACGTCGACCACCGCGGTGCCGCCCGAGGTCACCGTCGCCGAGCGGAACGTGGCCTTCGTCGCCGACGACACACGCGCGACCGTGAGCGTGCCCACGCTCGCCTCCGCGGCCGCGACCGTGGCGTCGCCGAGGTAGCGCACGCTCACCGCGTGAGCGCCCGCGGCGAGCCGTGGCAGCACCACGGTGGCCTTGCGCGCGACGAGCGTGGCCGTCACCTCGCGCCCACCCGCCCGCACGACGACGGCGCCCGTGGCCGGAGCGGCCGACGTCACCGTGACGGCGACCGACGCCTGCGTGAGCGTCGTCGCCTTCGTCGAGGACAGCGTGCCGGCCACCGACGAGCGCACGCGCAACGCGCGGACGGCGTCCTCCAGCAGCGTCCTCGCGGCCGCGACAT